>JAITIS010000034.1 GCA_031279305.1 Candidatus Margulisiibacteriota bacterium | reverse complement strand
CCAAAAGCATAAAACAGCCAAAGCGCGCCGGCGGCCAAAAGCGTGTGCCAGAGATACAGGCCGCAAAGATTGATCCCGCAGATTTTTAAGCTCAGCGCCATAAGCCACATCCCCAAAACCGGCTTGGCCGTCAAAGCCTTGCTGTTGAAAAGATCGCCGGCCAGCATATATCTGGCTTTGCCCAGATAATAAAACGTGTCTCCGTCGATAACCGGCACCCAAGGCAGGATAAAAAAGAAAACTAAAACAAATCCGCCGATCAGCCAAAAATCCAGCCGCTTAAAAATATTCACCGATACTCCTAAAATGCTGGCTAGAGCGAATATTGTGCCGCAAGCGAGTTCACGGTACTCCGTCTACTCGCGGCGGTATAATATTCGCGTTAGCCAGATGCCTCAAGCAGTATTTTAGCAGAAAATTTGTTAGTATTTCGCCAATGAGACGCTGGCGTTATTTTTGCTTATTTTTGCTGCTGAGCACAGCCGCGCTGGCCAATCCCTTAGACATCCGCCAGTATTTCAAAGGCATTTTGGAAAATCAGCTAAGCGGGCTGGTTTCCAAAAACGTCACAATCGGCCGGCTGCAGGGCAATATATACCAGCGGATCATTTTGACCGACGTGGCAATCACGGAGCCGGACGGCACTGCCGCCGCGCTGATCGGACGGGCGGAGGTCGAGTACAGCCTTAAAAATATTATTCTGCAGAGATTCGATATACTTTCCAATATCCGCGAGATAAAAGTTTACGACGCTAAACTGTTGGTCAAACGCGACCGGCAGGATAACTGGAATTACTCATTCGCGGGCAGCCCCGCCGATCCGCGAAAAAAAACGCCGCAGCCCAAAATGCGGGTGACTTTTGCCAACAGCGACTTGCGTTTTATAGATGAAAAAGGTTTTGGCCGCGCTCTGCCGCGCCGCTACGATCAGCAGGCTGTTTTGAACGGCTGGCTGGATATAGACGGCAGCGCCGTTGTTTTTTCCGCCGAGGCTGCGGTGGGGCGGGACACTCCGGTCAGGCTATCCGGCGAAATCGGGCAGGGTTATTCTTTGACAGTCAGCGCGGCCAATATAAGATTGGCCGAACACGGCTGGTATGTTCTGTCTTTTTCGGACTACGGTTTGCATTCCGGGCGGGCGGATCTTAACGCGCGCATCCGGGCTGTGTCGCTTAATGCCGTGCCCGGCGGGGAAGTAGATCTGCGTTTGTCCGGCGCAGAGGTTCAGCCGGGCGATTATTTGCTCCAGCCGCTGAAAAATATTTCCGGCGAAGTACGCTGGCGCGGTCAGACTGTCCGGTTTGTCAATCTGCGCGCGGACGCGCAGGACGCGGCGCTGACTCTAAATGGCTCGGTGGTGCTGGTTAACGATCCGGTGTTTGATATGCGGGCGGAGATAGGCGGGCTGGATCTGCAAAAAAAATATTCCCGCTATTTCTCCCTGGACAATATTTCCGGCGCCGGCGCGGCGCGGCTTGCCCTGCGGGGGCCTTTGAGCAGATTGGCCGAACAAGGTGAGTTAAATATAGAAAACCTAAAATACGCGGATGCCGCCCTCGGCGATGTGGCGGTCAGCGTGTCGCTGGAAAATAATAAAGGCGAGCTTGTTTTCCACAGTCCCGGGCAGGCGACGGGCAATATTGCTTTTCAGCTGGATGGCGGCACGGTACGCGGATACGCGGACATTGAAACGGCGCTGGAGTTTTACCAGCAGGAGCTTGGCGGACTTTCCGGCGCTTTTGTCTGGCAGGATAACAAACTGCGCGCCTCTGGCGTGTCGCTTATTTTGAACGGGCGGGAACTGCTGGCCAGCGCGGATTATGCCGCCGGGAGCTACCGGGTGCGCGTGGCGGACAACCAGCCGGAGCCGTGGCTCAAGCTGGAGCTAAACGGCGACGCGCGGCATAATATTGCCCTAAATATCGAGCGGGCTGAGCTGGATTTGCGCGACAGCCAGCTCTGGCAAAAATATTTTCCGGATGGCTCCGGACGGCTGGGTTTTGCCGGCGCGCTTTTTTGGCGGGACAAACAGTTCTCCTTGGACGGCGCGTTTAACGCGGCGGACCTGTGTTATTCAGACCTGAGCGTGCCGGAGTTATCCGGCCATATCGCAGGCCGTGCCGGGGATTTTGTCCTGACGGATTGCCGGCTCAGGCTGGCGGACAGCTTGGTGACCGGTAGCGCGGACGTAAAGCTGGCGGCTGGGAATGCGCCGCTCTGGCAGAGATTGAATGTCAGCGCGGATGCCGCCGCGGAGGCGGACCTTAAGGCGGCCTATAATTTTTGGCGCCGCGCGGAAAATTTGTATCTGGATGTTAAACAGCGGCTGGTTTCCGCGCAGGAACACCGGCAGATCAGCCCCGCTGTTCTGCCGGAACTGCCGCTCTATACGGAATACGGCGATTCGCTTTTGCAGAAATTTACGGAGTTTATGCCCTCTGCCGCGGTCACGGAAAGTCTGGCGTTAGACATAGAGGGCAGATTGAGCGGCCGGCTGGCTCTTTTGAGCCGCGGCGGCAGCCTGAATATCGCGGCGGATTTGCGCATCGCAGACGGCGCGCTGCAGGGCCAGCGGGCGGCGCTGGCCGTGGCCAGAATCCGCACGGACGAATCCGCGCGGATCAGCGCCAATCTGGAATTTTCCGGTCTGTCCATCGCCGGCGTGCAGTACGAAGGCCTGAGCCTCAATGCCGCCGCGGAAAACGGGATGCTGAATTTTCAGGAAGTCAGCCTGCGGCAGAACAAACGCGAGGCGCGCCATATCCTGTCCGGCAGTTTTCCGCTGTTTGGCCTGTGGGACGAGCGTTACCGGCGGCAGGACATAGATTTGCGCCTGAATTTAAGCGGCGCGGACATCGTGCTGTTCACGCCTTTCGTGCGCGGTCTTGACGCGGTGAACAGCACCGGCAATATCGCGCTGGTTTTGCGCGGCACGCTGGACAACCCTTTGCTTTCCGCGGAAAAACTGGAGCTGGGCGGCACGCGGATTAGCTTGGACAATGATTATTTTCAATCCGCGCTGGTGCGCCGTGCCGCGCTTGAGCTAAAAGACAATCAATTAACCATAGCTGCTCTGGAAATTCTTTTGCGCAGCGGCAGCCAGTACGCGCCTCCGCTCAATCTGTCCGGTTCGGTCAGCTTAAAAGGCTGGTCGCTGCTTAAACCCGCGCAGTTAGTTTTACGCAGCGACCTGTCCCTCGACGATGCGCGCGGCCAGCTCGATATCCGTAATCTGTACCACGGCGGCATAGAGTTAAAAGACCTGACCCTGCGGGGCGATTTATTGGTGCCCTTAAATTCGGAGGCCAGAGCCGCTCTGGACAGGCGGATTCGCGCAAACGAGCCGGTGGGGCCGCTCTTAAAAGGCGACCTTGGTTTTACCGACGGCACGCTGTATCTCTTTAGGCTGGAAAGAGACCTCAGCGTCAAGTCTGAAAAAAACCTGTCCGCGCAGCTGGACTTGAACTTAAATATCCGCAAAGATGTGCGCGCTCTGTCCAGCGATTCGCTGCTTTTGACCGGCGAATTCTCCAGTTTTTTGAACCAGATCAATGTCAGCCTGCGCGACGAAAATCCTCCGGTGAAAATCGGCGGTTCAACCAATTTTGCGCGCATCGACGGCCGGATCTTTTTAGCGGATGGCTATCTCAGTTTCCTTAACCGGAAATTTACGCTGTTAGAATACCGCGAGCAGGAAAAATATTTTCTGACCCAGTCCCTGCGCCGGCCGCAGGAAAATTATCTGGAATTTGCGGTTTCCGAAAAATTCACGCTGGAGCCGCGCATTACGCTGGTGGCGCAGACCACCGTCTACGACACGCGGCTAGTCTCCGCGGCGCCGCTGGCGGTTTCGGCTGATCTGGACGAGGAGACGCAGACCGTCACCACCGAAAGCGATTATCTGGTTTTCGTCAACGGCTCGATTTTTGATCTGTCCTCGATTGCTTTTGAGAAATACCAAAAAGAAGGCTCGCTCTATGCGCTGGACGGCGAGCCTTACGTCCTGCGCGATCAGGACACCGGCCGGACTATAGATCAGGCCAGTTTTCAGGAGCTGACTTATGCTATCTCGCCGCCTTTCATCAAGTCTGCCATAGCGCTGGCCCGCGGCACGGGCGCCCAGACGATCAACGACGCGACCCGCGATACGCTCCGCGACCTGACCATCACCGAAATCAATCTGCTGGCCCGCTCCCTGCTCAAGCCGGTGGAACGGGCGGCGGCGGAAAGCGCCGGCCTCTATGATGTGCGGATCAGGCGAGATTTCGGACAGGACACTTCCCGGACTGATCCAGAAACGGAGGCCGCCAGCGAGACGCTGTTCGGTCTGGAGCTGGTCAAAGAACTCTGGCGGGAGCGCCTGTTTTTTAGCGTGGACACCAGCTTTGACCGCAATCTACAAACCAAGGACATCAATGTTACGGTAAGCTCGTACAAACTCACCTGGCGGATTTCGCGGGATTATTTTTTTGATGAATTGTCTTTGAGCGCCGGCGAGGAGCTGGATATTATGCAGCGTGAATATATTCCGGTGCTGTCGCTGGAATTGCTGCATAGTTTTTGAGGAGCGGATGATGAAAAAAATTTGGCTTTCCCTGCTGCTTTTGACCGGGCTGCTCGGCGCGCGGGATTATCTAAATGCGCCGGTGCTGGCGCTGGCGGTCAGCGGCAACACGGTGTACAGCCAGGAGGATATTCTGGAGCGCGCGCCGGTGCGCACCAGACTCGGCCAGCGGCTGGATTACGCGGTTGTGCAGGAAGACCTGAAACGCATAATGGCGCTGGGCGGCTTTCAGTCCGTCAATGCGGATTTGCAGCCCTACGACCGGGGCTTGCGGGTAATATTCACCGTGCAGGAAAATCCCGTTATTCAAGAACTGCGGTTTGCCGGCAACAAATCCCTGCCTTTGCGGAAAATCCGGCGTATCTGGCTCAGCCAGCCCGGCGAGCAGCTGAATTACAACACTTTGGCCGCGGACATCCGGCGCTTAAACCGGCTTTACCGCCGGGACGGTTATGAGCTGTCGCTGGTTGAGCGGGCGGATATTTCCGGCGGCGGGCTGCGCGTGCAGGTGCTGGAGCCGGTGATTGACAGCATAACGGTCACCGGCAACACGGACACCCCGACGGAATTGATCCTGCGGGAGATGAGCCTGCAAAAGGGCGTGGTTTACAACAGCAAAGACCTTTACGCCGACCGCCAGCGCATATTCCGGCTGGGTTATTTTTCCTCGGTTTCCCTGCCGGACATACTGCCATCCGGCGAAACCGGAGCGGTAAATCTGCGCCTGCGGGTGCGGGAAAAGAAAAAAAGCCTTTTGAATGTGGGGCTGGGCGTGACCTCGCAGGAACGTTTTGCTTTTTCCCGGCTTAGCCTGATCAATCTTTTTAAGACCGGCGAGCAGATCCAGATCAACGTGCAGTACGGGCAGGAATACCGCAAGCAGGACGCGCTGCCCAAAATCAGCTACCGCCTGCGGTATTATTATCCTTGGTTTTTCTTCCGGGGGATGTCCTGGGGCGCCACTTCTTACTTGGGCGTCGGCTATGAATCGGTGCGCAATCCCGAACGCGGCGCGGACGATTTGCTGCCTATCCGCCGCGAAGGCTTCTCCACAGACCTGCATATGCCGCTGCCTTTCGGCCCGCAGTATGGCCTGCTCTTTGAATACCGCGACGAATTTGTGCGGGAAGATGTATTGCTCAGCCCGGACATTCATTATCTCAAGCGCTCGCTTTCGGCGGTGTACACTTACAATAGCTTGAGCTATCTGGGCGAAACCGGCATAGTTCTCGACGGCGATATTTTTCAGGCGCGTCTGGAAAAAGGCGGGCGGCTGGAGTTTTTGAACAGCCCGCTTTTTGATTTCGGCGGCGTGGATTTTCACCGCAATGAACTGCAGTACTCGCGGTTTATGCCGCTGACGGAGCGCAATCATATCATCGGCCTCAATTACCGCGGCGGCGCTTATGTTTCCGCGCGGGACCGGAATATTCTGGAGGGCGAGGAATACGCTATGGGCGGCAGCTCCACGGTGCGCGGCTACGCCGACACCGAGCCTTTTGCCGTCGGCCCCAAAATGATCCTGCTCAACGCCGAATACCGCTACATATTTAATGAATACTGGCAGGGCGTGCTGTTCTACGACTGGGGCAATGCCTTTGCCTCGCCGGAAATTTCAGTTAAAGAATTTAAGTCCGGCTACGGGCTGGGCGTCCGGATTTCCACGCCGGTCGGCCCCCTGCGTTTTGATCTGGGGCGCGGCGAGCTGCACTGGATTTTCCATTTCGGTCTGGGCTATACGTTCTAAACAGCGCGGATCGGATACAGCGGAAATGACAGAATTTTGTAAAACAGGTATTATCTTTTAGTTATGCGCAAATGGCTTGTTGTCTTAATGCTTTTGAGCGCCGGCTGGTCTGCGCTGGAAGATGCTCTGCTGGCGCCCGGCCCTGTTTCCGGCAATCCCCTGCGCGGTTTGTCGCTGGAGGCGCCGGATTATTCAGACGCCAATCCCGCCCCTCTGCAGTATGAGCTGGACAGCCTTTATGCCCCCGGCCAGACCGTGACTTTTGAGATCAAAACACTGGAGCCGCGCATAACCGCCGCGGAAGTGAGCGTCAATGGCGTCCGGACAGTTTTGCGCGAGTACGCGCCAGGCGAATGGACGGGTTATTGCCGGTTGCCGGCGGGGCTGGCGGAGGGCGTTTACCCGGCGGAAATATTCTTGCGCGGCGCGGATTATGAGGCATCCGACCGCGCGGAGCTAAACGTTTCCTATCCGCTGGCCGAAATAAAAATTGACGGGCTTAAAACTGTTTCCGAAAACATTGTGCGCGAAGAGCTGCTCATCAAGCCGGGAGATTTTTATTCCGAACTGCGCGCCGAGGTCAACCGCCAGCGCATTTTGAATCTAGGTTTTTTCGAGCGGGCGGATTACACCCGGCTGGTCAGAGGACAGACGAGCGTTTTGGTTTACACCATCCGGGAAAATCCCCGTTTGAACCGCATCATCTTCGCCGGCAATGAAGCGCTGTCTGACGCGGAGCTTAGCGCGGCGCTGGAGCTTAGGCCTGGCGCGGTGCTGGCCGTTCGCCAGATGCAAAAAGACTTGGTCGCCTTGGAAAAGCTGTACCGGGACAAAGATTATGTTTTTGCCCGCATTGACTCGGTGGAGCGTCCGTCCTCCGCCAATAATTACACGCTGACCTACCGGATCACCGAGGGCAGGGTCGGCGCTATCCGCATTCTCGGCAATGCTGTCACGCAGGAAAAGGTTATCGCCAGGGAAATGGATATGCGCTCCGGCGATATTTTTAACGCCGCTGTTCTGCGCGAAGATTTGCGCAATATCTACAATCTCAATTATTTTGCCGCGCTGGCGCCGGATATTCATTTCAATGAAGAGACCGGCCTGATCGATCTGGATATTAGGGTCGAAGAAAAAAAGACCAGCTCGATCAATTTCGGCGGCGGCTACGGACAGGTGCAGGGCTGGTTTGGCTTCATCGATCTGATGTTGGATAACGTGATGGGTTCCGGCCAGTCGCTCCTGCTTAAATCGCAGTTTGCGGAGCGGATCACTTCCTACCAGATCCGCTACCACAATCCCTGGATGTGGGACAATAAAACTTCTTTTACCGGCCGCTTGTGGTCGACTTACGGCTACAATTATCTCTCCGGCCAGCGGGAACTGCGCAACGGCTGGTCGACCACGGTCGGTTTCCGCCGCACCAGAAACATTTACGATTCTTTTACTTTCCGCTACGAAGATGTGTTTAATACAGACGACCGCTCGCAGGACTATTTAGACCGCGCGGTTGCTTACACGATCTCTTATGACACGCGCGATCAGTGGATGAATCCGACCACCGGGCTGCATAATGTTTTTTCGATGGATCACTCCAGCAAACTGCTCGGCGGCAGCATCAACGCTTCCCGCTACAGCCTGCAGTTCAACCAATTTTTCCCGCTGGCGGAAAAACAGGTTTTGGCTCTGCGCGAGATGTATGATTATCAGCTGGGCGATATTTTCCCGGCGGAGCAGTATTATGTGGGCAGCGACACCACGGTGCGCGGTTACCAATCCGTCTTTGCCAAAGGCAACGAGCGCGCCATATTCAATATCGAATACCGGTATATTTTTACGGAAATATTTGTGGGCGTGCTGTTTTACGACATCGGACAGGCGATCAAGCCGGTGGCTGATCCGCTGGATGAGGAGCGCGGTTTTGCCAATCAGCACGGCTGGGGCGCGGCGCAGGGTTTCGGCCTGCGCATTATCACGCCGATGGGGCCGATTAGGCTGGATTACGGCTGGCCGCAGTACCGGGAATTTGCCGACGGCTTCCTGAGTTTTAATATCGGCAATACTTTTTAGCCTTCGCGCGCGGCCACAATCAATAATCCGCTTTTGTTCCCGCCGCGGGTTTTTTCTAAACTAAAATCCTTGTTGCCAAAATGGCGGGTATGCTAAAATAAAAAAAGACCCTAATTTTTTGGAAGGAGTACATATGAAGCTCGTAAAAATAATTACAGGCCTGCTAATAATGGCCAGTCTGGCCCTGTCCGCGACAGTCGGCTTTATCGATGTGGAGCAGGTTTTCAAAGGCTACAGCAAGACCAAAACCGCGCAGGAGGAGATTAACAATAAAATGAAAGATTACCGCAAGGCGCAGACCAAATACCAGCAGGAGCTGGAGGACGCGCGCATTGACGGCAAGACCGAAAAAGATCTGGACAAAATCCGCGAGAAAATGCAAAAAGAACTGGACCCCAAAGAAGCCGAGATCAAAATGCTCAATGAGGAGCAGATGGTCAAGATCCGCAAAGATATTGTGACTGCGGTCGAGTCCGTGGCCAAAGAAGTCGGCATCGATGTGGTGGTGGACAAACAGGTGGTCATCGCCGGCGGCCTGGACCTGACCGAACAAGTGGTTAAAAGATTGAACAGCAAAAAATAATGCTTACGGCAAAAGCTCTGGCGGAGAAAATCGGCGGCCGGCTGGAGGGCGCGGACGTGAAATTGTCCGCGCTGGTCGAGACAGCGGACTGCGCGCGGGACGGCGCGCTCTGTCTGGCGGTCACCCGCCGGGCGGTAGACGAAATTAAAAACAAAAAGCCCCACTGCGTGGTTTTGCGCCAAGATCTGCCGGAATTGGGCTGTCCCCGGATCATCACGGACAAAGGCAAAGAAGTTTTAATCGAACTCCTGAATATTTTTTATCCGCAAAAAGTCAAACCGGCGGTTTCCGACCGCGCTTTTATCGAGCCCAGCGCGCGGCTGGGGCAGGATGTGACGATTTATCCGCTGGTCTATGTCGGCGCGAATGTCCGGATCGGCGGCGGCACGGTGCTGTATCCGGGCGCGGTAGTTTACGCCGGCTGTGTCATCGGGCGTAATTGCATTATTCACGCGGGCGCGGTGATCGGCGCGGATGGGTTTGGCTATGTGCGGGATAAAGACGGACGGCAGGTCAAAGTGCCGCAAAAAGGCATCGTGATTATCGAGGATGATGTGGAGGTCGGCGCAAACACGAGCATAGACCGGGCGACTCTGAGCGCCACAGTCATCGGGCGGGGCACCAAGATCGACAACAAAGTGCAGATCGCGCACAACGTGCGGATCGGCAGGAACTGCATACTGGCCGGCTCGTCCAATGTGGCGGGCAGCGCGGTTCTGGGCGACAACGTGATCGTCGCCGGCAACGCCGGCATCAGCGATAATATCACGGTGGGCAACGGCGCGGTTATTTTTGCCTCGACCTCGGTGGTGGCCGATGTGCCGCCCAATGCCAAAATCTACGGCACGCCTACCGCGGGCGAATACGGCATAGCGATGCGCCGCCGCGCGCTCTACAATAAACTGCCGGAAATAAACGAGAGATTAAAAGCCTTGGAGAAAAAAAACAGTTAGGGGCGAATGCTTTGCCGGATGCGCGTCCGCGTGCTCGCAGCGCGCGCGGAAGCAAAGCATATTCTCCTGCGCCAAATCAAAAGGACATAGCCTATAATGAAAGTGCATTTTTATACCGAGTCTTTTAAGCCGTACTTAAGCGGCGTGACCGTGTCGGTGGATACTTTTGCCAGAGGTCTGACCGCGCTGGGGCACGAGGTGACGGTGATGGCGCCGTCCTATCCGGGATTTCAGGACACCGATAATTATGAAGTCGTCCGTTTCCCTTCGCTGGGCGCGCGGCTTTATCCCGGCTTTCGGCTGGCTTGGCCTTTGAAGCGCGGCCACTGGCAGTATCTCAAATACAACCGGCCGGATATTATACATTCCCATTCGCCGTACCAGCTGGGTTATCTAGCCCGGCGTTTTGCCCGGAAGCTGAAAGTGCCGTTTGTTTATCATTTTCACACGCTGTTTACGGATTATCTGCATTTCGTGCCGCTGCCGCGCCGCGTCTCCGAGCCGGCATTGAAATGGATCATCCGGGATTTCTGTAAAGGCTGTGGCCTCATCATCACGCCGACCGCGATAGTCCGGGATATACTGCGCGACGAGTACGGAGTATCCCAGCGCGCGGAGGTTCTGCCGACCGGCGTGGACGACGCGGCGGTGGCGGCCGCCCGCCCGGACGGCATACGCGAAAAATACGGCATCGCGCCGGACGCGCCGCTTTTGATGTACTGCGGGCGCCTGTCCAGAGAAAAAAATATCGAGTTTCTGCTGGGGGCTTTTCAGAAGATTGCCGCGCGGAAACCGGAGACGCGCCTGATGATCGTGGCTTTTGGCCCCTATGAAGCGGCCTTGAAAACGCTGGCCGGGACGCTGGGCATCGCGGAGCGGGTTATTTTCACCGGGCGGGTGGAGCGGGACAGGGTGTATGATTATTTGAAGGCCGGGGATCTTTTTGTCTGCGCCAGCAAAACAGAAACGCAGGGGCTGGTCATCTCCGAGGCCAAAGCCTGCGGCAAACCGGCCGTGGCCGTCGATGCGCGCGGCGTGTCGCAGATGATCGAGGACGGCGCGGACGGCTGTCTGACGCCGGACGATCTGGACGCTTTTGTCCGCCGGACGCTGGCCGTGCTGAATGATCCCGCGGAACTGGCGCGCCTGTCCGCCGGCGCGGATAAGAACGCCCAAGCTCATTATCTGAATTCCGCGGTTACCAAAAAGCTCGAAGCGTTGTATAATAGCCTTAGATAGACAGTTTCTTTGGGGGGATTTTTATGAAGAAACTTTTAATGCTGGTTTTATGCGCGGGCGCGCTCTGGGCTTCCGGACGCAATATCAACGGCGCCACCGGCTATATTGTGATCCCGAACGCCGAAGGGCTGCGTTTTCAGCAGTACAATTTCGGCCTAGGCGCTTTTTCCGGCACGAACGAAATGAAATCGCACTGGAAATACGATCTGGCGCTGGGCACTTCCGACGGCTCGGAGCTGGGCGTGATGGGGCGCAGCGAGCGCGAGGGTTTGTTCCTCAATCTCAAATGGTTCGGCGCGCTGAATAATTATGAAAATCCGCTGCACGTGGCCATCGGTTTTGAAAATCTGTCCTCGATGGGCACCTTTCAGGATTATCCCGCGATGTATATGGTCTCCACCAAAAAATTCTTAGGCGGACATTCGGTCAGCGTCGGCTTTATCGGCCGCTATGTGGCCAAAGAAGTGATCACTTCGGCGATGCTAGGCGGCGAGATTTTTACCGACGAGCATTTGAGCTGGGTGGCGGACGCGGCGGCCTATGAGGACAATAAATACAATCTCAACGCGGGGCTGCGCGTGTACACCAGCGACACGATGTATTTTAATTTCACGCTGGTCAATCTGCTGCGCAATGACAAAAAAACGCTGAATGCGGACGGCGACGAGATCGACGCCCATCCTTTTTACGGCACGATCGGGATGACCATCACGAATTTTATGTAGACGGCAATTTCCGCCCCGGACTTACGATATCTAAACAGAAAGGAGAAAGGCTATGCCGCCGATCAGCCAGCAATTATATTCTTTTTCGCCGCTCGGCGCGATCTATGTCCGCGAGCTTGGTATGGATGACAAAAACGGCAACGGCGCGATCGACCGCGGCGCCGGCGAGGGCTATGAGGAATTCGTGGAGCGCTACGGCATCGGCGCGACATTCGAGGAAAAAGAGCGCAGTGTGGACTGCGGCTTTGCCGCCAACGGCGTGATTTACGGCGCGGGCAATGGCCGGCTGGAAGAACCGGAAATAGTCAATCATTATTATATAAATATTCGTTTTGGAGATGCATTTCAGACCGAAACGGATAATATCGAACGTGACCTCACTGACGAGATACGCAGAAGCGGTATACCGCTGGTGTGGCTGGACGACGAGCAGGGCACGGTGATGGCCGCCGTCACGCGCGTGCTCGGCGCGGGCTGGAACGAGCAGGAAGTGACCGAGGACGAGGCGGCGCGGATGTTTTATCGTGTGATGGACGGGATGAGGATACGGGGAAGGACAGGCGCTCCGAGCAGAAACGGCGGCTATTATACTTTGCCGGAATTTGTGACCCGAAAAGCCGGCTATTGTTTTGAGGCGGCGCAGTTTGGGTTTTGGTTTTTTTCTCAGTTAAAGAACAATATAGTAATTCTGACAGGACCATTAGACCAAGATACACAACACGAAATTCTAGCATTAACAGATAGTGATAAAACTATTGATTATTTTGATGGAGCGGCAGGCTACAATGTTTCGTGGCAGATGTACTCTCCACTTCAAGAACTTAGTACATATTACAAGGTGCAAGGGAAATTGCCACAAAATAATGCTAAACAGAAAAACTTATTTACTAATGCATTCGTATACGATAAATACAATTTAACAAACACTGCTTTTTTGCTAAATGAGTATATGCTATCTAGTGACTATGCCTCTAGTATTATTCTAGGGAACTTTGCATTGAACAATATTGACACGCAGAAAATCCTACAATCAAATCGCTTGATGTCTCAGTACTATAAAGAACAATTATACTTCGTGCTTTTTTATCTCAGACAAAGCTATCAAGAACATTCCATAGTCGATGATATAGATAACGTTAATAATCTACTACGAATGATTATTAATAATTATAACTAATCCTAACTAAAAATTCTTGAGTTTCTGCCGTTACGGGTCTTCTCTATGTCTTGTATCTTCTCGTACCCTTGAATGGATTCTCCTGTTTCTATTTCATATAGCTCTAGCAGAAATTTATATTTTTTTTGGTCATCGGCAGACATTTGTGTGCCCCCCCTCCCATTTATAGTACGAAAATAGCTTGAGCCACTATTACTAATAAGCGTAAATAGATCGCTATTAGATAATCGAACTACGCCAGCCGCCCACCTATCACTTCCAATTACCTTAAGCAAATCTTGTACAGATTCATATTTATTATAATGTACATTCGGCTTCTTCTCATTATTGTCCTTAATATACCTTGTCTCTACTATGTTGTGCACACCCGACGAAACCGCATGTGTATGAGAACTATAGTCTAAAACTACTACACCCCAAACGCCTTCCGGTGTTTTGTATATCATATACTCTTCTGGAGTAGTAATGTTTGTATGCATTACAAGGCACATATTTCCGTGCCCATCAATGTACGGCGTTCCCATATTAACAGCTCTCCGGCTAGGGCTATTGCCTGGGAGACGCTGGCTGCCCGTACTTGTTGGTTCTGGTTCTCCATCTCCAGCTTTCCCAGGAGGGAGAAATTCTTCACCATTTTGTTTAGTAGTATCAATAACTTCAACTGTATATTTGGTAGTTCCATCTGTCTGTTGTTCTCCTTTAACCCCCAAAGCTATCTGGAATACACCCATATTATGAGTTAATTCATTTTGGCTGAGGAGATCAAATCTTTCGCTATATATTTTTAGCATCTGCGGCAATAAAGCACTGCTACTAAATCCTTCCGGTCTGCGATATGGTATTTCTCCGTCACCAATAGTTAAACCATCACATTGAGCCGAACCAACCGCGTTGTTCAATAACTGGGCAGTTTCATCTGCCTGACGCTGAAACTCTGGCAACATATCACGTGCGCGTTCGTACATACTCAGGGCATATTGAGCATCAGCCCATAAATTATTCGGATCTGTTCCGCCAGACTTAAGCGTTTCTATGGCGGCATTGATGTTTGCTGATAGAGGTGTTCCATTATATTTGGCATATATGTCAAGAATATTTTTTGTAGAGCGTACTGGTAGCTTGCTGTCTGAACCAATGGTGTTAAGCATTTCAGTTATCCGGGGCTTTGTGTCTGCATACAGTATGGCCACTTTACGGCTATCATTATTGGCCATATTGTTAATTTACTGAGAAGTCGTAGCGTTAGGAATAAATCCTAGAGACAGGCTTGCCTTGATAACTACCCCCTCATATTTAGGAAAACCCGAATTATCAAGATTTGCGGATAGATTAACCCACTCTTGATATGCTTCTAGCGATACTCCTCTGCCTTCGG
>JAITIS010000002.1 GCA_031279305.1 Candidatus Margulisiibacteriota bacterium | reverse complement strand
CCCCATATCGTCGGCCAGTATGCCGTGAAAATTGTGGTCGTGCAAAAACTGCAGCCAGTAATAACCCAGCAACTGATACGAGCGCGGCGCGCCTTTTAAGCCTTGCGGCAGAGCGCGCGGCGGAATGCCGGAAAAATTTTCCAGGCTGTTCAGCAGAGTCTGCAGGGATTCATCCATTCTGGCTTTCATCTGGTCACGCACGCCGGAATACAGATAATACAAATCATATTTTCTGACCTGATATTTGCCGTTCGCTGTCTTCTGGCTGCGGCCGGCTAGATAGCTTTGCAGATAATCAAATTCCCGCCGCGGAATTTTTACCAGCGAGCCGTCCGGCAGGCGCACGTATTCTTTTTCCGCGGCCAAAAGGTCCTGTATCTGCGCGTGGGTAAACACAGCGTCTTTGACTTTGTACACCGGCGCAAATTCAAACCAGTCAATGCCGGAAGATTGGCGAAAATCCAGATCTATGTCAAATTCTTGATCGGCATAGACATACTGCTCCAAACGCTCGCCGAGGATTTTAAGCCCGATGTTTTGTTTCAAGCCCGGAAATTCATAAGTCATAAAATCGACAAAATCATCGTGCTCCACCGTATAGCCGTCGTTTTCCGCTAGAAAACGCCGCTCGCTAAGATAGGTATGGAGCCAGTCTTCGCTTTTTTTGTCGCGCTTCAGAAAATATTCCCGCCCGTCTTGTTCTACCCGGTAAAACTCCGCGTTGTCCACGCGGGCGTATTCCGGCAGAATTTTTAAGCCGTAATCATATTTGATTTTTATTTTCAGACGGCCGGCGGACTCGCCCAGCACTGCCAGCACCGGCGCGGGCGGCGCGCCAACCACGGATGCATTGAGCGCGGTGAATTCCGCCGGAAAATTAAAGTTCAGGCCTCTGGCGGCCAGAGGCAGCAGGCAGTCCGCGGCAAATTTGGGGATCTCTTCCCGCATCAGATAGACTGGCGCGGGCAGGTAACGCTCGAATAACAGCGCGGAAATATTATCCAGCGCGTAAACAACCCCTTGATGAAAAAGCACAAAATTTTTTTCACCTATGAGCTGGCAGTTCCTGCGGGAAAGGACGTCTCCGGCCAAAGTCAGCGCAAATTCATAACGCCCGCGCTCGCCGCGGAAAATGCCCTGATAATTCGGCGGGGTGTTGTGGATGAGCAGCTGCCTGCCGGATTTCAGCAAAACATTCGGTGTCCGCGCCAGAAAATAATACATTCTGGCCAGCTGATGCTGTCCTACAAAAAAACAACCGCCGTTGACCGGCACCCCGGCTAAAAAATTGATAAACACGCGCTCCGCGCGGGACAGTTTATCCCTAGGCACTTCGCGCAAAGCGGCATACGGGGTGCCCGCAAAATCCACCCAGATTTTGCAATTCTGTCTGGTCGGCTCCAGAATATAGCGCAGATTTATTTCCGGTTTTTCTGGCGGCAACACAACCCGCCCCGGCAGAATATCCTGCAGCAGATACAACGCCCGCTCGCGGTACTCCCGGGCAATATTATAACGGCCGTTTTTAGCAGGCTGCTGAACGAGAATATTGATCAGCGCCTGCTCCGGCACCGACACCCGCTCGCGCGGCAGGTCTTTGAGATTGTTTATTTCCGCGCGGTCATACTCCAGCGCGATGCTAAGCGGTTCCAGTATCACATCATAGTGAAAAACCACGTTCGGCGGGGCCTGCGCCAGAGCCAGAAAAAAATCTATCACAAAGCCTCTCTATCTTTCCGAAAAAAGTTAAAAAGTAATTATAACACAATCCAATCGGACAGCCTCAGGGTCAATAAGAAATGCTGATCAGCTCGTTAGACAGCCAGCGGCCGTTTTCAACTTTTTGATCAAAACGCACAAAGTGGTGGGGCTTGGCCGCCGTATAATACAAATAATATTTATCCGGCGCGAATAAACCCAAGACGCCGTCCACGGCCAGCTCCAGTTTGTGACATTCAAACTCTCCGCCCGGCACTTTTATTTTTTCCCGCCCCTGATACACCGCGCGCAGAGGCAGCGCATTGCCATACTCAAACATATAGGCGTTGAGGACTATTTTCTCCTGTTTTTCAAACGGGAAACCGCTCAGGGAAACCAGAAAAGCGTAGCGGGAATAAACGTTGCCGGGATCGCCGGCGGTTAGATTGATATTTTTAGCCTTGTGAAAAAAATTTATTTTGCCGTCCGGCAGCCGCCGAAAAGACTCGCTCAGATAACCGCTCCGGCCAAAAATATTATAACGCTCATCGGAGACCGTCTGAAAATCCGCATAGTCCATCGTCACACTGTTGCGGAAATAACCGCCCTCTAAAGACTCCACGTGCCAGTATTTCTGGCCGCCCAAAACCACAGCCGTCACCCGCACATCGGCAGTCACAAAACCGGCATCTTTATCAATATAGTCGCGGATCTGATAGGTAAAACGCGGAGGCAATCCGGCAGATGCGCTGGACAAAGGCGGCGGAGCCGGAGAACGCGCCGCGGCTAACAAAAACAGACTGCACAATAAAAAAAATATTTTTTTCAACGCTGCCCCTCCGCAAAAAGTCCGGAGCCTATTCTAACCATATTCGCGCCTTCCTGCACAGCGATCTGATAATCGCCAGACATCCCCAGACTCAAAATCCGCAGATTATAGGACGCCGCCCAGCGGTCAAAAAGCGCCCGCATTTCCCGGAAATACGGGCGGGTCAGCTCTTTGTCCGCCAGATCGGGAGCCATAGCCATCAAGCCCAGCAGCTCCAGCGCGGGCTGAGCGGCGCAGTATTGCAACAGCGTTTCCGTATCCTCCGGCGCCGCGCCGTATTTTTGCGGCTCGCGGCTGATATTCACCTGCACCAGAATTTTTTGGCGTTTGTCTATTTTGGCCGCCTCCGCGGCAAGAGCCGCGGCAATTTTAGGGGAGTCCACACTCTGGATAAGCTCAAATATCCGCACAGCTTGTCTGGCTTTGTTTGTCTGGAGATGGCCAAGCATATGCCACTGCACGGGATGCTGTTTATACTGTTCCGCCTTGAGCGCGGCGGACTGCACTTTATTTTCGCCCAGCATAAAATGCCCGGCCACTAGCAGTTCTTGCGCTTGTTCCGGCACGGCGTATTTAGTCACCGCGACGAGCTGGACGGAGCCGAGTCCGGCTAAAATATTCCGCAGATTATTTTTAACGGACATTTAATTAAATCTGCCCTGATAGCCGGTGTTCAATATTTTTTGGCGCGCGGACAGAGGCAGCCGCGAACAGCCGGCAAAAGCGGAATTATCCGCTCTCTCGTATTCGCGCAGCTGCGCGTCAAAAGTCAATTCGATCGACACATAGCGGATCGGTTTGTCAGGAATGTCCAGCTTTGTCAGCTCCGCGCAGGAGCCAAAAGCCATAGAGCCGATTTTCTCAATGCTCCGGGGGATCTTGATCGAACGGAGCTGGCCGCAGCCAGAAAACGCATAATCGGCGATCACTTTTAGGCCTTCCGGCAATTCGATGGATTTAAGATTCTCACAGCCGCTAAACGCGGACTCGCCGATAATCTCCACCTCCCGCGGCATTTTTATATTAACGAGCCGGGGATTATTGTTGCTAAAAAGTCCGGGAATGGCGCGGACTTTGTCCGGCAGGGTCACGCTTTTTAATTCCGTGCAGGACTCAAAAGTTCCGCCAAACTCGCCGGCGCTGATCTCGGTGATGCTGTCCGGGAAAATCACTTTTGTGATCCGCGGCCTGATCGAACCGTCTTTCAGTTTTCTTTTAATATTTTTTTTATTAACCGACAGATACATCAGTCCTTCCGACCAGCCGTCCAGAGGGCCGCAGTCAAACTTTACGACGGGCAGGCCTTCGATTTTGTCAGGTATGACAATTCTTCCGCCTTTTTTACCCTGATAACCGGTAATAACTATGCCGTCGCCGGCTTCATTCGGCTCATAGATAAAATCTCTGGCGGGATTGGCCGCGCTACAAAACAGAGATATATTCAAAATCAACACCGCAAATGTCCAGAATTTTTTCATAGATCCTCCTTTATCTCCCGTATTTCTGCCAAGCTTCCGCCACCGCGCCGGCCACGCCCTCCGCGACATTTTTATCGAATACGGACGGAATGATGTTGTTTCTACTCAAATCGTTTTCCGCGACGCAGGCGGCGATCGCGCGCGCGGCCGCGAGGCACATTTCCTGCGTGATATCTGTCGCGCGCGCGGCAAAAGCCCCTTTGAACATACCGGGGAAGCAGAGCACATTGTTAATTTGATTGGGATAATCCGAGCGGCCGGTGGCAATAACCGCCGCTGTATCAACGATCAATTCCGGCCTGATCTCCGGATCGGGATTGGCCATCGCAAAAACGATCGGGTCTTTGTTCATAGTTTTTACCGCCGCCGCGGTCAGCGCGTCTTTAACCGACACGCCGATGAACACATCCTGCCCGGCCAATATTTCATTCACTCCTCCGCGCAGTCCGGCTTGGTTGGTCAGCGCGGCTATAAGCATTTTTTCCGGGTTTAGTCCAGCGCGCCCCGCGTGGATGGCTCCCTCGCGGTCGCACAGCGTTATATATCCGGCGCCGGAAGCCAGCAACAGCCTGGCAACAGCTATGCCCGCCGCGCCAGCGCCGTTGATGACAATCTTTACATCCGCCAGTTTTTTATTCACGACTTTCAGGGCATTGAATAGTCCGGCCAGCGTTACCACAGCCGTGCCGTGCTGGTCATCGTGAAAGACCGGAATATTTAGTTTTTCTTTCAAGCGGCGTTCTATCTCAAAACAGCGCGGCGCGGCGATGTCCTCCAGATTGATACCGCCAAAAGTAGGCGCGATACGCAAAATAGTTTCAATAATCTCATTTGTGTCCTTAGTGTCTAGCAGTATTGGGAAAGCATTGACGCCGCCGAATTCCCTAAACAGCGCGGCTTTGCCCTCCATCACCGGCAGACCGGCTAGAGCGCCGATATCACCCAATCCCAGCACCGCCGTGCCGTCCGTGACAATAGCGACAGTATTGCCGGCGATAGTATATTTCTTGGCCAGCGCGGGATCGGCTTCGACAGCCCGGCAGATTTTGGCCACACCCGGAGTATAGACCGCGGATAAAGTCTCATAGTCTTTTATCGGCGCGTTGCTGGCGACATTGATTTTACCGTTTTCGTGAATTTTTAAGATTTCCGCCAGACTGTGTTCTTTTATTTTTTGCATAATCGCCAGATAACCTCCGGATACAAAATATGCTCCTGTTTAAGCACGCGCGCGGCCAGCGTGTCCGGAGTATCCTCAAGCCGGACGGGGACTTTTCTCTGCGCGATAATTTTCCCGGTGTCGACTCCGGCATCCACATAATGCACGGTGCAGCCAGATTCTTTGTCGCCGGCCGCCAGCACTTTGGCGTGGACGTGCAGTCCCGGATATTTCGGCAAAAGGGTCGGATGAATATTGATTATCTTGCCGGCATATTTATACACAAAATCCCTCGAGAGCACACGCATATAACCAGCCAGACAGATCAGATCGATCCGGTATTTCTCCAATTCCGCCAAAACTGCTGCCTCGGACGGACACACAGCTGTATTTAGTTTATGTTCTCTGGCAAAGGCCAGTCCCGCCGCTTCAGCTTTGTTAGAAATAACCACTGCGATTTGCGCATTCCCTTGGAGAACGCCGTTTTCGATATTTTCTTGAATGGCCTGCAAATTACTGCCGCGGCCGGAGATGAGGACGGCCAGCATTTTTTTCATAGTTTTATTATTTTAACACAAAACCATGTCTACCGCCGCGGCCTTATCTTCGAGGGATAAGACCGCGTTATAAAATAATTATTTAGAAACGCAACCCAGCCGCTAAAGAAAGCGTGGGCAGATTATAAGTTCCTTTCCAGTCGTTAGTCTCGTCACTAAGTAAAAAATCACCAACAGCTATATTGTACGCGGCTTCTAAATCTATTAAGTCATTGACAACAATTCCGGCTGACAAGCCAAACCCAAAGCCGTCTTTCGCTTTTACATTTCCTGCGTTTCCAATTTTAATGGACACCAGATTGTAAGACAGACTGCCCGCGATATAGATAGCCACATTGTCCGCGGACGGTTTTTCCAAAAAATAACGCGGCTTCACATAAAGCGATGTCACATCCAGTTTTGAGTCATCCGCCACAGGCCCCTCATATCTGCCAGAAACCGCCTGGCCGCCATAGGACAACGTTTCTGTAAGACTCAATCTGTCAATTTTTCTAGTCAAAATATAATTAACTCCGCCTAAAATCTCCAGCCGGTCATTGCTGTAGGCGGAAATTTCCGCGCCAAGGCCAAAACCGCCTTCAACATCATAAGATCCGTCTGACTCATCTTTTATGCCGCCCGCCAGAGTCCCGGAAGTATTGAAATTAAACTGGGTGTCGGGCTGATAAATTCCTTTTATCGTAAATTTTTTATCCGCATAAAGACTGCCTGTCATTACGAATAGCAACACCAAACATAGTGTTTTATACATACGCTCTCCTCATAATTTACTAGTTATCCCCAGACAACTACTTAAGCATAGCAAACCTTTAAGCTTGTTTCCAGATAACCTATGACCACATTAGAAAAACTAGCCAAGCATATCAAAAAACCGCGTAAAATCCGCGGGATTTCCGCTGATAAACTAGCTTACAGCTGCGGATTGAGCAAAACTGCTTTGAGTTACATTGAACGCTGTCTGAAAGATCCTAAATTATCCACACTAGAAAAAATTGCGTACGGTTTAGATGTTCCACTGAGAGAACTATTTAATTTCAATTACGCTAAATATGATAAAACCGAAAGGCGCTGAGCCTGTCGAAGCGGCACTACCCTATTCCTTCTATTATAACCTTTTTATTACCCCCGACAATTTTACCAATAATTCTGCCGTCGATTTTTTCGGCCTCCTTCGGCGGGACGATCAAACACATACCAACGCCCATATTAAAAGCGCTGTACATTTCTCTGTCCGCGATCCGGCCGGCCCGCTGTATTTTCTTAAATACCGGCAGAGGCTCCCAGCTAGCCGGGTCAAGCACGGCATTCACGCCGGCGGGAATAGCGCGCGCCAGTTTTTCATAAAAACTGCCGCCGGTAATATTGGCGATAGAGTGAATTTCCACACCGGATTTTAGATAACCCAGAATTTCTCTGACATAAATTTTGGTGGGCGTAAGCATTTCGGCATAATCAGCTTTGCCCAGCGCTTTGCGCGCCAGCGAATAGCCGTTGCTGTGCAGGCCGGACGAGGGCAGGCCGATCACCACATCGCCGGTTCGCACGCGCTCGATATTGAGAATTTTAGTTTTGTCCACGATGCCCACCGCAAAACCGGCCAGATCATAATCGCCGGGCTGATACAGATCATTCATTTCCGCCGTCTCGCCGCCGATCAGCGCGCAGCCGGACTGGCGACAGCCCGCAGCGATGCCGGCCACAATCTGCTCCACTTGCGCCGGATCGACCTTGTGCGCGGCGATGTAATCCAGAAAAAACAGCGGCGCCGCGCCGGAACAAATCAGGTCATTGACCGACATCGCCACCAGATCAACGCCAATCGTGTCGTGCCTGCCTGTAGCCGCGGCCAGTTTGACTTTGGTGCCCACGCCGTCATTGCTGGCCACCAGCACCGGTTTTTTTAGTCCCGTCAAATCCGGCTCAAAAAAACAGGCAAAAGAGCCGATATCGCCCAGCGCTCCGGGTATCTGCGTGGAAACAGCGTGCTTTTTTATTTTTTCAACAACCGCGTAGCCAGCTGCCACATCGACTCCGGCGGCTTTGTAAGAACGGGGTTTAGACATAGGTCAGTAATTTTATCATAACTAGAAACTTAAAAAAATCTCAGCACCAGCGTAGCTATGGAAAAATAAATAATCACGCCCATAATATCGGACAGCGAAGAGATAATCGGCGCGCTGGCCGCAGCCGGATCCAGCCTGAATTTTGTAAAAATAAACGGCAGCGAGATGCCCAGCAAACTGCTAAAAATAATAATGCACTGCATCGTCAAAAAAGTAATCAAGGCCACGGAATAGCCGTCGCGCGCCAGCCCGGTAAAATGCAGACCGCGGAAAAACCCCAGCGCCGCCACCGTGACCGCCATAGTAAACCCCAAAAGCAGCGCCACTAGAAATTCTTTGCTGAAAAGTTTGAACCAGTCGGTCAAGGTGACATCGCCTTTGGCCAGCGAGCGGATCGCCAGCGTGGCCGCCTGCGAACCGGAGTTACCGCCGCTGTCGATTAAAAGCGGCATAAAAAAGATCAGCACGATATTGCGTTGAATAATATCCGAGAAATGCGACAACGCCGCGCCGGAAAATAAATTGACGAAAATTAAAACCAAAAGCCAGACAATGCGGTAAGTGAAAAGCAGGCGCACCGAAATGCTTTTAATATTGGCTGTGGCCAGCAGATCATTGGACGGCATACTGATACCGGCGCCTTTGTATATGTCCTCTGTGACTGCCGCGTCCTGCACATCCAGCAGATCATCAACGGTGACGATGCCGATCAGCACGCCCTGCGAATCCACCACCGGCAGCGCGACTAGATCGTATTTTTTGATCAGCTGAATGGCTTTTTCCCGCTCATCAAAAGCGGAAAGGCTGACAAAGACATCATTGCAGATTTTCTTGATCCGGGTGGTCGGCTTGGCCATAATGATATGCCTGAGCTTAATGTCATCGAGCAGATGTCCCTGCTCGTCAACCACATACACCATATTGACAGTCTCGCTGTCTTTGCCGCGCTCGCGGATATTGCGCAGGGTTTTGGCCACTGTCCAGTCCGGCTGGCAGGTCACATAATCCGGCGTCATCATCCGCCCCACGCTGCGCTCTGGATAGCCTAACAGCAGGCTGACTTCTTTGAATTCCTGCGGCGGCAACAGCTGCAGCACGCGGCGAGTCACTTCGGCCGGCAGTTCAGAAAACAAATCCGTCCGGTCGTCCGGAGTCAGCTCAGAAACAATCTGCTGAGCTTCTTTGTCGTTCAGACAGCTCAAAAAATTATCTTTTTGCACCGGGTCAAGATAGGCAAAAACTTCCGCGGCAAAATCCCGCGGCAGAATTTTGAAAACAATCAGCGCCGCGGATTTATCCAGCTGCATCAAAAGATCGGCCACGGCCGGCGGAGGATTTTTTTCCAAGACCTTTCGCACCTCGCGCCATTTGCGCTCTTGGATCAAAGCCGGGTCAATAATCTGGACTGTCTGTTCTTCAGTTGTCATACAAAACCTGCTTTATTTTAGAAAGGCGCTGGTCAGCGATAATTCGTAAAAGTCAGAGCCAGCCCCAGATCTGCGCCGCGCAAGGCCTGAATAACTTTTTGCAAATCGTCTTTGTTTTTGCCGGAGACACGCACAGCTTCGCCCTGTATCTGAGGATTAACTTTTAATTTCAAATCTTTAATGCGCTGATTTATTTCTTTGGCTTTTTCACGGTCAATGCCTTTTTTGATTCTGACGTTTTGTTTGACTGTTCCGCCCAGCGCGTCCTCGGTTTTCTGGCCAAAATCAAAGAACGCCAGATCGACGCCCTGCTTGATCGCCTTTTGTTTGAACATATCGAGCATCGCGCCGATTTTATAATCATCCTCAGCTTTGAAAAGCAGATCGAGATTATTCAGCTCGATAGAAGCCGCGCTCCCGCGAAAATCATAACGCGCGGCAATTTCTTTGCGCGCCGTATTCAGCGCATTGTTGACAAGCTGCAGATCCGGCTCGGAAACTATGTCGAATGAATTATCCGCCATAATAAAATTATATCACAACTAAGATTTATTGCCGCCCGGCCTTTTAGAGAATAATCGTCCTATTGCCGCGGACAAATAATCTATCATTAAGAAAATACCGCACGGCCTCGGATAAGACTTGTCTTTCCAGATCGCGGCCTTTGACAATAAGGTCGTCCACTGTGTCGCGGTGGGAAATCTGCGCGACATTTTGCTGGATAATCGGCCCTTGATCCAAATCCTCGGTGGCAAAATGCGCCGTCGCTCCGATGATTTTCACGCCGCGCCGATAGGCCTGATGATAGGGTTTCGCGCCTTTGAAGGCCGGCAGAAAAGAATGATGCACGTTGATTATTTTATACAAATAGTCCCGGATAAAGACCGGGCTTAAAATCTGCATATATCTGGCCAGCACTATCAGGTCAATCTTTTTTTCTTTCAGCAAGGCTAGCTGTTTTTTCTCCGCGCCGGGTAGACAGTAAAATTCCTTGCCAAAAGCTGCGGCGACATAGCGCAAATCCTCGTGATTGCTGATAACCGCGGCAATATCGCAGTTTAGCTCGCCGCTGCGCTGGCGCAAGAGCAGGTCATAGAGGCAGTGGTCATACCGGGAAACAAACACCGCCGCGCGTTTTTGCCGATTGGAAAAAGTGACGGAAATCTTCCCGAATTTTTGCAGAGCTTTTTCTATTTTAGCCGGAGCTATTTTGAAATTTTTTAAGTCCCATTCCAGCCGCATAAAAAATTGTCCGGCCGCCGGATCGGTGTATTGATCCAGATTGACTATGTTGCCGTTATTGTGCGCGATAAAATTGGTGATTGCGGCGACAATGCCGCGGCGGTCCCGACAGGTCAACCTGAGTATGGCATTCACAGCAGTTTCTCCAAGCCATAAATCAGCCCAATCTTGCCGATAATTTTTTTGCAGGCCAAAAGCACGCCGGGCATAAAAGATTCTCTATTGAGAGTCTCGTGGCGCAAGACCAGCCGCTGCCCTTGCGCTCCGAGTATGACTTCTTGCGTAGCGATAAAACCGGGCAGACGCACCGCGTGCAGACGGATGTTGCCTACTTTCGCACCCTGTGAACGCTCAGCCAAAAGCTCCTCGCTTTCTACGGCAGGCGGATTGGTTTGGCCTACAGCTTCGTTAATCAGCCGAGCGGTCAGGAGCGCTGTGCCGGACGGCGCGTCAGCTTTGTGATCGTGATGATACTCGACGATCTCCACGTCCGGCATATATCTGGCCGCCTGCGCGGCGAACTGCATCAAGAGCACCGCGCCCAGCCCGAAATTTGGCGCGATAAGCACGCCTCTTTTTAATTTTTTACTTTCCGCGTCAACAATTTTTAAGTCTTCTTCCGTGAATCCAGTGGTGCCGACAACCGCCTGAGCGCCATTGCCGATAATAGTTCGGATATTCTGCATACGGACAGACGGGTGGGTAAAATCAATAACCACTTCCGCCTGAGTTTCCCTGATAATTTTGCCCAGATCAGCGCCGGCGTCGGCTTGGCCGGCCAACTGCAATTCCGTGTCCGCAGACACAGCCGCAACACTCGCCTGTCCCATTTTGCCTTGCGCGCCGTTAATGATGATTTTGAGCATAAAGCCATTATATCAGTCTTTGCTCTTATCCGTCACAGGCTGTAAAATAAACCGTGTGCAAAATCCTCGTCGTCGATGATGAAAAAAATATCCGGACTGTTTTCCAGAAAACGCTGGAGGCTGACGGCCACATAGTCGACACCGCCGCAAACAGCGCGGAGGCGCTCGCGCTGGCCGCGCAAAAAAAATACAAACTGGCGTTGTTAGATATACAGCTGCCCGATATGCTCGGCACGGAGCTGTTAAAAGAATTAAAAAAGATTCAGCCGGAGCTGATCAGCGTTATGGTTACGGGCGATACGACCCTGCAAAACGCGGTAGACTCGCTCAACCAAGGCGCGGAGGCCTACATCCGCAAACCAGTAAATAAGGAACAGCTGCTCGCGGTTATTCAAGAAAAAGCCGGTTAATACGCTCCGCTGCCTTTCAGCACCACCGGAATTGTCTTAAACAAGATCGCCAGATCATTCCAAAATGACCACGTGTCAATATACTGCGCGTCCAGCGCTACCCAGCGGTCAAAATCCGCGTTTGCGCTGCGGCCAGAGATTTGCCACAGGCCGGTGATGCCCGGCCGCACCGCTATGCGCTTGCGGTAATTGTCCGTGTATTTTTTAACCTCGTCCGGCAGAGCGGGTCTGGGACCGACCAGACTCATCTGCCCGCTAAACACATTAAACAGCTGCGGCAACTCATCGATGCTGGCGCGGCGCAGGAAACGACCGATCGGCGTGATGCGCGGATCATTCTTGATCTTAAAAGTAATGCCGTTTTTATTTTCATTTTTCTTTAACAACTTGGCTTTTAACTCCTCGGCGTTGGCAACCATCGTGCGGAACTTGAAAATTTTGAACAGGCGGTTATGCGCGCCCACTCTTTCCTGCCGGAAAAAAACCGGCCCGCGTGAAGTCAGCTTGATAAGTACGGCCGCCGGTAAAAAAACCAGCGGCAGTAGAAACAGCAGCCCCAGCCCGGAAGCCGCGATGTCAAACAGACGCTTGCCAGTCAGTCCTAGAGAACGCGCTGGATAAGTCACAAAAGAAATGCACTGCATATTGCCGATATAATCTAACATCGCCTTGGTGCGCGGCCGCCGCAGAAAAGTCATCAACTCCTTAACTTTAATATTGATGCCCATCGCTTCGCAGGTCAGGATCGCCTCGCGCACCAGCAAATGATCCGCCGGATCGATGGCAATCAACACGTCGTCTATGACCTGCTCGCGCAGAATATCGCCGACCCGCTCGACACTGCCTAAGATTTTAGTTCTGGGCACAGCCGCGGCGCGCAAGTCTCCAGCGCGCAAATACACATAGCCGGAAATGAGCACGCCCCATTCTCTGGCGCTGGTCTTGATCTCTCTGGTCACGGCGGCCGCCGCGCGTCCGGTGCCGATAATCAGCGTGCGGCGTATATTGTGGCCGTTCAAACGCCGCCATCTCAGCCAGAGACGAATAAGATAACGAACTGTGTTGACAGCGCTGATCGAAAGCACCAGATAAGCTAAGAGCGCAAATTTAAGTCCCGGCTGCGGGGTTTTAAGCAAATACAGCAGAAAAAAAACCGTCAGATAGGCGGTGTAAAAAATACCGGTAATCTCGTTTGTCTCCTGTCTGATAGAAATAATCCGGTGCGAGCTGTACAGAGGATGATCATAAGCCAAAAACAAAACCGCCGCGGCGGTGCAAAACGGCAGCCAGCACAAATCGGACACCGCCAGCCAGCCCAGCCGCTGCGCCGCCCAAGCAGTCAAATAAAAAGCTAGAAAATTAACCGCAATATCCGCCAGTTTATGTTTGAAATTTACGGATAGGCGCCTAAACATACTGGCTTATTATATCAAGCGGACAGCCGGTAAGCATCATAAACATCTTTGATTTTTTTCAAGCTCCCCAGCAGATGTAAAAGCTGATTGAGATCGCGCACATCGACTATGATACGGGACTTAAATTCACCTCGGCCGGTTTTGCGCGCCGTGGCTTCCTGCACGTTGATAGCCGTATCCGCGATAACATTGAGAATATCTTTGAATATACCCACGCGGTCAAACCCGGCCACCTCCAGCGCCGCCGGATAGGTATGCTGCGGTGTATTGTGCCAGAAAACCGCAATTTTGCGCTCCTTGAGCCGGCTCACATTTTTGCAGGAGGCGCGGTGCACGGTAATGCCGTAGCCCATCGTGACAAAACCGGTGATCGCGTCGCCCGGCAGAGGATGGCAGCAGTTGGCCAGCCGGATTAGCACAGTGTCCACGCCATCCACCACCACGCCGGCACTGTTAGACTTCCGCGGTTTCTCCAAAATCGGCTTGGGCTCCTCGGCCTGCTTGTGTTTTTCTTTGTAGTTTTCCCAAAATGTCCGCGCCACCGCCCGCGAAGCCACATCGCCGTGGCCGATAGCGGTGTACAGATCATCCAAAGTGTGAAAAGCATATCGCTTCAAAATAGGCGCTAGATATTTTTCATTGCCCACCAGCGCGGGCTCCAGCAAAAATTCTTGGAGCGCGGCCTCCAGCATCTCCCGCCCGGCGTTTAGATGCTGCTGTTTGTTCTGTTTGGCGATCCAGCTTTTGATCTTGGTTTTAGTGCGCGGGCTTTGCGCAAAAGACAGCCAGTCGCTGTTGGGCCTGGCAGTCTTGCTGGTCAGGATCTCTACCACATCGCCGTTGTGCAGTTCGGATTCTAGCGGCACGATTTTATTATTGACTTTCGCGCCGATGCAGCGGTTGCCAATCTCGGTGTGCACCTGATAGGCAAAATCCACCGGCGTGGCGCCCTGACAGAGCGAGTAAATATCGCCTTTAGGCGTGGAAACATAGACTTCATCAAAGATCATATCCGTTTTCAAAGTATCCAGAAATTCCGAATTGTCCGATTTATCCTCGGCCAGCTTGCGCAGCCAGGTCATTTTGCCGATATAGCTCAGGTCTTTTTGTTTCAATTTCTGCCGTCCGGTTCTGGTCTTGTCAATCTGTTTATACAGCCAGTGCGAGGCAATGCCGTATTCCGCCTGACTGTGCATTTCAAAAGTGCGGATCTGGATTTCCACCTGTTTGCCCTCCGGACCGATGACCGTCGTGTGCAGAGACCGATAATTATTTTCTTTGGGCATCGCAATGTAATCTTTGATCTTGCCGGGGATGGGTTTCCAGCGGGCGTGAATAAGCCCCAGCAAACCGTAGCAGTCGTGCTGGGTGTCGACCAGCGCCCGCACCGCCGAGAGATCATAGATCTGCTCAAACTCCAGATGCTGGGTCTGCATTTTGCGGAAGATTGAGTAAAAATGTTTGGCGCGGCCGGAGACTTCGCCGTGAATATTATGCTCCTTCAAAATACCTTTGACTTTTTCAATAAAATCTTTGATATAGCTTTCCCGTTCGCGGCGCTTTTCCGTAACTTTCTCGCGCACCATCCAGAAATTATCCGGATCGAGATAACGAAAAGACAAATCTTCCAATTCCCATTTGATCAAGCCTAAGCCCAGCCTGTGCGCCAATGGCGCAAAAATATCCATTGTTTCCCGCGCGTTTTCGATCTGTTTAGCGCGCGGCAAGTATTCCAGCGTGCGCATATTGTGCAGGCGGTCAGCCAGTTTGATGAATACGATGCGTATGTCTTTGGCCATTGCCAGAAACATTTTGCGCGTGTTTTCGGCGTGCATCTCTTCTTTTGGAGTGGCGCGCGAAGAGGAAATTTTCAGCTCGGTTAGTTTCGTCACGCCTTTGACCAGAAAAAGTATTTTCGCGCCAAAAGTCCTTTTGATCTCTTCATCGGGCGTTTTGGTGTCTTCCAGCACATCGTGTAAAAGCGCGGCGCAGATAGTGTCCGCGTCCTGTTTCAGCTCCGCAAGGATCAAAGCCACCTCGACCGGATGCACCATATACGGCTCACCGGACAGGCGCTTTTGCTCGCCGTGCGCCATTTCGGCAAAAGCGTGCACCTGCGCGATCTGATGCCGGTCAGCGGGTGACAGATAGTCTTTAGTTTTTTCTAAAATTTTACCTAACATTTAGGCGTCATTTTAACGCCGGAGAAGCGGTTATATCAAACAACCGGCGTTCACCCCTGCACCAGTTCTTTCATTTTGTCATTTAATTCTTCAATAGTCGCAAACTGGTCGGGGTCGAGTTTGTCGTGCACATTGAGCGAGGACTTTTGAGTTGTGATGAATTTAGGCAGCCAGTTTTTACGCGGAAAAATTTCGTAAGCGCCTTTGATGGAAATCGGCAGAATTTTTTTGTGCAGATTTTTAGCCAGATAGGCCACGCCGTTTTTGAACTCGCCGATCTGGCCGTCATAGGAGCGCGTGCCTTCTGGAAAAACTATCAACGATTTGCCCAGACGCAGCATATCGGCCGCGGTTTTGAGCGCCGGTATATAATTGCCGGAGCGGTCTACATAGACAACGTGTATGCCGGGGAAAATGAGTTTGAGCGGCCAAAGCTCGCGCTTGCCGGCAATGCAGATGTTACGCCGCTTGGCATACGGCAGAATGCAAAGCAGCCAGAGTATATCCAGATAAGACTGGTGATTGGAGACGATTAAATCATTGTTGACCTCCAGTTTTTCGCCGTGCTTGATCTGCAAGCGCCAGAAAACTTTGGAATAAATTTTTAAGAGCCACAAGCCCAGTTCAATAAGCGGATTATAAAAATTATAAGTCCGGGCGGTGATTTTGCCCTCAAAAATTTCCTGCTTGATAGTCTGGCCGCTGGAGCTTGGGCTGGTCGCCAGCGCCTCGATAAGATTTTCAATAGCGGGCGCGGCGATAAACTGGCTGGGGTTGATATGAATGCCCAGTTTTTTCTCCAGTTTAGCGATCAGCTCGATATAATGCAGCGAGTCGACCGTAAAATCGCTTAGCGTCTCGTTGGCGTAAAACACGTCCACGCGCAGAGTCTCTTTGAGCGCGGCCACTATCTTTTCCGTTTCCGGCGTCGCGGCTTTGATCTCCTTGACCACAAAATTCGGATCGTCCGCCGACACTTGATATATGCCCTTTTCCAAATTCTCGATCACTTTATGGTTCTGCACTTTTTGGGTGGAAGTGCGCGGCAGCGCGTCATAAGACACGGCAAAATCGCCGATGATCTTGTAAGTCGGCAGGCCGTGGTGGATTTTTTTGAATTCATTTTTAAGCTGGGTATAGCAGTCGCGCGTTTTATAGGTGGGCACCACCACGGCATAGACCACTTCCCGTCCGTCGATACGCCGGCCAAAAATCGTGATCTCCGCCACCAGCGGCGAGGCCAGATAAAACGCCTCCAGATCCTCGGGATAAACATTTTTGCCGGAGTCCAAAACTATGACATTTTTTTTGCGGCCCCGGATATGCAGCTCGCCGTTTTTGTCGAGGAAACCCAGATCGCCGCTGTCAAACCAACCGTCTTGGTCAAAAGCCTGCTTGGTCGCTTCTGGATTTTTGTAATATCCCGGAGTCACCGCGTCGCCTTTGAGCCAGATTTCGCCGATGCCGTCGGCGTTGAGATGGCGCACCTCGACAAAATTATGCCCCAGCGGCTTGCCCACGCAGATCGGCGTGGGATTATGATATTTGCCGCCGCAGATTGGGCCGGTAGTTTCAGTCAGACCGTAGCCCTCGACCGCGCGGAAACCCATATTTTTATAGTACAGGCAGTACCGCCGGCCAAACCGCGAGCCGCCGCTTAAAAGCAGCCGCAGGCGCAGACCAAAAGTTTTATGCACTGGATAAAAAATTTTGTCGACCAGCCGACCCAGACCCAGATGTCTGAGGTCAGGCGCAAAACGCACAAAAAACATAAACAGCCGGTATTTCAGCATCGAATCGTGCTTGAGCGTTTTGACCAGCCGGTCAAAAAATATTTCCCACATCTGCGGCACAGCCGACAGGACGGTCACCGGATATTTGGCTAAGGTCCCCAGTATATCCGGTCCTTTGAGCGAATTTTGAAAAATTAAGGCGCTGCCGGCTAAATAAGGCGCGTAAAATCCAGCCAAAATGCCGTACACGTGATACAGCGGCAGCACCGTCATAAAAATATCAGCCGGCCCCGCGTAGACGTGCTTGATGCAAGCCCAGGCTATAGAGTTCAGATTTTTATGCGTGAGCTGCACGACTTTGGGCGTGCCGGTGGTGCCGGAAGTATAAATCAGTATAGCAACGTCATTTTCTGCCGCTGTTTCTGCCGGTTCAAAATCACTCGGCGGGTCGGTCTCTTCGATGCGCAGTTTTCCTATGCCGTAATCCCCGTCCGCAAAATCCTTGGATACATACAGCAATTTGGCGTTCACAAAACTGATCATTGTCCTGTGCATATCGATTTTGAGATTGGTGTCTAATACCAGCGCCAGAGCGCCCAGTGAAGTGACCGCCAGAAAAGTAACGCACCACTCCGGGGAATTTTTGCTCAGTATGCCAACGACTTCGCCTTTGCGGACGCCGCGCGCCTGCAGAGCCGCCGCCCTAGCCGTAACTCTCCGCCAAGTTTCGCCAAAAGTAATTTCTTCCACCGCAAAAGCCGTGCCGCCGGCATATTTAAGGGATGAGCGTCTGCATTCCTCAAAAATATTGGACATACGAACCTATATAATAATACAAAACCGGTATATAATCACGTCTTGATTTAAGGAGAGTAACCCGTGGCAACTCAAAAATACAATGTGGCGGTCGTCGGCGCCACCGGCGTGGTCGGGCAAGAAATGCTCAAAGTGCTGGAAGAGCGGAATTTTCCCGCGGCCAAAATTCTGCCGCTGGCCAGCGCCCGCACCGCCGGCTCGCGCGTGGAATTTCAGGGGCAGGAAATTGTCGTGCAGGAATTAAAAAAAAATTCTTTTGAGGGCATTCAGATCGCGCTGTTTTCCGCCGGCTCGGCCGTTTCGGAAAAATACGCGCTTCTCGCCGCGGCTGCCGGAGCGGTGGTCATCGACAACACGGCTTTTTTTCGAATGGATCCGCAGGTGCCGCTGGTCGTGCCGGAGATCAATGCCCACACGATCCAAAACCGACCCAAAGGCATCATCGCCAATCCCAACTGTTCCACGGCGCAGCTGGTCGTCGCGCTCAAGCCTATCTACGACGCCGCCGGCATTAAACGGCTGGTCATCTCAACCTATCAGGCTGTGTCCGGCACGGGCAAAGAGGCTATCGACGAGCTGCAGCAGGAAGTGCTGGACATACTGCAAATGAAGCCGGTCAAGCCGGCAGTTTATCCGCACCAGATCGCTTTCAATATTTTGCCGCATATCGATGAGTTTTTAGCCAGCGGCTACAGCAAAGAAGAAATGAAAATGGTCAACGAGACCAAAAAAATTTTCGGCGATGACAGCATCCGCATCACCGCGACCACCTGCCGCGTGCCGGTGTTTTACTGTCATTCGGAATGCGTGAACATCGAGACCAAAAAGAAGATCACCGCGGACGAAGCGCGCGCGCTGCTTAAACAGGCCAAGAATGTGGTCGTGTTGGACGAGCCGCAGAAAAACATTTATCCGATGCCGGTGGCCGCCGCCGGCAAAAACGAAACTTTTGTCGGGCGCATCCGGGAGGATATATCTATCGACAGCGGTCTGGAAATGTTTATCGTCGCGGATAATCTGCGCAAAGGCGCGGCTTTTAACGCCGTGCAAATAGCGGAAGAAGTGATTAAATATTTATAAAGAACTGCTAAATTTTTATCAAGGATTATTTCAGCGCTATGGACGAAACTCCGTGCATACGGTTTCATATAATGACCGTTCTACTCAATACGTGCGCTTTAATATGTTAATCCAGAACACCGTGCCGGACCAAACCGTGTCGCTTGCTCTGCTGGACCTCGGCTGCGGACTGGGCGACCTGTATAATTATCTGCAAAAAAATAACTATGCCAACATTAGCTATACCGGGCTGGACATCGTGCCGGAGATGATTGCCGCGGCCAAGGTTAACTATCCCGCCGGCAATTTTCAAGTCAAAAATTTTGTGGAGGATGCCTTGCCTGAACACGATATTATCTGCGCATCTGGCAGCCTGAATATAATCTTTGATCCGGCCGGCAGCCAGACAAAACATATCCGAAAGGTCATCCAAAAAATGTACAACCAGTCCCGCATAGCCTGTGCTTTTAATCTGCTTAACAAAGACAGCGAATGGCTGTACGCGCAGGATCCGCGGTTTTATTACGCGGATAAACAGGAGTTTTATCAATACTGCCGGGGTTTGTGTCCAGACACGCGGTTAATCGACGGCTATCTGGTCAACGATTTTACGCTGGTAATGCCGCGCGCCGTTTAATTAACACCGCGGCGCCAGTTAAACCGGCTTAAATTCTTATCTCCCACACCGCGTCGTCCTGAATAATGTGATAAAACGGATGGCTCCAAGTGTCGATCCAGAGCATTTTTGAACCGGCGTACTCATAAAACATTTTTTGCGCCACCGGCTGATGGCCGACCACCTGATTAAACCCGATCAGCCAGTTTTCCGTTCTGGGCAAAGCTGCCTGCTCATCGATAAACTCTCTCAAGTCCGCCCAAACCGGACTGCCGTAATCATCGGCGCCGTTTCTATACCGGGAGACCAAAAAAAACTTTTCCGGTGAATGGCTAAAAGCCCGATTGAGCGCTCCGGCATCCGCCGGCTCCTGCTGGCCGAGCGTCTTTTCCCAGAACTGCTTGGACAGACCGGCGTGGCTGAAAAGCCAGTTGTCTTCCTGATGGGCCAGCTGAAACAGATCAAAATTTGTCGCAAAGATCCGGAGCAGACTCCGGGCATAAAACGCCCTGTAATCGGAACAAAAAAATGTTCCGGGCAGCAAATAGGCCAGATCGTGGTTGCCCCACAACAAAACTATTTTTTCCGGCAATGCCTCTTTTAAGTCGATAAGCTCGGTTAAATTGGCTAGAATCTCTTCGGCAGAGCCAAATTTATCCACGTAATCGCCCAGAAAAATAATTTTATCCGCGGACAGATTTATTTTCTCTTTCCAGCGGGTCTGCCCGTGTAAATCACCGATGACCTGAATCAGGCGCGCGGCTATATTTTTAGAGTAAATCAGAACCGCCCCCCAGCGGAGTTAGTAAAATCAATACGAAAAACCGTACCTCGCTATTGCTCGTGCCAGCACAGCCACCCTAAGCTATACGTTTAACGCAATGATTTCTTTATTAAATATCTTGTCAATACGGCAAACTGGTAAGCCGGGTTCTGTTTTGCAGACGATCATTTATCTAGGCCTGGCGTTGCCGTCAGGCTCAAGCAAGCAACCCGGGATTGGTGACGAGGCGGGCGCTCTCATCCCTATTTGCTCTTGCTCCGCGCAGAGTTTACCTCTTTTCACTATAGCAGACTTGCGTCTCTATACATTGTCTCTGTGGCACTATTCCTCGCCTTCCAGCATTGCTGTCGGCGGACGGCCGTTAGCCGCTGCGTTTGCCCGCAGGAGCCCGGACTTTCCTCGGTAGTCCAAAGACTAACGCGATCGCCTCGGTCTGCCGCACAAGATGGAGTATACTGTTTTTTTCCAAAATAGCCAATTCTAAATTCTATAACCAATAGCAAAAGCAACCTCAGGAATAGTTATGGACGATAGTTTGCTGGCAGAAACCGCTGAAGTTATGTAATGGATGCCAAGCTCTACATCCAGCGCATCTTGGTTTATAAAACCCAAAGAAAGTCCGAAACCGAAGCCGTCTTTTAATTTTAGATTTTCTCTCGCGTCTTCGGACGGACGGATCTCTCCATTCAGTATATTGTAAGACAACTTGGTAGCCAGATAAAAAATAAATGACCGGCGTTCGGGATCGCCAAACAAAACACGCGGCTTAAAATACACAGCGGTCCTAGCCAAAGCAAAAGCGCCTTTAGCTCTATTTCCTTCGTTATCAATTTTGGCTCCCAATACTTTGCCCTTGGCGGTCAGATGAAAAGCGTCTCGGGAAAAGATATGCTCCACGCCCAGCGAAGTTTTTAGCCCGCCGCCTCTATGTTCGCCCAGAGCGTATTCGGCGGCCAAGCCAAAACCACGCGAAAAATCATAGTCCTCGTCCAATTTATAAACTTTAGATTTTTCATCGTGTACAGAAAACACACTGTCCGGCACATAAAGCGCTTTTATAGTAAATGGCGTTTCAGCCGCAAAGACCAGCTCCGCCGCCACAATCCAAAATAAAAGAAAACCTTTGCCAAATTTTTTCATAATTCTTCCTCATAGCTTAATCTTTTAGGCCTAACACTCAACGCCGGGATATTATAGCATATAAATCCGCCGTCTTGATCGTCCGGTCGTAAAAATAAATAAGCACGTACTCAGCCAAACAAAGCGCCAGAGCGCCGGAAGCCGCCTGAATTTCAGACAAACCGCAGCGCAGCAAAACAGGCAAAACAATCAGCAGGGTTATCAACGGCAGCAAGATTAAAAGACCGAGCGCGCGCCAGAAATAAGCGGAATTTAACTGTATATTTATCAGCTCGCCTTTTTTATGTTTTTTCTTAGTTTTGATCAATAATTTTTCAGGAGCGGGTTTACATATTTTGCAGGAACCGCAGTCCCGGCAAATCGCGACTATTATGCCGTCTTTGGCCTGCCGCAAAACTCTGGCCTGGATCAGCACCGCGCAAATTCTCCGGCGGCCTTGAGCAAACGCGCTACTTCGGCGTCGCTTTGCGCCTCGCAGTACACGCGCAGCAGCGGCTCCGTGCCGGACGCGCGGAACAATATCCAGCTGTCATCCGCAAAATGCACTTTGATCCCGTCAAATATTTCTTTAGAGGACACGGCTTTGCCCAAAAATTCCGCCTGAGAATTCTGCTCCAGCGTCCGCCTAATTTTTTCTTTTTGCGAATTTTCCAGCCGCAAATCCAGCCGGTCGTAGCAATGCGCGCCAAATCTCTTTTCTAAATCGGCATATATCCGCTCCAGCGTCTGATTTTCCGCCGCCAGAAGTTCGCACAAATACAGCGAGTTGAGCACCCCGTCGCGGTCGGGGATATTGCCGGAGGCCGAATAACCGCCGGATTCCTCGCCGCCGAGCAGCACGCCGCCGCGGAGTATCTCCGCGGCTATATACTTGAAGCCGATTTTAGTCACGGTCACTTCGCGCTTTAGCGCCGCCGCCATTTTATCCAGCAGTTTGGTGCCGTTAAAAGCGTGCACCAGTTTGCCCGGTGTTTGCCGATTTTCCGCGAAATGGTGGAACAGCGCTGAAAAAACTTTCTGCGAGTTGATGAACTGTCCGTCGCTGCCGCAGGCGCCGTTGCGATCAGCGTCGCCATCCAGCACCAACCCCACCGCAAAATCGCCGCGCGCCTGCTTGATGAGCTCGCTGAAATCCGGCACATTGCCGGCCAGCGGCTCCGGGTTAAATCCGCCGAAATTGGTGTCGCGCCGGTTGTTTATCTCCACGCTCTCAATGCCGTGCCTAGCCAAAAGCCCGGAAATATAGCCGGAGCCGGAGCCGTACAGCGGATCAATAAAAATCCGCAAGCCGCTTTTTAAGATCCGGGCAAAATCCACGCGCTGTTCAACATACTGAAAATACGCCTCGCGCGGATCGTATAATTCATAGCGGCCGTTTCTCTGGATCGGATTTTTATCCAAAAAGGCCATAATGCCGTCCGTGGTCGCCGGAAAAGACGAACAGCCCTGCGGCTCTTTGATTTTGAAACCGTTATACCGCGGCGGATTATGCGAGGCGGTGATCATCACGCCGCCGGACAGCTCCTGTTCCCGCACCACAAAAGACACCGCCTGTGTGGGGCAGGCCTGCGCCGCCAAGCGCACGGAGCAGCCGTTGGCGGCGATGATCTCCGCGGTTTTTTGCGCAAATATTTCGGAATTGGCGCGGTGGTCATAGCCGACAAAAAAGCCTTTTTTATCCGCGCCGGAACTTTTATAATAATCCGCGTACGCCTGCGCAACCCGCTCCACATTGGCCAGCGTAAAACCGCCATCCATCGTGTCGCGCCAGCCGTCCGTGCCAAAATTTACCGTCATCATCTCAGCCTTTCCGCCATTATTTCCGGCAGATGAACATATTGCACCCTGTCATTATATTTGGCCAGCAGTTTTTTTAACACTCTTTTAGTCGCCGGCCGGCCAGCGTGGCAGATGGCTACCGCGTTGCCTTTGCGCTCGGCCAGCAGCACCGCCGCGGCAAAGCGTTCGGCGATCGTTTTGTCGTCCTGCGTTCCGTCTAAAAACAGATCATTGCGCGCGGCGGGTATTCCGCAGCGCAAAGCGGCGGCTTTGGCCTGAGAGTTTGGCGCCGTGCCGCTGTCCAAAAAATACAGCGTCTCCGGTCTGTCCCGCAGCACGCGCATAAATCTATCCATCATTTCCCGGTCGGCGGAGAGCACAGATCCTTGATGATTGTTGATGCCGTCCGCGTCCGGCACGGCAGCCAGCGCCTGTTCTAACATCCGCGCCATATTTTCCGCAGGATAGCCCTGTTCGATGCGGACAGGATAATTTTTTTGTCCGTTCTCACCCAAAGGCGTCCAGGGAAAATGGATGAGCAGGGACTGGCCGGTTTTTTTTATTTCCAGAGCGCAGGCGCGGGAATACGCTTGTCCGGGGATCACAGCCAGCGTAAGCGGATATTTCAGCGCGGCAAAATAGCGCGCATCCGGCAACGAGTAGCCGCAGTCATCGATGACCACAGCCAGTTTGGGCTTCGTCCAGCCGGCGGCCAGCAGAAAAAGGATGAGCCAAAATTTTTTCACTTAGGCCCGCGCAAATATTCCAGAGCGTATTGCAGCTGGGCGTCTTTTTCCTCGCTGTATTTATAGTTCGGGTCATTCAAGGCTTCCTCAATAGAAGCAGTCGGTATCTCCACCGTATAGTTTGGCGAAACGCCGATTTTGTTAATATCACTGCCGGCAGGAGTGAGATATTTGGCGACGGTCACCAGTATCGCCGAGCCGTCGGACAGCGGACGGATATTCTGCACCGAGGCTTTGCCAAAAGAGGGAGCGCCGATCAGAGCGCCGCGCTTATTGTCCGCCACCGCGCCGGCCACTATCTCCGAGGCGGAAGCCGAACCGCCGTTGATGAGCACGACCAACGGCTTATCAGGCCATTGATAATCCACCGCCGTGGCCTGAAAAGTCTCTTTGTTGCCGTAGCGGTCGACAGTGTGCACGATCTCGCCGTTCTTGATAAAAATAGATGCGACGGCGACAGCCTCATCGAGCAGTCCGCCGCCGTTGTTGCGCAGGTCTAAGATCAGGCTTTGCAGGCCTTTTTGCTCCAGAGCCTGAATCGCCTCGCTCAATTCATCATAAGTCAGCTTGCTTTCAAAAGTCGCCAGCATTATGTAGCCTATTTTATTTTTTTCATCAAGCATTTTCTGGCGGGCTACCGATTTTATTTTAATGTTGTCGCGGATCAGCGTGTGTTCCTGCGCTTTTTCTTTAAGATTGCGTAGAACTAACAGCGTGACTCTGGTGCCTTTGGGCCCGCGGATAAGCGAAACAGCCTGCTCCAGCGACATATCCTCGGTGGACTTGCCGTTTATTTCCAGAATCTTATCGCCGGTCTTAAAACCAGCTCTGTCCGCCGGCGTGTCCTCGATAGGCGCGATCACGGTCAACACGCTGTCTTTGATGCCGATCTGGATGCCGATGCCGGCAAAGTTGCCGTTCAAATGCGTCTGCATATCCTCGTAGCCTTCCGGATCGATAAAGCGGGTGTAAGGATCATCCAGTGAACGCAGCATACCGCGGATCGAACCGTAAATAAGTTTATCGTCTCTGACATCCGTGTCGATGAACTGGGTGCGCACAATGCTCAAAGCCTGATACAACAGCCCCCAAGTGGCCTCCACTCGGGCCGCCGCCAGAAATTTGGTGCCTACGCCCAAGAAAAACGCCAGACAGCAGCATATCACCGCGGTGGATATTTTTACTTTTTTCGACATATTGCCGCCTATTTTAACATAATCCGCCTAGGGCAGATACGGCAGAGGATCGACGGTTTCGCCGTTTCGGCGCACTTCAAAATGCAGGTGAGGTCCGGTCGCGTAACCGGTGGCGCCGACATTGCCGATAGCTTGGCCTTTATTGACAGCCGCGCCTTTTTTGACCAGCTGTTTGGACATATGGGCGTAGAGCGTGGCATAGCCGCGACCGTGATCGATGATAATACAGCGCCCGTAGCCGCCCCACCAGTCGGAAAAAGTCACTATGCCGGCGTCCGCGGCTTTGATCGGCGTGCCGTGCGCCACGCCGATATCTAATCCCGTGTGCATTTTAGCTATTTTGAAAATCGGATGCACCCGCCGGCCATAATACGAGGTGAGCGGGCCTTTCACCGGCCAGATGTATTTGCCGGAACCGCGCGCTTCCGCATTGGGATTTTCCAGAATCATTTTTTTGATCATCGCTTCGACTTCCTGCGAATTTTTCAAAAGCGCGTCTGATTCTTTTTCGTATTTGATCCGCTGGGCGCGCAGATGAGTGTAGAGCTGTTCCTGCTGCTTAGACCGGCGCTCGTACAAAATCTTTTGCTGTTCTATGCTTTTTTTGGTGGATTCGATAAGTTTTTTTTGATATTCCAGATTTTCTTTTTTCCGGGCGATTTCTTGTTTGACCGAACGCACGCGCTCCAGATTGGCCAGATCCCGCTCCAGTATCTTGCGGTAGTAATGCGTGTTGTCAATCAGGCCAGAAAAAGAGCGGTTAGTCAAAAGCAGCGCCAGCCAGCCAATATCCTGCGTTTTATACATCTCGCGGATGCGCAGCCGGCTCACCGCCATCCGCCGTTTGTACTCCGTTTCGTTCCGATCCAATTCCTCGCCGGTCTGCTGCAGGACTTCCGTATGCTCGGATAATTTTTTTTGATTGTACTTGAGATCGTTTTGCACCTTGCTCAAACCGCGGTTTAGCAAAGCCAAATCGCGCAGAGAAGCATTTTCTTTGACGCGGGTCTGCTGGAGCAGGCGCTGATTGCGCTCAAGCTCGGACTGTATGCGCTGCAGTTCTTTCTGTTTATCGGCGATGCTGGCCGCCCAGCCCAGAGACAGCACAAGGCAAAGCAAAATTATTTTTTGGATAAACACATCCCCCACCCTCAGAATTTGGATTATAACACTAATTTAAGAGGCGCTCCGTGTATTTTTTACTGCGCAGTAAATACTGCAGCAGCTGATGCAGATTAAAAAATCCGTGCTTGATATAGGCAGCTTTTAATTCCGGCAGCCCAGACATCTTAGGCAAATCCTGTCTAAAAAGCTGTATATAAACGTCAAGCACCGGACGCTCCCGGTTAAAATATATTTCCGGCTCATAATTGGCGGCCAGATATTCAAATACGTCCCGCGGCTGCCTCCAGACAATCTCGGCCGGCAAAGCGGCGGCGGTAAAAACATCTTCTTTTAATTTAGCGCTTTCATCCCATACCTGCAGGAAGAGCACCGGGAAAGCCCTGGGCGAGGGAGAAATTATCAGTTTTTGCATATCCGCAAAAAATTGTCTGGCCAGCATCGGCCGTTTCTGCCGTATGCAGGTCCGCAAAAGGCCAAATAAAGCCGGCAGTTTCACCGACGGTTCCGCCGTCAAAAGCATAGCTTTAAAATAACTGGCGGCCCGCGCGTAATCCCCGGACAGATAATACAACACCGCCCGGTCATAATCGTACTGAATATTATTGCCGGATAGACAGGCTAACACCCGGCTGGCGCCGGCAAACCGTCCGGCGCGCGCCAGCAGCATATAATGTATTTCCTTCAGTAAAATTTCCTGCCCCGGCGGCGCCGACCGCAGTCTCTTTTCGAGTTTTTTCAACGTATCGGCCAGCATTTCCGCATCCGGAGTTCTGGCTTTGATCAATTTCACAGCCCAAGGACACTGCGCAGAGCAGTACAGCCCCAACAAATCCTCTAACTCAATATGCTCTTCGCCAGCCTGTCCGTAGTGCTCAGGGTAATCTATCTGATAAATCAGCACCCGCTTCTGGCCGTACCGCTTAAGCATTTCTTTTCGCAGGTTTTTTAACTCGGCTAGATTTTTATAATGCCGCCAGATGCCTGTCTGCCGCCCGGACAACCGGGTTAGGCGGGCAAGCATTTGAATCAAATCTTGCACTTCGGACAACTCCACGTCGGTGTTAAAAATATCTCCCTGCGAGCAAATATAAAACGCCCGTGGCGGCAAATAATCAAAAGATTGATACGGGGCATAAATCAGCTCGCGCTGGAGCAGTCCGCGAATCTGCTCTTGGCTGATATACGCCGTGTCGATGGTCTGTCTCGGACGCAAAACTATATCCTGGCGCGGGACAAAAATATTTTTTATTCTTAACGCGATTGACTTGCCTTGCATACTAGAATATTTCGTAATTTCCTAAAAATTGTTGCGTAACCAAAAACCCGGGTGCGGCGCGCTGCTGCCTTCCGCCCGGCACTAAAAGCGCGCTGTGCACAGCGCGCTTTTAGTGCCGAAGGCCGGACTCGAACCGGCACGGGCGTTTGACTTCCCTCAGGATTTTAAGTCCTGTGTGTCTACCAATTCCACCACTTCGGCGCCATGCTAACAGCCATATATGGCTGTTAGCATGGCGCCGCGGCTATGCGGCTAACGCCGCAAGCTTACCACAGCTACGCGGCTAACGCCGCAAGCTTGCCGCAGCTACGCGGCTAACGCCGCAAGCTTACCACAGCTATGCGGCTAACGCCGCAATCCCAAAATACAGCTCGTCAAAAATATATAGGCAGGGGCGCAGGATAAATCCTGCGCCCCGCCTTGTTCCGGACATGCATTTATTCCTCTCGGTGCTTTTTCTGCCCTTTGCGCCGCAAGCCCTGCCGGTACTGCAAATTGCGCCGCACATCGAGCTGCACTTCCTCGCTGGTCTTGAGGAAATTATGCATCATCTCGTCAAAAGACCCCGGCTCAAAACTTTTGCGTTTGCCGTCCTCGGAGCGCGGAGCATGGCGAAAAACCGGCGCGGCCGCCGCGCTGGCTTGTTTGATCGACAGATCGTATTTGCCTTTGTTGTTTTTGCCTAAAACCTTGACCGTCACTTCTTCGCCGAGCTTGATAAAATTTTCGACATTGGTGACATACGTGTTGGCGATTTCCGAAATATGCACCAGACCTTCTTTGCCGTCCGGCAATTTTACAAACGCGCCAAAACTGGTGATGCCTGTAACCGAACCTTTGAGCAACTCGCCTGCAGAGTGCTCCTGCGGCGGCGGATTTTCTGTCTTGCTTTCCTCTGCCATTGCGTTAAACTCAATCCTCCTCAACTATCTTATACGCTGTCTCGCCCGGACGCGCCAGCCCCAGTTTGTCGCGCGCATTCAACTCAATGAAAGCGTCACTGCGCGCCTCGGTCAAGCGGATCTGCAAATCCTGATTCTGCTTGAGCAATTCGGCATAACGCGACTCCAGCGCGGCGTAACGCCGCCAAAACGTCTGCCCGCGGAAATAACTCCGCCCCAGTTCAAAACCAAAATATAAAACGCACGCCGCAACAAAAAGCGCCAGCCAGCGTTTACCCGCAGTTGCGCTCATCAGCTTTAGATTATAACAGGGACATTTAGAGAACGCTACCGGACTTTAACCCCAAATGGCCACGTTCGTTTTGCTTTGGCTGTCAGCAACAGAGCCGGCCGCCGAAAGAGCTTTCTTCCCGCCCAGCGGCAGGAGGAAACAGCCTAAAACCGCCAGCGCTTGAAAATTTTTGATAATGGAATTTCTTCTCGCTTTGTCTATTTTTTTAATCATAAAATCTCCTCCCTCTAATCTATCTTTAATTATAACACGTTTGGTCAAGACCGGCCTAATTCCAAACAGCGCCGTAAACGCCGTCGGGAGCACTGAGCTCACCGTTAATAATTATCGTGGTTCCAGAAACGCCCTTTAACTTATCGCTGATAACAAGCTTGGTATTCTCTGCGGAATCTAATGATACAGCAACTTTGACATTGCCGGAGATGACCAAGTTATCTTTCCCATTACTTGCTGCTGAACTAGGTTTACCCCGGTATTCGCCGCCAACTTTTAATACTCCCTTACCAGGACTACTACCACTTTGATAAGCCAGGCCTCTCACGCCCAGAGCATACGGCGCGGCGGTCAGCTGAACATGCGGCTTAAGCAAATAATTGTCATTGTCATCATCTAACCTCGTCGAAGAACCCAGATAATCCTTGCCCCACGCCATATTATCTACTAAACCAGCGCTTTTATCCACATAGACCTTTACCCAAATATTGTCATAGTAAGCAAGTTTGGCAAAGGCATTTTTTGGCAAGCTGACTTTTGTCGCGTAAAAACCGTTATAAACTTTAACACTCCGGACCATACTTTCGTCTGCGGTATTACCATACACAACATCTTTTCCGCCCTCATCACTGCAGAACTTAAAACCCATCATTACAGTGCCGAAATAAGCTCTCCCCTGAGAATCCGTGAAATATCCCTGGAACGGAAAAGTGTTATTCGTTCGCGGCACAACAGCACCGTCATTCTTGGCGCTCTCTGTATAACACCACGCCAAAGAACAGACCAGCATTAAAATAAAAATTATAAGCTTTAGATACCTCATAACTACTCCACTACTCCCATTTAACATTATACACTTTTGTGGCTATAACAGTATGTCCATCGATTGTTGGAACTCGGAGAACATAGTCATTAGCGCCAGTGCCAGCGCCAACAACATGTAAATTTGCTGCTGGGTTGTCAGTGCCAATGCCAATTCTGCTTCCGGATCCTGCAATTATTCCTCCTGGCATACTGGGATTGTTGGAATCGGTTCCGATAAGTAAATTACTGCTGTCCTTGGCCTGTTTAACTTTAACTCCTCTAGCCTTGAAAGCTATAGGCACGCCAAGCACATGTATATTTGGTGTCAAGCGATTTTCTTCAGACAAAAACACACTAGTAGTACCACCACCTCTTCGCAGGTAGACAGTCAAATAAAGATCATCAT
>JAITIS010000128.1 GCA_031279305.1 Candidatus Margulisiibacteriota bacterium | reverse complement strand
TAAATTTTCGCTGGAAAAATACAACAGGATTATGACCGAAGCCAATCCGGCCGCGCGCGAACAGCTGGAAAAAGAATTTCGCGCAGACGTGAAAAACCGCATTGATGAGACCGCCAAATACATCCGTCCGCAGGACGGTACGACGGAGTTTGCTTTTATGTTTATTCCGGCGGAGGGCGTGTATTACAATCTGTTGATTTACAATGTCGGCAGCGTCAGCGTGAGTATGCAGGATTTGATCGAGTACGCTTTTCGCCGACACGTGATCATCGTCTCGCCGACCTCGTTTTTTGCTTATCTGGAGACTGTCCTGCAGGGCTTGAAAGTCGCGGCGGTCGAACAGAATATTCAGGACATTGTTGGCCGGCTGGGCGACCTGCAGAAACATCTGGTGAATTACGAGGAATTTCTGCGCCGGCTGGGCAGGAATTTGGCGACGGCGGTGTCCAGCTACAATACCGCCGGCAAGGAATTTCAGAAAATAGACAAAGATATTTACCGGCTGACCGGCAGCGCGCAAAGCTCCGATTTGCCGCTGATCGATAAGCCGAATGAAGAATGAGAAATTAACAAAACTATTGGCCAATCTGCCTGACAAACCCGGCGTCTATATGCATTATGACGCGCAGGGGCGGTTGCTCTATGTGGGCAAAGCGCTGGATTTGAAAAAACGGATTGCTTCTTATTTTCACGGTGAAAAAGATCCTAAAACAGCCGCTCTTGTCGCCAAGATTGCGGAAGTGAGCACTATAGTCACGCGCTCCGAAGCCGAGGCGCTGCTACTGGAGGATTCGCTTATCAAAAAACACCAGCCGCCTTATAACATTGACTTGAAAGACAACAAAAATTATCCCTATCTAAAACTAACCGCCGAAAAATATCCCCGGCTGGTCATTGCTCGCCAGCGAAACAAAGACGGCGGGCGTTATTTCGGGCCTTATGCCGGTTCGGTGCGCGACGCTCTGCGCGCCGTGCAAGGCATATTCAGCCTGCGCCGCTGTAAAACGCTCGGCAAAAAACCGTGCCTATACGCGCAGATCGGCCAGTGTCTGGCGCCCTGCGCGGGCGGCTATGAGGAGCGTTATCAAAAAGAAATAGCCGCGCTGGCTGATTTTTTGCGCGGCGATTTTTCCGGGCTGTCCGCTGAGCTGGAAAAACAAATGGCGGAAGCCTCGCGGGAGCTGAATTACGAAAAAGCGGCGCAATGCCGGGACAAACTGCGGGCTTTGGAAAAAATTATGGTCACGCAGTCCGTAGTCGCGCCGGACAATATCTTCCGCGATGTTTGGGGTTTCGCCGCCGGTCAGAATATTTGGGCGGCGGTTTTGCTGCGCATCCAACACGGCCGGATCAGCGGCAGTCATTCTTTCAGCGCGCTTAACCGCCGCGGTATTGCCGAGGATGAACGGGAAAGACTGCTCTTAAATTTTTATGCCGCGGAAACGGCGCCGGAGGAAATCATTCTGCCGGCGGACACCGCGTTCGCCGCTTTTCACGAATGGGCTGAAAGTAGGACGGTCAGGATCTGGCAGCCGCAGAGCGGTTTCCGCCACGATTTTGTGCGGATGGGTGTTTACAACGCGCGCAAATATTTGCAGGAGCGCATTATGGGGCAATTAAAAGAAGATGCGCCGGCTGCGGGCTTGAAGCGTCTGCAGGAGATTCTGGGGCTGGAAGCGCCGCCGCGCCGGATAGAATGTTTTGATATTTCGCATATACAGGGCAGCGAGACTGTGGCCGCGCAGGCGGTTTTGATCGACGGACGCCCCGGTAAAAGCGAATACCGGAAATACATCATCGATCAGGCTAAGCCGGATGATTTCGCTTCTATGGAAGAAGCGCTGGCCAGACGGATGATGCGTATACCGGAATGGCCGGCGCCGGATCTATTGGTCATCGATGGCGGCAAAGGACAGCTCGGCGTCGCCCAGCGCGTGCTGAAAAATATGAGGCAGCATATTCCGCTGTGCGCGCTGGCCAAGCGCGAGGAAGAAATTTTTATTCCGCGCCGCGGCGAGCCGCTGGTTTTGCCGCGGCGGGACAGCGGCTTGCGGCTGCTTATGGCTGTCCGTGACGAAGCGCATAGATTTGCCGTGACTTTTCACCGAAAAAGACGGAGTAAACGGACCTTAAATGGATAGCGGCATTGGTAAATTTACCCGGCTTAATTTATACTATCGAGAGGTATGACCAGAGATATAAAAGAACTGGCCGCTATCGCCAAAAAGTTGCGCCGAATGATTATTGAAATGCTGGCCGGAGCCGGTTCCGGGCATCCGGGCGGCTCGCTGTCGGCGGCGGATATTGTCACCGCGCTGTATTTTGCCAAGATGCGTTATGATGCCCAGAATCCGCAATGGCGGGAACGGGACAAGTTTGTTCTGTCCAAAGGCCACGCCGCTCCGGCGCTGTACGCCGCGCTGATGGAAGCCGGACTGTTAGACCGCGATCTGCAAGCCACTCTGCGGAAAATCGGCTCGCCGCTGCAGGGACATCCCGATATGCACAAAGTGCCGGGCGTGGAAATCTCCACTGGCTCGCTGGGACAGGGCATTTCCGTGGCGGCAGGCATCGCTTTGGCCGGCAAGCTCGATAAACTGAACAGCAAAGTGTATTGTCTCACCGGCGACGGCGAGTGTCAGGAAGGTCAGGTTTGGGAAGCGGCTATGTCCGCCGCGCATTACCGGCTCGATAATCTGATCGTCATCACCGACCGCAACCGCCTGCAAATCGACGGCGATACCGAGCAGGTGATGGGCTTGGAGCCGCTGGCCGAAAAATGGCGGGCTTTTGGCTTTGAAGTGCTGGAGATAGACGGCCACGATTTCACGCAGATACTGGGCGCGCTGGACAGGGCGGATACTATCGTGGGCCGTCCGGTTTATATTCTGGCTAACACGGTCAAAGGCAAAGGCGTGTCCTTTATGGAAAACAAAGCGCATTATCACGGCGTCGCGCCGACGCCGGAGGAAAAAATAAAAGCGCTGGCAGAATTAGAATGATCAATATCGCGCAAATCGGTCTGGGACGCTGGGGTAAAAATCTCCTGCGCAATCATTACAGCTTGGGTTCGCTGAAATTGGCCTGCGATCTGGATCGAAATAATATTGACGCCGCGTTAAAATTGTATCCTGATCTAAAATCCACCCAAAACGTCGACGATGTTTTGCAAAATCCCGACATTGACGCGGTGGTCATTGCCACGCCGGCCGCGACGCATTTTGCGCTGGGCAAAAAGGTTTTAGAGGCCGGCAAACATGTCTATATAGAAAAACCGATCGTCCTCAAACAAGCGGATTTAGAAGCGCTCATCAAACTGGCCGCGGTCAAAAACAAAATTTTAATGGAAGGTCATTTGCTGCTGTATCACGGCGCGGTCAACCGGATGCGGCAGGCGGTGCGGGACGGTCTCATCGGCGAACTCAAGCAGGTGTACTGCCGGCGGACGGGCTTAGGAGCGATCCGTTTCGAGAGTAATGTGTTGTGGGATTTAGGCACGCACGATATTTCAGTCGTGTACTATCTGCTGGATGCCGCGGGCGAAGCCCCGCAGCCGGCTGTTATCTCCGCGCAGGCCGCGCAGTTCTACCCGCAAAAAACCGCTGAAGTCGTATTCACGATAATTAAATTTGCTTCCGGTAAAATCGCCCATATTCACAACAGCTGGCTCGACCCGCACAAAGACCGCCAAGCCGTCGCTGTCGGCACGCAGGGGATGCTGATTATGGACGAGCTTAGCCCGGACGGCAAAGTCAAACTGCTAAAAAAACGCGTCGAGTATGATCCGGTCAAAAAATTTGAACACGAGCGTTATGCGTATATAGATGAAGGAGTGGAAGTTCTAGACTGTCCTGAAATCGAGCCTCTGCGCGAGGAGTGCCTGCATTTTTTGCAATGCTGCGAAACAGGCGCTGTGCCCCGCAGCGGCGGCGCCAACAGCCTGCGGGCGCTCAAAACTCTGTTAGCCGCCCAGCGGTCGCTGGAGCGCGACGGCGAGCCGGTGCGATGCGGTTAATTATTCAGGGAAAGCTGCTAAAAATGCATCTATCAATTCGACTGCCTCAGAATTTCTTAATAGAGTTTTTCTAGTCTTTAATACTCCTTCACGTGCCTCTTTGGTAAATGGCTGTTTTTCGTTGAATAATTCTTGGGCTATGCGCAGATTTTCTCCAGCTTTTTTGAGATCATTTAAGCAAATATAAGCCAATCCTTTGCACATATACAAATTGACGAAGTTAGGGTTTGCTTGTAAACCTTGATCGGCGAGTCGTATGGATTTTCTGTAATTATGTTCCATTCTATAAATGTACGATAAATTATCATATATAGGAAGCAATAATTCCGTATGGTTTTGATTTTGCGCTGTTCTCAGCGCAGTGCAAAAGTCTGCTTCGGCCTGCTTATAATTTTCTAATTTAAGATTAGCCCACCCGCGGGTAAAATATGGAAGAGGATGATTATCCATATTTAATGCTATAGATTTATCCGCATAATAGAGCTGCTGAGTATAATACGTTGTATCATTATATTTATTACCCAAGATACAATACGCATCAGCTAGATCATAATAGATACTGGTTCTGGCGGACATTGTGAGCGATTCTATTGGCAACACGGACATAATATCACAAATTTCTTGAAGTTTAGCGTAGTTCTGTAATACATTATAGCAGTCTAATTGTATTCGGTAAGCATTGATGAAATAATAGCCTGTTTTGTCAGAGATTAGTTGTGTTGCCTTTATGGCTCTTTGTAATGCCTTTTCGTATCTTCCAGTATTATAGGCAATAGCAGCTAAAGTAGAATAGAGAATGCCCGTATCATTCTTGGTTGTAGTATATTCGGGGTGTTGTTTTATTATTTCTAAGGCTTTCAAATAATCCGCTTCCGCTAAATTATATTCTTTGAAACGTTCATAATATTCACCGCGGTATGAAAATATAATAGGATTATTATTGTCTATTGCCAGATATTGATTCGCCCAATGCAACGCTTCCGAATAATCTCCCGTATCTTGACTTACTTCAGTCAGCCGCTGGTAAATAACGGCGCATTGAGGAAATATAGCACCTGCTTTTAAGTAATATTCTCTAGCGGCTTGAAAATTTGATTTGGTATTGTATTCAAGCCCTATATTGTAATTAACGAGAAACGCTATTTGTTGTGTTTTTAATGGGGATAATATTTGATCAGTGTTTGAGGCAGGTATATTATAATTGGCTGTAATATTAGCTTGGGTTTTAGGCTTTAATAAAGTAGAAAAATCGTCATTCGGACTGGAAGTCTGGGGACTGGCAATGAGAATATCCACACTTGGGTCGAATTCTTTGCTGTAATATGCCCCGCGGTATTCCAGTAGCAAGGCGCTGTCCGGCAAAACCACTAGACCTAAATCCGCCCATGCAGGGTCGATTTCTTTCATTTTTTCGGCTAAAACAAATAATATCGTATATAAGGAATTCCAAGAGATATTTTGAGACAAACCTTTGCTTAGTATTGGTTCAGTAAGCAAAAAACTTTTGACCGGCACGCCGTAAGCTAGCAATTCAGGCCTGTATTTATAAAATTCCACTAAGGCTATATTAAGTTTATCAAGCATTGATTCTGTTCCGCTATGATTGATGGCTTCAACCATATTGTTTGTTAAAGCGTCTAAAACTGTTCTGGCGATGTCAGTATTTTTAGCGGAAGTAAAATTTGCTTCCGCGGTAAATATATAATCAATTCCGTTGATGCTGTCATTTTTTATGGCTTCTTGGGGGATTGCTTTTATATTTTTGAACATACTAAAACTCCTCTAAATTTGATAAGCCGCTATACTATATCGTGAGTTGCTGATGGCAATTTCATTTTTCTTGTGCAAAACTTTTTCCTGCCTTATACTATCAAAACCTTTGTATATAAGGAGTTAGAGTGCCAAATATCCCTCTGGTCAACGTCAAAGTCCAGTTCGCGCAGATCCAGGCCGAAGCGGAAAAACAAGTCTTGGAGATTTTACGCGCCGGCGCGTATATACTGGGGCAGCATAACAAGGCTTTTGAAACTGAGCTGGCAGAATATGTTGGCGCGAAATACGCTGTGCCGGTCAAGTCCGGCACGGACGCGCTTCTGGTTGCTTTGCGCGCGGCGGGCATACAGGCAGGCGATGAGGTCATCACCACACCGTTTACTTTTATTGCGACCGCCGAGGCGGTGCGTTATCTGGGCGCGACGCCGGTTTTTGTAGATATTGAGCCGGAGTCTTATTGTATCGACGTCAGTCAGATTGAGAAAAAAATCACGCCGAAAACCAAAGCGATTTTGCCAGTGCATCTTTTCGGCCATTCTGTTGATGTTGAGGCCATCGAGACGATTGCGCAGGAACACAATTTGCTGGTTATCGGCGACGCCTGCCAGTCTATCGGCACGGAATAC
>JAITIS010000101.1 GCA_031279305.1 Candidatus Margulisiibacteriota bacterium | reverse complement strand
GAAATTACCCAGCGGTCTATGTAAAGAGGTGCATTAGGCATTCTGACTTTGATTACTTGATTATCGGTAGTGTTCCTGTCGGCATTATTTACCCACTCGATTGTGGGTGCTGTTGGTATTGGTGGATTTATTGTGGTGTAAGAAGATGTGCGGTTTATATTATTTCCTGTATTAACTTTATCAGCCATAATTTCTATCTTCATTTCTTTTCCCCATTGAGGAGTATAGGCGTTAGGAGGTAATGTATATATATAACCGTTTGCATCCGCGGTTTTGTAGGACTCAAGATTTGATACGGAGCGTCCATTAACCGTTATGGTTACAGTGCTAATATTGTTTGTTGAATAGAGTGAATCTGTAATAGTTATCACAATATTCTCTGTTACTTTGACATCTGTTGAGCCATCGACAGGGGATATACTATAAGCCAGATCCGCAAAAACGGCTCCGAATAAACACGTTGATATTATTAGAAACTTCTTTAGCATTTCCCCCGCCCGCTTAAAAAAGATAAACTTTTCCGTAATTATATATACCCGTAAACCGGCGGATTATACCTGCGGGTTTGTTGACGATTTTTCCGAAAAATCGCATAATCTCTAAAATTTTTCAGGAGGATAGAACGTGAAATTATTAGAAGGCAAAAAAGCGCTGATCACCGGCGTGGCGAATGAATACAGCATCGCTTATGCTATAGCCAAAGCTTTGTTTGAGCACGGCGCCGAGCTGGCGTTTACTTATCAGAGCGAGCGGCTCAAAGAAAAAATATCCGGGCTGATCGAGCCGTTTAAGCCGGCCTTTATCGCCGAATTGGATGTGAGCAAAGACGAAGATATTGCCCGCGCGGGTCAGAAAACGCTGACGGCCTGGGGCCGGCTGGATATTTTTCTGCATTGTCTGGCTTTCACTCCCAAAGAAGATCTGCACGGCGATTTTTATAAAACCAGCCGTCAAGGTTTTGCGCTGTCCAATGATATCAGCTCCTATAGTTTGATCGCGCTGTCCAATGCTTTGCTGCCGGCTTTTGAGGCGGCGGGCGGCGGCAGCATAATATATATGACTTATATCGGCGGCGAGTATGCCATCTCTACCTACCGGCTGGCCGGTGTATCCAAAGCCGCGCTAGAGATCTCTAGCAAATATCTGGCGCAGTCGCTGGGCGGTAAAAATATCCGCGTGAACGGCATTTCCGCCGGGCCTATCAAAACACTGGCGGCGCGGGGCATCAGAAATTTTTCCGATCTCCAGCATCAAGCTGAATTATTTATGCCGCTCCGGGGCGAAATGACTGCCGCGGATGTGTCCGGCACCGCTGTCTATCTGGCGAGCGATTTGTCCAGAGCCGTGACTGGCGAGGTTATTCACGTGGACAAAGGTTTTCATTGCGTGCGCGGTTAGCCGATGTTAGACAGCGCGCGCAATCCGCTGATTAGGTCAACGCTGAAATTGCACGATAAAAAAGGCCGAATAGATGCCGGCTGTTTTCTTATCGAAGGCCGGCGGGAGCTGGATCTGGCTGTCAAGCATGGCGTGGAGTTAAAAAAGATACTGTATTGTCCAGATATAATTTCTGATGTCGAAAAATATCCCGGTGAAAAAACAGCGGTCTCCGCCCAAATTTTAGCCAAAATTTCCTACCGCGGCGGGACAGAAGGCTTTGTCGCTGTAGCCCAAACACCGCGGCTGGATTTGATGGCTTGGCCGGCGCCGCCAGAACCGCTGATTGTGGTTTTGGACAAGCTGGAAAAACCCGGCAATATCGGCGCTGTCTTGCGCACGGCCTGCGCTGCCGCTGTGGATGCGGTGTTTGTCTGTGACAGCGCGGGCGACCCGTACAATCCCAATCTCATCCGCGCCAGCTTGGGCGCAGTTTTTGCTCTGCCGGTTTTCTGGCTCTCTGCCGCAGAAACGCTCCGCTGGCTCGCGGCGCGTAAAATAAAAATAGCCGCGGCTTCGCCTTATGCCCGGCAAACCCATTGGCAGCACGGCTGGACGGGCGCGCAGGCTGTAGTTATAGGAAATGAGGCCGCCGGTCTTACGGAAATCTGGCAAAAATCCGCGGACGCGCGGATTTTGATACCGATGTCCGGCGGGGTGGATAGTTTGAACGCTTCGGTTTCCGCCGCGGTTTTGATATATGAGGCGGCGCGTCAGCGGCGCTCGCCAAACTTTGCGGGCGAAGTAAAATGAAATCAGGCTCATACAATGCGCTTAAACAGCTGAAGCTGCTGGAGAAAGAATATCCCCGCTGGCAGGCCGCCATACTGGATATGCTGGCCGTGGAAACCGGCGATCCTTTCAAAATACTGGTTAGCACAGTGCTCTCCCTGCGCACCAAAGACCAGACCACCGCGCGGGCCAGCGCCAGACTTTACGCGGCGGCCAGCGCGCCGGAAAAAATACTGGAGCTGTCAATTCCAGAGCTGGAAAAATTAATTTATCCAGTCGGGTTTTATCACACCAAAGCCCGGCAGATCAAACAAATTTGCGCCATATTATTGAAGGAGCACGGCGGCAAAGTTCCAGATAATTTTGAAACGCTTTTAACTTTCCCCGGTGTTGGGCGCAAAACCGCCAATCTGGTGCTGGCTCTGGGTTTTGGCCGCCCGGCGGTCTGCGTGGACACGCACGTGCAGCGCATCAGCAACCGGCTGGGCTGGGTCAGGACTAAAACGCCGGAAGAAACAGAATATGCCCTGCAAAAAATTTTTCCGCCCGCCAGATGGTCGGCCATCAATAAAATAATTGTCGCTTTTGGCCAGACTATCTGCCGGCCGCTCGGGCCGAAATGTCCAGAATGCGTGCTGATCGGCTGTCCGGCGCGCGGCTTAAAAAAGTGACTTTTGACTTTAATTATGCTATGCTTAAAAAGGTTTGTGTAATGCACGCGAAAGGAAGTGATTGTATGAGAAAGATAGCAGTTGTTATGATTATGACTCTGCTGGCTGTGGCTATGGTTGGCTGCGGCGGCACCGCGAAGCAGACCTCCGGGTCTTCTTACAACTACAGCGCCAATTCCTATAAATAGTTTAGGCTGGAGTTTTTAATATCCCGCTTTTGGCCGCCAGCCAGAGGCGGGATTTTTTGTTACAATTTGGCGTGCTTACTTTCAATACAGATATTCAATACCTCAAGGGTGTTGGCCCCATTTTAGCCCGGAAATTCCAAACGTTGGGCTTGCGGCGTGTAGCCGATCTGCTTTATTATTTTCCTTTTCGCTACGAAGACCGTACTAAATTCCAGTCAGCGCTGGATATACCGCAATATTTGCATAAACATATTTTGCTGTGCGGACAGGTAATTACCGTAAAATTGAGCCAGCCCCGTCCTCATTTTTATATAGTGCGGGCGGAACTGCGCGACAGCACTGGTTTTTTCCGGGCGGTTTGGTTCAATCAAAAGTTTATGGCCAAAACCCTGCGTCCGGGCCTAGAAATACTGATTTCCGGCAAGGTTGTGTTTAATGATTATGAAAAACAATTTCAGATCGAGGCGGAAGATTATGAGATTATTACGCCGGCCTTCAAACCGGCAATCTTGCCGGTTTACAATACGACTGCCGGTTTGTCGCAAAAAAAACTGCGCCAGACCGCGGCCTTTGTTTTAGCGCAAATTCCTAAGCTGGCCGATCCTCTGCCGCCGGCGCTGAGACAGCGGCATAATTTGATAGATCTGGATGCCGCCATACGCGAAATGCATTTTCCTCTCCGCCGGGAAAGCTGGCCGCTGGCCAAACAGCGCCTAGTTTTTGACGAGTTTTTTTATGTGGAGCTGGGTATGGCTCTGCGTTATGCCAGGCATCGCGCAGGACTGGCCGGCATTCGTTTTCAGCCGCGGGGGAAACTGCTAGACGCTTATTATCAAACTCTGCCGTATCGGCTGACCGGAGCGCAGCGCCGGGTGATCCAGGAAATTTTACAGGATATGGCCGGCGGTCAGCCGATGAATAGATTGGCGCAGGGCGATGTCGGTTCCGGCAAAACCGAGGTGGCTGTAGCCGCGCTGCTTTGCGCCGTGCAGTCCGGCTATCAGGCGGCGCTGATGGCGCCGACCGAAGTGCTGGCCGAACAGCATTTTGCCAAAATAGAAAAAAGACTGCGGGCGCTGGGCGTGCGCGTGATCTCCCTGCTGGGGCGGCATACGCAGACCGAAAAAAAAGAACTATGCCGCCGGCTGGCCGCCCAGGAATGCGACATAGTGATTGGCACACAGGCGGTCATTCAGGAAAAAGTTATTTTTAAGAAACTAGGTTTTGTTATCATCGACGAACAGCACCGTTTTGGCGTGGTGCAAAGACAGCTCTTAAAAGAAAAATCCGCCGAGAACGTCGATCTGCTGGTGATGACAGCCACGCCTATTCCGCGCACGCTGGCCTTGACGGTGTACGGCGATCTGGATAGATCAATTATTGATGAAATGCCGCCCGGACGCGCGCCGGTCAGAACCTATCGCGCGCGTCCCGCGGAGCGCGGTAAGATTCTGGAGTTGGTGCGCCGCGAATGCCAGCAAGGTTTTCAAGCCTATATCGTGTATCCGCTGGTGGCGGAATCCGAAAAAATAGACCTCAAAGCCGCGGTAGAATCTTTTGCCCAATTGCGGCGAATTTTTTCGGAATTTGAGCTTGGCCTGCTGCACGGCCGCCTCAAGGCCGCCGAAAAAGCCGCGGTGATGCAGAAATTTCGGGACAGAGAAATACAGATACTGGTCGCCACGACGGTCATCGAGGTGGGCGTGGATGTGCCGAATGCGGCTGTAATGGTTATCGAGAACGCCGATCGTTTTGGTCTGGCGCAGCTGCATCAGCTGCGCGGCCGGGTGGGGCGCGGCGCGCGGGCGGCCAGTTGTTTTTTGGTGGCGGAAGCAAAGTCGCCGGAGAGCAAAACGCGCCTGCAGGCTATGGTTGACACGACAGATGGATTTAAGCTCGCCGAGGTCGATTTGAAACTGCGCGGCCCGGGCGATTTTGTCGGGGTGGCACAATCCGGTTTCCCGGATTTTATCCTGGCCGATCTGCTCAAAGACGAGCCGATTTTGCAAACTGCCCGGACTGCCGCTTTTGCTTTGGTGCAGGCCGATCCGGCGCTGGCTCTGCCCGAACATCAATCTTTGCGCGCGGAACTGCGCCGGCGCAGCCGCGGTTTGATAGACTATATATTATTGAACTAGAATTATTTTGTTAAAGTAAATATTTTTGCTTTCGCGAGCTGACTGCCCTGAACTCGCTCCGGCAAAATATTTAGTTTGGTTAGAGAAATGGAGTTAATTTTATGCGTATCATCGCCGGCCAGTACCGCCGCCGCCTCTTGGATTTTCCCCGGAATGACCCGGATTTAAGGCCGACTAAAGATTTGCTCAAAGAAGCTTTGTTCTCGATCATCGGCGCGCGGATTGTGAACGCGAAATTTCTGGATTTGTTTGCCGGCTCCGGATCCATCGGTCTGGAAGCGCTCAGCCGCGGCGCCGCCGAAGCCGTATTTATTGATCAAAATGTAAAATATATTTACGCCAATATAGAAAAATTGGGCTGTGCCAACGCGCGCGTTTATCGCAATAAAGCAGATCGCGCGCTGGAAATATTGGGCGCGAAAAAAGAAAATTTTGAGATTATCTATCTTGACCCGCCGTACCAAAAAGATCTGCTGGCGGTTTCATTGAAGAATGTATGCCGCTTTGGTATACTGAAAAAAGGCGGTTTGCTCATCGCGGAGACAGCCCGCAAGTGTATTTTGCCGCCGGAATTTAAGGCAGCGGATGAACGCATTTACGGTTCGGCCAAAATTATTTTTTTGGAGCAATGATTGAAAAACACGGCGATATATCCCGGTTCTTTTGACCCGATCACCAACGGCCATATCGATATCATTGAGCGCGCCTCCCGGATTTTCGGCGGTGTCGTGGTGGCGGTCTTGAACAATGATGAAAAAAAACATCTCTTCCCTGTGGCCGAGCGGCTGGCCTTTTTGCGCGCCTCTCTCAAACATCTGCCCAATACAGTTATCAAAACTTTTGACGGTCTGCTGGTGAATTTTGCGGAGAAATGCGGCACCAATCTGATCATTCGCGGCCTGCGTATGGTTTCGGATTTTGATTATGAGTTTCAAATGACTTTAACTAACCGCCAGTTAAATCCCGATCTGGAAACGGTGTTTTTGATGACCGATGCTAAATATTCTTTTCTGTCTTCCAGTTTGGTGCGGCAGGTTGCCAGTTTTCGTGGTAAAATCGGGCATCTGGCGCCGCCGGCCGCCGCCGCGGCCTTAAAGAAAAAGTTTGGGGGTAAATAGATGGAAGCTATCGGCCTGATCGAGGCCATCATTGCGGTTGTTAAAGATTGCCCTAAAGCGGCTTGGCATAAGGATAAAGTGGTTGTTGAATCCGCGAAAATATTGGAAATGCTGGAGAAACTCAAACTAGTGGTGCAGACAGACGGTCAGGCGGCTAAAAATTCGATTGCTTTGACAGACGCGCCGCGGGTCAGAAAAGCCGAAGTGGATCCCAAAATTTTTGGCGTGGAGGGCGAAGCGCTGATCCGGCAAGCCAAAGAAGAGGCGAGCAATCTGCGGCAGGCGGCGGACGAATATGCCAAAAATGTTTTGAGCAATCTGCAAATCGTGGTCAATAAAATGTTGCGCAATCTGGAAACAGGCAAAGAACGCCTGAAAAAATATCAAGGGGAAGAAAAATAGTGCGTCCCGATAAACGCCGCAGTGGCGAGATGCGTCCGGCGGAGATAATTTTGCATTACACCAAGCACGCATCCGGCTCGGCGCTGATCGCCGTAGGCGAGACCAGAGTTATCTGCACGGCCTCGGTTGAGGAAAAAGTGCCAAATTTTCTGCGCGGGCAAGGACAGGGCTGGCTTACCGCTGAGTACAGTATGCTGCCCGGCTCCACGGCGGAGCGCGTAAACCGCGACCGCTACAAAGTCGGCGGACGGACGATGGAGATACAACGGCTGATCGGCCGGGCTTTGCGCGCGGCGATAGACCTCAAGAAACTAGGCGAGCTGACCATCACGTTAGACTGTGACGTTATTCAGGCGGACGGCGGCACGCGCACAGCTTCGATCACCGGAGCTTTTGTCGCCCTGCGGCTGGCGGTCAATAAACTGCTGGCTGAGGGTAAAATACCGACCGATCCGATCATTGACAGCGTGGCGGCTGTTTCCGCCGGGATAGTAGAAGGTGAGCCGCGGCTGGACCTGATGTATCTGGAAGACAGCGCCGCGGAAGTGGATATGAACGTCATTATGACCGGCTCCGGGCGTCTGGTGGAAATACAGGGCACCGGCGAACACAGCACTTTTAGCCGGGAACAATTGGGACAATTATTGGATTTGGCGGAGAAAGGCAATCAGGATCTTTCGGCCCTGCAAAAAAGAGTTTTATATTCTTAATTAAATTTCAAATTCACCAGATTTAATTTTTTGGAGCGCAGGGTGGTGATATTGCCCTGCGTGTCGATGACGTAGCGGTATTCGTAGCCATCCTCTGTGCCACGCAGCATCTGGATCATCTCGGAATTGCTGTTAATGTCGAGCTTAACCGGCGAGGGTAGGCTGGAGATGAACACGGGATCTTTGCCTTCCGCCCAAGCTTTGACTTCGACCGCCAGATTAGCGTACTCGTCCGGCTGTTTTTCATCATAAGCTCCGGCTGGCAGGCCTACCAGCGCGGCGTCTTTGTACAGCTCGGAAAAATTAACTTTGGTTTTAAGCAGGCTGCCGCGGAAAAAAGGCTTGAGCGTGTGCAAAAAATCCTCGCAAAATTTAGTTGGGCGAAACATCGTGACTATATAGCGCGCCTCTAATTTGTGCCCGGCCTTATTCTGGAGCATTTTGAGCGTGTCCTCCAGTTTTTGCAGGCCGTGCAGGGCGTAATTGCCGGGCTCCAGCGGCACCAATACTTTGCGCGCGGCCAGCAGGGCGTTAATCGTCAGCAGCCCCAGACTGGGCGGGGAGTCGATCAGCGCGTAATCATAGCCGCTAACTTTTTTAAGGACATCTTTTAATCTGTACTCGCGGCGATTTTTGCCGGCCAGTATTTGTTCGATAAACGCTGTTTTCATCGCGCCGGGGATCAAGTCCAGACCGGGCATAATTTTGATAACCACTTCCGCAAAAGGTTTTTTTTGTAAAAAATCATAGCAGGACAAATCGACACGGTCAGGATTGATGTTTAGCCCCAGCGAACTGTGTCCCTGCGGATCGAGATCGATGAGCAAGACCTTTTGTTTGAGACGGCTCAGGCGATAGGCTAAATTTATCGCGGTAGTCGTTTTGCCGCAGCCGCCTTTGTGATTGGCTAAAGCGATAATCTCCATATTTGCAATACCCCCCGCAAACTTACGAGATCATTATGACATATTTGGCTGTCTGAATGCAAGAAAAATGCTATATTTTATAAAGCAAGGCTGGTTATGCAAAAAAGAGCGGTAATTACAGGTCTGGGGCCTGTTTCTCCTATCGGCAAAGAACGTGAAACTTTCTGGCGCTGTCTGGTCAAAGGTATTTCCGGCATCAGGGTAATTCCAGAAATTGCCAATTCTCCGCTGGGATTTAGGACGCGTATCGGCGGCAATATTCCCGATTTTAATTCCCTGCCGTATCTGGAGGTCAAACAGGCGCGGCGTTTTTCCCGTTTTACCCAAATGGCCGTAGTGGCCGCCGGATTGGCTGTCGCCGATGCTCACCTGATCATCACGCCGCAAAACAGCCCGCGTATCGGCGTGGTGATGGGCACCGGCGTTGGCGGTCTGGAAGCTGTCGAGGAGCAAAAACAGATTTTGCTGGAAAAAGGTCTGGCTAAGATAAATCCTTTTTGCGCTAACGCGACTTTTTCGCACGCGGCGGCGGCGGAAATTTCGATTTACTACGGTCTGGGCGGCCTCAATTATTCACTGTCCACCGGCTGTTCCGCTTCGGCTAATGCTATCGGTCTGGCTCTGGACGCTATTCGCGGCGGACGGGCGGATGTGATGTTGGCCGGCGGCGCTGAAACGCCTTTTACCGATGTGGTGTTCGCTAGTTTTGACGGCACAAAACAGCTGTCGACCAAAAACGCCGCGCCGGAAAAAGCTATAACTCCCTACGACTTAAACCGCGACGGTTTTTTGCTGGCAGAAGGCGCCGGGGTGCTGGTGCTCGAAGAGCTGGAGCACGCTCTGCAGCGCAAGGCGTATATTTACGGCGAACTGCTTGGCTTTGGCTCCTCGGCGGATGCCTATGATTCCTACAAAATGGAGACATCCGGCGCCGGTATGGCGCGCGCTATGGAAGCGGCGGTCCGGGACGCGGGCATCACGCCCTACGAACTGGATTACATTTGTTCGCACGGCTCCGGCTCTGTGTCCGCCGATCTCAAAGAAACCCGCGCGCTAAAACTGCTGTTAGGCGAGCGCGCCAAAAATATTCCGGTCAGCACGATCAAATCCGCGATGGGCATGCCTTTCGGCGCGTCGACCGCTTTTCAGCTCATCGCCTCGGCGCTAATGTTAGACCGGCAGACTGTTATTCCGACGCTCAATCTAAAAACGCCCGATCCTGAATGCGATCTGGACTATGTGCCGGACAAAGCCCGCGAGATGATTTTGAATTATATTTTGATCGACTCGATGGGACTCGGCGGCAACAATGCCGCGCTGATTGCTAAAAAATATGCTTAAACGTTTATTTGCGGATCACGCAGGTCGTGTCGATGCCGCCGCGCGTATTGTACACGGTGGTTACTTTTAATTTCCGGGGTTTTAGCGCTTTGTGCAGGTCGGCAAAAATTTTCTGCGTGGCGTGCTCCTGATAGATGCCGACTTCGCGGTAGGACAGAAAATAATATTTGAGCGATTTTAATTCGATAACTTTTTTATCCGGCACATATTCAATAGTGACTGTCGCTATATCCGGCAGTCCGGAAAAAGGACATACCGCGGAAAATTCTCTGGTCGTGTAGGCAATGAGCTGGCCGGGGATTGAGCCAGTTTTTAATCCCGGCAGGATATAGGGAAAAGTTTCCAGCGCCTCCGGCTGGATTTCCCGCGGCGATTTAAGCGACAATTTGGAGTTTTCAGCGGCGGCCATAATTGTAATATTTTAGCAGATATGCGAACATTTGCTATATGCAAGGGGAGCTTATCGTCATCAAAATCGGCTCAAATGTTCTGACTGATCTCTCAGGCCGGCTGGATAAAAAAAGTTTTCGGCGCATTGCCGGACAGGTAAAAAAATTTTACCGCGCGGGCAAGCGCGTGCTGCTGGTGTCTTCCGGCGCCATCGCCTGCGGAACGGAACGCCTCAAACTCGATCACCAGCAAAGAACTATTCCCCAGAAACAGGCCGCGGCCGCGGTCGGCCAGTCCCTGCTGATGAATTATTACACCAGATTTTTGCGGCCGGCGCCGGTGGGGCAGGTGCTCTTGACCGCTTTTGCCGTCTCCAACAAAGAACGCGCCGCCAATCTGCAAAACACGATTGATCAGCTGCTAAAAATGCGCGTGATACCGATCTTAAATGAAAACGATTCGGTGGTCGTTGATGAAATAAAATTTGGCGACAATGACCTGCTCTCGGCGCGGGTGGCCGCGCTGCTTAGCGCGTCTAAACTGCTGATAATGACAGACATAGACGGACTGTATGACAGCGATCCGGGAAAAAATCCTCAGGCACGGCTCCTGCGCGTGGTGGACAAAATCACGCCGGAGATTGTCAAAATGGCCGGCGGCGCCGGCTCGCACAAAGGCACCGGCGGGATGTTTTCCAAAGTGCAGGCCGCCAAACTGGCCACAGAGGCCGGCGTGGAAACTTATCTGGTCAACGGCTTCCGCAAAAATATTTTAGTTGACGCGCTGAGACACGCGGCGGCGTGCACTTGGTTTAAGGCGTAAAGGAGTTTTATGTCCAGCACTAAACTTATCGTGCTCGCGGCGGGCAAGGGCACCCGAATGCAATCCGATCTGGCCAAAGTACTGCACGAAATCAAAGGTCAGCCACTGGTCTGCCGTGTGCTGGATACAGTGCGGCAGGCGCGGCCCGATGAAATATATCTGGTCATCGGACATCAAGCGGAAAAAGTCCGCGCGGCCACGCGCGGGTTTGATGTCATATATGTGGAGCAAAAAGAGCAGCTGGGCACCGGCCACGCCGTGCTGACCGTTGAGCCAATGCTTAAAAATTATGACGGCCTGACCCTGATCCTCTGCGGCGATGTCCCCCTGCTCAAGGCCGCCACGGTCAGCTCCCTGCGCGACAAATGCTTAAACGAAAAGCTGGATGGCGTAATTCTCACGGTGAAACTCGACGACCCCAAACATTACGGGCGCATTGTGCGCGGCGCCGGCGGCTATGTGAAGCGCATCGTGGAATACCGCGATGCCTCGGCGGAGGAGCGCCGGATACAGGAAATCAACAGCGGTATTTATTGTTTTAATACCGCGGAATTATTCGCGGCCTTAAAACAGATAAAAAACCAGAATGAACAGCGGGAATATTATCTGACCGACGTTGTCGGCATTATGGTAGGGCAGGGCAGGAAAATCGGCACGCTGCTTACGGACAACTATCTGGAAGTGCACGGTG
>JAITIS010000110.1 GCA_031279305.1 Candidatus Margulisiibacteriota bacterium | reverse complement strand
GTGCGCGCCAATCAGTTGATGGGCGTCGGTCTGGTGGCCGGCCTGAAAGGCACCGGCGACACGAACACTTCTTATACAGATAAAGCCTTGACCAATCTGCTCGCCAATCTGGGCGCCTCCAAAAGCCGGGACCTGTACCGCAGCAAAAATGTGGCGATCGTGATGGTCACCGCGGAACTGCCGGCCTTCGCCAAACCCGGCCAGAAAATAGATGTATTCGTCTCCTCGGTCGGCGACGCGACTTCTTTGCGGGACGGCAACCTGCTGATGACGCCGCTAGTCGGCGCGGATGACAAAGTCTATGCCGTGGCCCAAGGGCCGATCGTGCTGGGCGGACGGGTCTTGACCAGAGGTCTGCTCAACCGCAATGAGACAGTCTGCAAAGTCGTCGAAGGCGCGATCGTTGAAGCCGCCGTGCCGGCAGACTATATCGGCAAGAACAGCATCGCGCTTAACTTGAACAAATCGGATTTTAATACCGCGATGCGCGTTGCCGAGTCATTGGATCGCGGAGGTTATTCTGGCGCCAGGGCGCTGGACGCCGCGACGGTGGAAATACCGATCACGGTAGAAGACCGCGAGGATATGGTCAGTTTCATCGCCAGAGTGCAGGAATTTATGGTTGTGCCGGATACTGTGGCCAAAGTGGTGGTCAATCAGCGCACGGGCACCGTGGTTATCGGCGAGAGCGTGCGGCTGGCCCCGGTGGCTATTTCGCACGGCGATGTGGACATCCGCATCGACGGTGAGGAAGTCACCGAAAACGCCGCTGACGCGCTGCTAGCACTGAACGCTGACCAGTCCGGCCAGCAGCTGGGCGCCGGCGCTGCGGTCAAACAAACATCCATCAAGCTGGTGCAGCTGAAAGAAGGCGCGACTTTGAGCAGTCTGGTCAAAGCCTTAAATTCGGTCGGCACTTCGCCGCAAGATTTAATCGCTATTTTGCAAGCGTTAAAAACCGCCGGGGCTTTGTCCGCGGAATTAGAGGTTATCTAGGATGAGCGAAATTGTTCCAGTCAATCCAGCGGAGTTTATGCAGGATATTGTGCTAAACGAAGGCATGCGCAAAACCCCGGCGACGCGCGCCGAGCAGGAAGAAGTGTTTCGGCAGATGCTGGCCGAGCAGATATTTTTGCGGGATATGTTCGACAATGCAAACAGCATTTACAAGCCGGATCCGGAATTGTCCGGGGACGATGAGCTGAATTTGGGCAAAGGCCTGTCGGGTATGTACGGAGGCTATATGCGCAAGGAAGTGGCCGCTTATCTGGTGGAACAGGGATTTTTGGGCGGCGCGGTAACCGCGGGCGCGAAGGAGATTAACAAGAGTGGCCGGTAAAAGAATCAATCCCCATCCGCCGAAAAAAACAGTCAAAGTGCTGGAGCGCAAACCCGTGCCTGTCGACGCGCGGGCTTTTAAGTTTGACAGCGACCCGGAAGAGCGGATAAATTTCAAAGATAAAGACGCGGTGGTGTCGGCTTATTTATCGCTGGCGCAGATCATCGCGGCCAATGTGACCTCGACCGGCAAACTGCCGCCCAATATTAGTTTTGACGATTTGGTCAGCTACGGTATCAACGGCCTGATCAAAGCTTGGGAAAATTTTGACAAGACCAAAAACGTGAAGTTCAAAGTCTACGCCTCTTACCGGATCCGCGGCGAGATGCTCGATAAAATCCGCAAAGAGTGGAAATATCAGAATCCCGGCGGCTATAAGTCCATAAACCGTGTGGAGTCCAAAGTCGCGCAGGCGGCGCTGGACACCAAAAACGCCAATCCCGGCGACGGCGAGGCGGCGCTGAAAAGTATCGCCGCCAATTCTTCGGTGGCCTATCTGCTGTCTTTTGAGGATAGCCAGAGCGGCTCGGATGTGGCGGACAGCAGCCTGACGCTCGATGAGACTGTGGCTAATCAGATCGATTTTATCGAGGAGAAAAAAGCCCTGTGGAGCGCGGTAAAGGACTTGGACGAAGACGAAAAAAAGATTGTCAAAATGTTTTATATTGACGACCGCTCGCAAAAAGAAATCGCCGATGAGCTGGGTTACTCCAAAAGCAAAATCAGCCGTATGCATTCGGCGGTGCTCTCCAAGCTCAAACTGCGCCTGCAGAGGAAATTAAATTATGAGTAAAAAAATATTTTTGGCGCTGTTTGCGCTGGCGGCGCTGGCCTTTTCCGCGGAAGTGGAAAATATTTTGTTTGACGATGTGACGGTGATGCTAGAGCGGGATATTCAGGAGGCGACGCGCAGGCAGGCGATCATCGCGCATAATATCGCAAATGCCGAGGTTGAGGGCTTTAAGCCGATTCGTTTTGCGGACGAGTTAAAAGAAATAGAAAAAAAACCGGGCGGCGTCAGCGCGGACGCGGTGGCGGTGGAGGATGAAATGGTCAAAATGGCCAAAAATAGAATGCGCCACCAGACTTATTTGAAACTGTACACGATGAAAACCGCGGCCCTCAAAACCGTGTTAAATCAGGGGAAATAAAATGAAAAAATTTATTCTGTTTTTAATTTTATTTCGCGGCGGCGTTCTGGCGGCGCCGGGCGCCGGGCTGGAAAACGCTTTGGACATCAGCGCTTCGGGCGCCACAGCCCAGCGCGTCAAAGCGCAGGTCATCGCCGAAAATATCGCCAATATTGACACGACCAAAACCGCCGATGGGCTCCCCTACCGCCGCAAGATTGTGCTGATGCGTCCGGCTGAGGATTTTTCCCGGGCGGCACGCGCCGCGCGGACGATGCTTAAAGGCGTGCAGGTGACGGCGGTGGAAGCCGAGCCTAACGCCGAGCGTAAATTTCAGCGTGTGTTCAAACCGGAGCATCCAGACGCGGATGCGCAGGGTTTTGTCAGCTATCCTAATATTGATCTGGCCAGCGAACTGGTCGAGCTGTCGGAAGTCGGCGGCGCTTTTGAGAATAATGTCGTCGTCTTTAACAACACTAAAGCGATGATGCAGGCCAGTCTGGAGCTGGCACAGTAATAAATTAAAAGGGGGAAAATTATGGCAGAGGGAATACCAGCTATCGGCGCCTTAAATCCGGCGCAGACCGGCGCAGACACTATAGTGGCTCCGGTGAACACCGAGAACACCACGCCGTTTCAGGTGATGTTAGACGCGGCGATCAGCGGATTGCAGAGTGTCAGCGCCATCGAAGACAAGGCTAACGCTTACATCGTGCAGTATTCGCGCGGCAATGTCAGTATGGAGGAAGCGCTGATCGAAGTGCAAAAGATGACGCTGGCGGTGCAGATGGCGACGACCGTGGTCAATCAAGCCGTCTCGACTTTTAAGGAAATAGAACAGATACCGGTATAAAAAACGGCGCGGCTGGCATAAGGAAGGAGTAAATTTCGTGGGTGAGCAACAAAAAGCGGGACGGACGGCGAACAGAGCATTGGCCGCGATCTTTGGCATTATACTGGTCGCGGCGGGCGCGGTATTTTTCCTGATCTATAAACCGAGTTTTCCCGGTCTCAAATTCAGCGGCGGCGAAAACAGCGCGTTCGCGGTGCTCTTCAAAAATCTGGATTACACCGAAGCCTCCAATATAGTGGAGTCTTTGAAGACTCAGGGCGTCAAAGATTACCGGCTGGAAGATGACGGCCGGACGATTCTAGTGCCGCGCAAAAGACGCAGCGAGATTGTGCTCAATGTCGCCAGAGAAGGCATTATGCCGACTAACGGCGCCGTGGGTTTTGAAATATTTGACAAAGGCTCGGCGCTGGGCGCCACGGATTTTGACCGGCAGATCAAATTCAGCCGGGCCGTCGGCGGCGAGCTGGCGCGCAGCATCACCCGCATTTACGGCATCGAAGAGGCGCGCGTGCAGGTGGTCATTCCGCAGAGGCAGCTTTTTCAAGCCCAGCAAAATCCGGTGCTGGCCTCGGTTTTTGTCAAAGTGGCCGAGGGCGAGCTGCTCTCGCCAATGCAGATACAGGGTATTATTTCGCTGGTGGCTTCTTCGGTGGAAGACCTGCGCCGCGAGAATATCACGGTCGTGGATTATTTTGGCCGCGTGCTGAGTTCCGAGGAGTACACCAAAGATTATGACCGGCTGGCGGCTATTCTGGCTATGCAGAAATCCGAACAAGGGCGCAAAGCCAATACGATCAGCGTGACTGATGAAGTGCCGATCCCGGGCAGCAAATCCAGCGAGGGTAGCATTTTCGAGATTTACCGCCAGATCGACAGCGGCAAGCGCGACAAGCAGGAAAAAAGCCTTATGAAAGGCATCCGCGTCAAGTCCGATGCCAGCGAGGAGGATATTTACGCGGCTAAAATGCGTTTCAAAGAGCGCTATGAAAAACTGCTGGAGCGCAATATCAAGCAGATGGCCGATCAGTTTTTTCCCAAAAATTCGGCGGTGATCAAAGTCAACGTGGAACTGAACAATCAGCCTCTAAATACTGCGACGCCCAACTCGATGATCGAGCGCATCACAACGATGATTTTGCTCGACCAGAACAATAAAGACGTGGTGCTCACGCCGGAGGTCCGCGAGGCTTTTATGAAATCGATCGCCGCTTCGATCAGTTATGTCAAAGGGCGCGACCGCATCGATCTGCGCTGGGCGCCCAAACCAAACGACTACAGCAAAGGCAATCTTTTCGGCGGGCTGTTTGGCGGAGCTTCCGGCAACGCTACTCCCTCAGTAAATCTCTCTGCTCTGCGGAGCAGTAAAGCCCCGCCGGTATATCTGTATCTAGCCGGAGCGCTGGTTTCTCTGTTTTTGCTGGGCTGGCTGCTGCTTAGGCGGCGGAAAAAAAATATAGTGGCCGAGGACGGTTTTGAGAACAGGAAATCAGTGTTTGATGAAGAAGAGAAAGAAGGTTTTGACGATATTGCTGCGCCGCCGGTGGATAAAATCAAAGAACTGGCCGCGCAGGCTCCGGAAAAAGTCGCGGCGGTTTTAGAAAAATGGTTTCAGGAAGATCAGGAGAATAAATAAGGAGACAGTATGCAGTTAAAAGGCAAAGAAAAAGCGTTGATTTTCCTCTCCTCGATGGGCGATGAGGTGTCGCGTAAAATATTAAATTGTCTGCCGGATAAAATCTCCGCGCAGATCTCGCAGGATCTGAATAAATTTAAAAAACCGGCGCCGGCGGCTATCGCTTTTGTGCTCAAAGAATTAGCTCGGTTTACTTTTAACCGCCATCCGGACCCGCTTAAGATCGACGCGCCTAAAAAAAATCAGGAGCCGGAAAAAGAAGAGATCGACAATCTGAGCCGGATCGGCCGCCGGCCGCTGAAAGAGATCGTGGCGCTTTTGCAAGATGAACTGCCGCAGACCGCGGCTTTTATCCTGAGCTATTTGAGTCCGACCTTGCGGAATAAATATTATGAACTGCTCTCGCCGGGCCGCCGCAATGAGCTGAAACAGTGCGCCGTGGAAAAACTGCCGTTGTCCAATCCAGTCTGGGAAAAGATCAACGAGCAAATACCGGAGAATGCGTGAGGAATTATGCCTTTAATAAAAAAATATAATATTCACGCGGGCAGCAGTCCTGTGCGTATGTGGCGCAGCGCGGAGGATTTTGCCGCGGACAGTGTTTCCGCCGCGGCGCCGGAGTATGATGATCCGCAGAATGAATTTGTCGTGGATAAAGCGGAATACGAACGCCGGTTACAGGAGATAGTCGCGCAGGGCAATCTGGAGGCTGGTGAGATCAAGACCGCCGCGGAGGCGGAAGCTAGACGGATATTGGACGAGGCGCGGAAAAAAGCCCAGGAGATACTGGAAGCGGAGAAAAACAAGGGCGCCGAGCTAGGACGTAAAGAAATTTATGAGCAGCTCAAAGGCCAGCTGCAGGAAGCGCAGAATGTCATAAAACAGGCCAATGCCCAGAAAAACGCGATTATCAAATCGGCGGTGCCGGAGGTTTTAAAATTGACTACCCGCATTGCCGGGCAGGTGATTCGCAACGAACTGGTCCAGAATCAAGATATCGTGATGGACATTGTCCGGGACGCCATCGAAAAAATTTCTGACAATGAGCAGGTGGTTATCAAAGTGTCGGCGCAGGATCTGCAGAACGTGCGCAATGAAAAAGAATTGATCATCGATCTGGTCGAGGCTAAAAATTTGAGCATCGTGCCGGATAAACATCTGGCGGAAGGCGGTTGCCTGATCGAGACCAAGCTCGGCTTTATCGACGCCAAAGTGACGACCAAACTGGAAATGATCCAGAGCGCGCTTTTGGCCGTGTACAAAGAAGAAAAAACCAAACGCGAGACGCTCGTCAAAGAAAAAGTGGAGCGCGGCGAGGAGATCGATCCGGCCGCCGAGGAGCAGAAAGAAATAGACGAGCTGATGCAAGAGTCTTCGCTGGAAGACATCCGCGAGCAGGAAAAGAAAATGCTGCAGGATCAGCGGGAAAAAGCCGCGGCGGCGGAGATACTGGCCGGCGAGGAAAATCCAGATAGTCCGCTGGGGATCTAAATGGTTATCAAAGACCTGACCAAATATTTACAGGCTATCGACAATACCGAGCGCGTCAAAGTTATCGGCAAGGTTTTGCAGTCGGTGGGGCTGGTTGTCGAGGCCCAGCTGACCGGCGTGGCCAACGGCGAACTGTGCACGATATTTCTGGAGGGCGAAAATCCCAAGCCGATGTACGCCGAAGTGGTTGGCTTTAAGGGTAACAATGTGCTCCTGATGCCGCTGGGGCAGACAACCGGCATCGCTCCGGGCTGCAAGATCGTTCCGACCGGCCATCCCTTGCGCGTCGGCGTGGGGCCGCAGCTTTTGGGGCGCGTGCTCAACGGCCTCGGCAAACCGATGGACGGCAAAGGCGCGATCGTCACCGATGAGTTTTTCCCTTTTGACCGCGATCCGCCGGACGCGACTAAACGCCCGCGGATCAGCCAGCATCTGGCCACCAGCGTCAAAGCTATAGACGGCCTGCTCACGCTCGGCCAGGGACAGCGCATCGGCATTTTTGCCGGCTCCGGCGTGGGCAAATCCACGCTGATGGGGATGTTGGCCCGCGGCACGGAGGCGGAGGTCAATGTCATCGCGCTGATCGGCGAGCGCGGCCGTGAAGTGCGGGATTTTATCGAGCAGTCGCTGGGCGATGAAGGCCTGCGCAAATCCGTGGTGGTCTGCGCGACATCCGACCAGCCGCCGATGATCCGCCTGAAAGGCGCGCTGGCCGGCACGGCTATCGCTGAATATTTCCGCGATCAGGGCAAAAAAGTTTTATTTATGATGGATTCCGTCACGCGCTTTGCGATGGCGCAGCGGGAGATCGGTCTGGCCACCGGCGAGCCGCCGACGACCAAAGGCTACACGCCCTCGGTGTTTGCGATGATCCCGCGCTTGATGGAGCGCTCCGGCACCTCCGAGCGCGGATCGATCACCGCTATTTACACGGTGCTGGTGGAGGGCAATGATATGGACGAGCCGATCGCCGACACCTCGCGTTCTATTCTGGACGGGCATATCGTGCTGTCCCGCGATCTGGCGGCGAAAAATCATTATCCCTGCATCGAGATCGGCCCCAGCGTCAGCCGCCTGATGTCTGAGATCGACACGCCGGAGCACAAAGCCGCCGCCGGCAAACTGCGCGAGGTGCTGGCGCGCTACTCCGAAGCGGAAGACCTGATCAATATCGGCGCCTATGTGAAAGGCAGCAATCCCAAGATCGATTATTCTATCGAGAAAATCGACGCGGTGAATGAGTTTTTATGCCAGGCCACGGATGAAAAATTTGATTTTGACGAAGTGGTCGCCAGGCTAGAAAATATTTTTGCCTGAGGCGGAGCAAGCTGTGAAAAAACCCAAGAAATCCAAACGTTTCGAATATAATCTCAAGACAGTCTTAAAAGTCCGCGAGATCTATGAGCGCATCGAAAAAGAAAAATTCGCCGAAGCCCAGCGCAAATATCTGGAGGAGCTGGAGCGCGAGAAAAAAATGAAAGAATACGAAATGCAGCAGCAGCGCGCGCTCAAAAATAATTTGACCGGCAGCATTGATTTTGCCGGCGTTCTGCACCGCCAGCAGTTTCTCAAAAAATACAAGGTCGATGTGAACGAGCAGGAGAATAAAACCAAAGAGGCTGATCAGCGCAAAGAAGAGCAGCGCGAGCGGCTGGTCAAATCGATGAAAGACCGCAAGATACTGGACAAAGACAAAGAACATAAACGTCAGGCTTGGGTGAAACTGATGAACCGCGAGGAAACTAAATTTTTGGACGACATCGCCACGGCCAAATATTTCCGCGTGATGGATGAGAAAAAACGTGAGGAAGCGCTGGAAAAAGAACGGGCGCGAAAACTAGGCCGGGCTTAAAGCCGCTAGAGAAATTTCACCGCGTCGATTTCTGGCATCAGGCGGGTTGTCTCGGCCAGAGCGGCGTTAATAT
>JAITIS010000106.1 GCA_031279305.1 Candidatus Margulisiibacteriota bacterium | reverse complement strand
TTTTCCTGTCCCTTTGTGGGAGTAAGGCCTCCGGTAGACTACCGGGTTGATAGGTCAGGGGTGTAAGCACAGCAATGTGTTCAGCTGACTGATACTAATCGGCCGAGGTTTTTCCATATTGCGCGGGAATCCTTTTTGGTTTTTTTGGAATATCCTTGATTATTTTAATATGCTGACCAATATAAAACAGCCATTTTTTTGGTGACGATAGCGGCAGGGAAACACCCGTTCCCATTCCGAATACGGCAGTTAAGCCTGCCAGCGCCGATGATACTGCCCGGGCAACTGGGTTGGAAAGTAGGACGTCGCCATCAAAAAAATGGCTGTTTTGTTTATGGAATGAAACGGAGCCAGAGCCGAACTTCACAAGCGGCAGCGCCGTGAAGCGAGGCGAACAAGGCTGCAAAGCAGCCGACGTTATGATACTGCCCGGGCAACTGGGTTGCGACCGAGCCGGAAAGACCTCTCCGGCGAGGAAGTCCGGCCGGCCAAAGGGCTGGCTGGGAAAAGTAGGACGTCGCCATCAAAAAAATGGCTGTTTTGTTTATGGAATGAAACGGCGCCAGAGCCGAACTTCACAAGCGGCAGCGCCGTGAAGCGAGGCCTTAAAAAAATCCCTGTTTTTTGTTTGTGGAACAAGACAGTGTTATTTTTGAGGATGCCGTCATCCGGGTAAATATTCCTCGATGTTTTCTTCCAATATGGCTTCCAGCGCATAAATCAGGGCTGTATCCTCTTGTAAATCTTCAGATAAAAAAGAAAGTATGTCTTCAACCTGAATTAGATGATGAAATCCGCGAGGAAGAATTTCTTCATATCCATTGCGCATAGCTCTAAGCGTTTTGGCAAACTCCAGAATAAAATTTTTACTTCCGAGTAATTTATTGCCAGCATAATCTAAAACATTAATCTCTGGATATTTACGTGTTATTTCCAGTAAAAAAGCTTGGTCGTTTCCTATGTAGGGACTGGCATTACGGAGGCTATGTATCTCTGCATAGTCGTCTTGATCTTTTCTTGTTCTTGTAGCAATATATATTTCTCTTAAAATTCTGTTTTTTTCTGCCCGCATTGATATGAGTTTACTTTGCATAATTTACCTCCAAAATTCTTATATTGATATATCGCAATCATTCTCAATTTATTGCAAAACTTCTAGTTTTCTCCGATCTCGCTCCAGCTTTTGACTTCCAGATCGATAGTGTATTTGCTTCTGGGGCTGTCATAAAATTCTGACAGCCAGCCGTGGTAGCTGAAATGTATATTGACTTTATTTTTCTTGGCGAAATTTTGCCAGTAATTGATATTGCCATTGAGAGGATTTTTATAAAAAATATAAGATGACTCGGCGCTTTTCATCCTGCCGCGATTTGAGCCGACGCGGAATTGCTTCAAAGAAACTGCCTCTGCGCCGTCGTTCCAGAGCACATAGATATAATCCTCGATAAAAGTAAAGGTCATATCCCTGTTTTCAATGACTGGCAGAGGGTAAAGCGATTTTACCGTGTTGGCCAGACAGCAGTAAAAATTGCCGCCGCTAAAATATAAGTTTTTACCGGAAAGCCTATCCAGCAAATCTTTATTGTTTTTGCGCAAGTCCAGCTCTCCCCATTGACTTTTGATAATCAGCGGATTGCAGGACAAAAGATTGTCCGGACAGCTGAAATTTCTGTCATCATTGACCAGAGAGATTATCTGTCCCAGCCCGGCTAGCTCTGGCGTGCGCTTGAATATGGGCATTTCCGTCCAGTGTATCTTAGGCAAAGCGTGAGTCAGGAAAACAATATTGTCTTCGGTGTTGATCAATTTGGTTTTTAGCATATATGGATATATCGTAACTATAAAGATTTTGTTGCTAAAAATTTTCGACAGCGGCGCGGCTTGGATCGAGTATTTTCTAATTCAGTAAAATTGCCAGAAATCCTCTTAGTGTGATAAAAATTGCTTGTGGAGTATAAGCTGTCAATATTATTGTCTTTCATCGCGGGGTTGCTGTCTTTTTTTTCGCCCTGTGTTCTGCCGCTGCTGCCCGCGTATCTCTGCCTGCTGGGCGGGTTTGCTCCCGATCAACTCAAGCAGGACGCCCCGTCGTTAAACGGCTATTTTCTAGCCCGCACGCTTGGTTTTATCTGCGGTTTTAGCCTAGTCTTTATCGTTTTGAGTCTGCTTTTGGCCGGCGGATTTCATCTGCTGGGCGGCGCGGCGCTGTATCTGCGCCTGCTGTCCGGACTGATCATTATTACGCTGGGCTTGCATATTTTGTTTAATTTTCTGGCTTTTCTGAATTATGAGAAGCGTTTCCGCTTCACGCGCTGGCCGCGGGGCATAGGCGGGGCTTTGCTGGCGGGCGCGGCTTTTGGCGCGGGCTGGACGCCCTGTGTCGGGCCGGTGCTGGCCGGTATTTTACTGCTGGCCGGACAGAGCGGACAAGCCGGCGCGGCGGCTGGGTATCTGGCGGTTTATTCCGCAGGCTTGGGACTGCCTTTCCTGCTGGCGGCATTTTTTCTGGAGCGTTTCTGGCGGGTAGCCGCGCGCTGGCGCGCGGCTTTGCCGGTCATTCAAAAGATCAGCGGTGTTTTGCTTATTGTTATCGGTTTGCTGGTGCTGACCGGACGTTTTCAGACGCTGATTTTCTTAAACCGTTAAATTTAAGGGGGAGATTTTTCTGCGCAGAATATTTTTAGTTTTTTGTCTTGTTTTTCTAGGGCTGGCTGCCGACAATAAAATTGTGCAGAGTACCGCCGGGCTGTCTCCAGCACAGCAGGCTTTTGCCGCGGCAGGCGTGCCAATTTTGCGGAGGACGCGTCCGGCCGGCGATTTTACAGTGCCGTTAGCGGCCGGTGGCGCGCGCAGTATTCAGGAGCTGGCAGGTAAAGCGGTGTTCTTAAATTTTTGGGCGGGCTGGTGCGGCCCCTGCCGGAATGAAATGCCGTCTATGGAAAAACTCTATCAAAAATTTGAGCCGCGGGGACTGGAAATACTGGCGGTAAATTATGCGGAAAAACCGGAAACCGTGCGCGCTTTTATGGCGGAGAATAGACTTTCTTTTCCAGTGGGGCTGGATGTTTCCGGCAGAATAACCGCGCTTTACGGAGTCACGGCTTTCCCGACGACATATATTATTGACCGCGAGGGACAGGTTATCGCCAGAGTGGCGGGGAGTATCGAATGGGACGCGCCGGAACTGCTGGCCGCTTTTGCCGCGCTGCTGGAACAAGAATGATGATCTATGCGTGATTTTTACTGGGCGGCCGGCGGTACCGGATTTATATTTTTGATGACCTGTCTGGGCGCGGCTGTGGTGTTCTTTTTCGGGCGGCGGTCGCGCTAGGAAATACAGACTCTGTTTCTCGGTTTTGCGGCCGGCGTGATGTTCGCCGCTTCGGTGTTCGGCTTGCTGGTGCCGGCGATCGAGGAATCAGCCGCCGCCGGGCAGATCAGCTGGCTGCCCGCCGCCGGCGGCTTAATCCTCGGCGTGCTTTTCCTGTACGGGCTGGATCGCTTTATCCCGCATCTGCACGCTTTCACCAATGTGCGCGAGGGCGTTCCCGGTTCGCTGAAACGCACCACTCTGCTCGTCTCGGCGGTAACACTGCATAATATCCCGGAGGGTATAGCGGTTGGCTTGGCTTTTGCGCTAGCGGCACAGCACGGCGGAGAACCGGCTTTGTATATGTCCGCGCTGGCGCTGGCGCTGGGCATCGGCCTGCAAAATTTTCCAGAAGGCGCCGCGGTAGCGCTGCCGCTCAGACGGGAGGGAATACCGGCCGGCCGGGCTTTTTTGCTGGGTTGTGCATCGGGCGCGGTAGAGCCGCTGTCCGGCCTGCTGGTGGTATCCGTGGCCGGTTTGATCGCGCCATATATGCCGTGGCTGCTGGCTTTTGCGGCGGGGGCGATGCTGTATGTGGTGGTGGAAGAATTGATCCCGGAAGCGCATCTGGGCGAACATTCCAATCTAGGCACGCTGGCCGTGATGGGCGGTTTTTTGATTATGATGATTTTAGATACGGCGCTGGGCTGATGATTAGATTTTTCTGCGGATTTGTTATAAAATTTATCCCGTTCGTTCCCCGATAGCTCAGTCGGTAGAGCAAATGACTGTTAATCATTGGGTCGTAGGTTCGAGTCCTACTCGGGGAGCCACTGTTGACACACAGGCGAGCCTTGTTGGGCGGTGTCAGGGTGGTGTTTTGACCTCGATATTCTATGCCGGTAAGCCAACCATTGGTAGGATTAACAGTCCGTATGGGGAAATCCGAATAGTTAGTAAAAACCTAAAACGGCATACAGATATTTGAAATCGTGTCCGGCAATTATGTCAAACAATTTGAGCGGGAATTAGAATGGGGCGCGGCCAATCCGCGCCAGAAAAGACACTTGCCGCGTTCGCTTGTTAAGTTTGACACGGTGAACAGGCGCAAAAATAAAATATTTTTTGGTAAGCAGATTATTTTATAAACAGCCGGCTCATTTTAAGAGTTTTTGCTCGAGCGCTTTTGCAAAATGTTTGATAGAACGGGAGGTTTCTCGCAATTTTTTGCCCTGGCTGTTTAGGGTAGGGTTGCTGTCTCTCAGCAGACGCTGTCCTAGATATTTTTTGCCGGTGCTGTTATCGACGTATTCTCCATACACCAGATAGTCAATATTTTTGCCGCTGCTTATTTTTTGCACTAACCCCACGTTTTCCACAAAAAGCGGCTCCTGTAAAGCGTATTCCTCTGGAGCCGCCAGCGCCTGCGCCGCCTGAGGAGTTTGGATTATCTGCGGAAAATTGACGGTGCTGTCCGTATGGTAATTTAGCAGACTGTTTTTCAGCTTTTGAGAAGCCTCCGCCAGTAGTTGACTACTCGTGAGATAGTCATATATGTCGGCGGAACCGCGCAGAATATTTCTGGCCAATCCGCTGCGGCCTTTGGGAAAAGTAAAGCCTAGATAGACAGAAATCAGCTGTTCGCGCAGCGTCCTGGATTTTTGTTCGTATTCCGCCGGCGCGTAAACGGGATTTGCCAAAAGATTCTGCAGACTATCTTTGGCTTTTTTCAATTCTTCCCATTTTTGTCCCTGCTCGATATACAAGTAGGATTGAATTCTAGCAGCCGGGGTGCCGTCGGCAATTTGGGGAATGCAGGCCAGAGCGCCCATACTCCAGAGCAGTATATCCAGCGTGCCGATTAAAGCATAATTTTTGCCCTTCTCGTTAAATTCCAGGAGATTGACTGCGCACAATTCATTTTCGGGAGAGAGCAGCGAGCCCACGGCGATATTGTTGACTTTTTTGTGATCGTGAAATTTGGCCGCGGTGCCCTCAATCATTTTTATGGCGGACTCTGAGCCGACGCGCTTAATCAGATTGTAAATCGCCTTGCCGGTGACCGCCGGGCTGTCGCAGCATAAGCCGATTTCATAAGCGCAGTACAAATTCTGCGTGCGCTTTTTGACCAGCGCGATCAGTATTTTTTCAATGCCCGCGTTTAGGGAAACTCCGGAATCAGGATTTGAGCAGCGCAGCAGCTTATTTTCGATGGAGGTTTTGCTTAGCCCCGGGATACTTCCCGCCACTGCCGCCAATTCTTTGTGCATATCCCCGGCCAAGGCGGAAAGCGTGATTCCGCTGCTGCTGGCATAAGCCAGAATCGAGCCGATGGTAAAAGCGCTGGCCGAGCCGTTGTCCTGATAATACCAGGCCTGCTCAAACCCATACTGCGCCCCGCCGGAGGACAGAAATTTTTTTATTTCATTGCGCATTTCCTGATTGATGAGAGGCAGCAGCGCCGGATAATCAGCCTGTCCCCAAAAAGAAGCCAACAATTCCCGCGCGGGAATTAAGTTTTCGTATTTGAGGCGCTGATTTCTGCAGGCGTCCAGCTCGTGCATAAACTGAATAAATAAATCCCAGTCGTCTGTCCGGCGCTGATAAATATTTCTGGCGATATTTTTTAGATCAATAAAAAACGGTCTTAGCCTGGCGATCAGCGGATTTCCCGAAGGCGCTTTGTCCCAAAGCGGCTTGTAAAATACTTCTTCGGAAAAATTGGCTTCTTTGTGAAACCCTTGCTGCAAATCCGTCAAAACAGCGGTCAATTTGGCCAGCAGCCGCTCGGTCTTGCTGAGATTGTGCTCCTTCAAAAATTGTTTTTCTAGGCGCCATAATTTATTAAGCATTTTAACCGGTCTGCTGTTGCTTTTAATTTTTTGAGTTAAAGGCAAAAATTTTAACAGCAGCTCGGTCAGAAATTCGATCATATTATAACTCTGCCGGTGCTTCTGAAATGTTTTTAGTTCTTTGAGCAGCTCAGCGGCGTATAATTCCAGCTCCCGGTAAGAGACAGCGCAAGTAAGCCAGGATTTGTAATTGCGCGCGGATATTTTTCCACTGTCCGCCAGCTTCTTGAGCGTGTTTTGGCAGACTATTTTCACTTTGTCCGTGGCGGAGGTGTTGTGGGCGGCCAACACCAGCCTGTCCTCAAAAAGATTTTTCTCAAATTCCGCCAAGAAATTATAATTGACATAAAGCAGCTCAATAATTTTCTCAATAAAATCCGCCTTGGTAACAGGGCTGTTGATCCGCTCAATCAGCCGGACTGCGTGGTCTGCCGCCGGCAGGCGATACATTTCTGCCAAAGGCGTTAGATTTATTCTACGGAAATAATTTTGCTCAGCCGGGCTTAATCTTTGATAATCCAAAGCGATAGAAAAATCCGGCTCCGGCGCGCCTGCGGCTTGCAATGCCCGCTGAAAGCCGTCCCGGACCTTTAGATTTTCCCAGCCGTGCTGATATTCGCCGTGCAGTCCGAACACCCGGCGGCTGGGCTTTGGCCCAAGAACAAAGGGTAGAATAATTTCCCTGCCAGCTAGGCTTAGGACAATTCCAACGCCGGGAAAATAAGCTGTTTCTATTTCGGACGCGGAGTTTAGATAAGTCAGCGCTTTGCGCAGCAAAGGCGTTATTTCCTGAAAATCAGCTTCGGACGGGCTGTTTTTTTCCGCGTCCAGCTCGGCAATAAGTTTCTGCACGTAAACATAATAATTTTCAATTGTTTTGATGGCTTCCGCATAGGAGATGCCGGCCTCCGCGCTGCCGCTGAAGGAAACGTAAAAATTCACATTGTTTAGCAGGGCGGCTTTGTCATTGTCTGGGCAATAAATATTTATTTTGCACCCCGGGCTGGCGATCCTGCCTATGATTAACAGCAAAGCCAGCAGTTTTTCGTAAATTCTTAGCTCTTTGTCGTGGAAAGAAATCTTGAAGACAGCCGTCGCCTGTCTGCCCCGACCGGCGTAGTTTTCCAGCGTGACCTCCGCCAGATTGGTGAAATTTCCTATCAGGATATCCTGAATTGTGCTGAAAAAATAAAAGGCCTCTTGGCGGCTGGCTGCCGCCAAATCAAACGGGATAGAGTGTTTATTGGTGCTTTTGATTAGAAGCGTTAAGAGCAAAAATGTGTTTTTGGCGCTTAGCCAATGCGCCAGATCGATCACTCTGTCCAAAATAATATTTTCAACAAACTGTTTTAGCTTGGCGAAATAACTGTGTTCGGCAGAAACGCCTGTCTGGAGCAGAAATTGCGGAATGTCCGCTGTTCGCAACACGCCGGCGGAGGCTAACGTTACTTTAGCTCCGGCCAGCAATTCATTGTTGAAATAATATTTTTTGGCAAAAGATTCCTGGCCGGCGGCGGGCAGATAATTAGGGCTTTTGGCTTCCGGGGAGAGACTTATTTTTTTCAGCTGATCAAATAAATCATTCAGGCTTAAAGCCTGCCGCCGGTCTTTGTTAAATCTGGCGGCCACGGGATCGCCGCTGTGAATATTCCGGGGTTTCAGTAGTCTGCTGTTTCCCGCCCTGGATTTTTCCGCTTCTTGGAGCAGAGAATCCACTGTGGAGAATACTGCCGCGGCCTCTCCGGCAGAAATTATTTTGTTTAGCAAAAGCGCGCTCCTCTTTATTTTTTAGCTTAGTCCTTTATAAATAATATGCTTGGCGTATTCACTTTGGGTTTTGCGGACGAGGGACTGGATATAAACTGCTAAAAGTTTTCGCGCGGCGGGGCGCGTCCGGGGAGAGCACTCCCGCTGTAAAACCGCGGCAATGCCGGAGCTGAGCTGTTCTTCCCCTAAATTGGCAACATACGCTTGAATGGCCGGCAGCGCTTGGCTTTGGAAGACTAAATATAAAGCCAGCAGTGCCTCGTTAATCTGCCCGGCGGACATTTTCGAGATTCGGGAAAATGTTTTGCTAAGCGTTTCCGCACGGAGCATTCTGGCTTGGGCGGCGGAGAGATTTTTAATTCTAGGGAGCAGTTTGTCAGCCGCGTTTTCCGCGGCCTCAAGATTTTCGCTTGATTTTTTTATTTGGCCGGCGGCGCGGACCGCCAAAGCCAGCATTTGGCGGTATCTAAAATAAGTGTTGGAAAAATAATATTCCGCCTGAGCGGGATCGGCGTAGGAATAACTCTGAATATTGGCCAGATGTCTTGAGCGATCCTGTCCGAGTTTCTTAAATAATCGGATGAGCCGCGGCGGCTCCAGCGTGTTGAGATAGCTTTGCACGGAGGATGCCCCGCCGGGATTCTCGATAAAGCTCATAGCCTCAATATTAAATTTGATCAATTTTTCTTCTTCATTGCTGGCCAATTCCAGCTGTTTGAGATTTTGGTAAATAAAACGCTTGTAGAGAGAATAATTGATGGCGCCTTCCACGATCAGGCGATAGGCGTTGCCCATAACCATCGCCAGCAGGGTCAAATAATTTTGCGGCAGTCCGCCAGCCGCGGCGGCGAGAGCTAGGGCTGACGAGCTGCCGAACACCGGACGCAGGGTGTTTAGTTTGGTTTCCAGAGGATTTTTGCCGCGCCCTTTGTTGTTTAGAAAAGTATAGACGGCGCCCGCCAAGCCGACCCCCAGCAGAGTCGCGGCATTGGCAAATAATAAATTATTCGCGCCGGCAAGAATATTTTGGAGCAGATAGGCAGCGGACTGCGTCAGGGGCAGTCCACAGGAGCTGTACATAACCGACTGCGACAGTTTGAGCAGGCTTATGTCAGAAAGACGATACTGCCAGAATTTTGTCCCGCGCGCGGATATGCACAGCATAATGCTGTTCGTAAAAAGATTTAACAGAGTGTTTATCAGGACAGCGTTCGGCACAGGAAAATCCGCGGCGGGAAACAGGGCAAAAAATGCCGCGGCAAAAGAAACGCCGGCGAGGACCCGGCAGGAATTGCGGATGATCGGCCTGAGGTTGCGGTATAGCCGGCGGACTCTGTTAAAAATTGTCGGCGGCGCGGAGTCGTTCCAGGTTGGCGGTATTTTGGCGTTTGGCGCTGAAACATTCTGCGCGGCCAGCATCTTATTCAAAGAATCCGCGCTGATCGTCTTAAATTTATTTTGCAGAAACCTTAAATTTTCCATATCTAGCAGCCCTCTGGCGTACATAGGCTGTTCCAGTATCTGCCGATAATCATTCACGGCTTCGGTCAGCCCCTCGCTGTCTTTGGCCTGATAAGCCGCGATGATTCGGCAGGGCGTTCTCACCAAAGCCATGTTTATTTCCGCCGCGCCGCGGATGTTTATTTCCGCAATAAAACGATTTACATTTGCTGCGATTATTTTTTTCTGCTTGGCCGCGGGGCTGAGGGCAAAGGCGTGGCACAGCATTGTTAAATAGCTTATTTTGTTCAGATTAAAGCGCTGAATGCCGTTGACCAGCCAGCGCTGGCCTTTGTTCATCAGCTCAGCGGCCGCAAAATGGATCTGCTGAGGCGCCGGCGTCTTATCCAGCGCTGTTATTAACTCTCCGGCCAAACTCCGGTCTTGCTTGCTGAAAAAAATGATTCGGGAAAATTTATTTTCTTTTAAGCAGATAGTTTTGCCCAACATAGCCGCCTCGACAAAATTTTAGCCTCTTTTAACTCAGGCGTTTCGGCCTACGGCGACGTATTTGCTGGCCATAAGCTCGTTAATAAAATATTTGCCGCCGTTGTTGGTGCCCGAAGACTGCTTGAATCCGCCTAGATGCATAACGTCTCCGCCCAGCCAGAGATGAAAATCATTGACAATAATGCTTCCCGCCAGCGTCTCCTCGACAAAATTTTGGATAAAAGCCTGATCATTTGACCAAATAGAGGCGCGCAGGCCAAAACGGGAATTGTTCGCCAGCGCGATCGCCTCCGCCTGTGTCTTGAAGGCGATTGCCGGCAGCACCGGACCGAGGATTTCGTTTTGCATAACAGCCATATCCGCCTTTACCTCAGCGATTAGAGTGGGCTGGAAATATAAGCCGGTGTGCACTCGTTTTCCCTGATAATCAACTCGATGGCCGCCGCAGATAATCTTGGCGCCGGCGTTGACCGCCTCGGTGACGGCAAACATTAAATAACGCATAGTGTCGGTGTGCGCCAGCGGCACTATCTGCGTTTCTTTTTCGCCGGGCAGCCCCAGCTTTAACTTGGCGATGCCGGCTTTCAGGAGCTCCAGCAGTTCGGCGTAAATGTCTTCCTGCACAATCAGTCTTTTTAGAGAAATACAAATTTGTCCCGAAGCGGTAAAGCGGGCTTTGACAATGGAGTCGGCAATATAAGCCAAGTCGCTCACCGTATTGTCTACGACGCAGGCATCGCTGCCCGCCAGCTCCAAAATAGGCTTGATACCCGCTTTTAGACAGGCTCTGCCGACTTTTAAGCCTATGCCGCTGCCGCCGATAAAAATCAGCCCGTCAATCAAGCGCTCTTTGAGCCATTCCTCGATGATTATTTCGCCCATGCCGATGAGGACATTGATGACGCCGGAAGGCATAGCTGTTTCATTCAGCGCTTCTTGCAGTAGTTCGCAAATATAGAGAGTGGACAGCGGGCAGACGCTGGGCGCTTTGATGATGCTGGCGTTGCCGGAAGCTATCTGCGAGGCGATAGGCAGTATACCCAGCAATAACGCGGCGTTGAACGGCACTACAATGCCCACCACGCCCAAAGGCTGGCGTAAAATATAATTGCCCGCGATGACAGAAGGCAGCGCCGGCACGGCCAGCTGGGCATAGCGGGATAAAGACTCCTCCGCGAGAATCACGGAATTGACTATCTGAAACTCCCATTCCAGCATTTCCAGAGACAGGCCTTCAGCCAAAGAGATTTCCAAAATTTTCTGCCGGTGATAATTTAGTTTTTCCCGCCATTTTCTTAAAACGGAAATTCTAGCCTCCAGGGGCGTTTTCCTAAATATTTTGGCCGCGCGCCGCGCCGCCGCCGCGGCTCTTTTGTTTTCCAGAGTGGTGGCTATAAAGTAAATTGGATAAGCGCCGTTCGCTTCCTGCTGTTCTTCTTTATTGCCTTCCCGCGCGCGCTCCTTGACCGGAATAAAAATATCCCTTACTTTTGTTTTTACTTTTTCTCCGTCTATCAATAAATAATGATGCATTTCGTTCATCCTGCTTCTCTCGCTTTCTGCAAAGTTTCACGCAAATATTACGGGATAATTGTTAGGAAATTATGAAGTTTAGATGAAACTTCTGTATTCCCGCTGTGCCGCCGCTTGCGCTGGTTTGTGTTAAAATGACTCGCTTATTTATGCAGAATATACTTGCCGACATAACTGCCGTGCTTGCCCGGGACAAGCGCTGTGTCGCCCAGAATGAAGAGGGGCGGACGGTTTTGCTTAAGAACAAAGTTATTGAGCTGGGCTTAAAGC
>JAITIS010000098.1 GCA_031279305.1 Candidatus Margulisiibacteriota bacterium | reverse complement strand
CTAAACAGCCCCGGCACTATCGATGCGGACTACCGCGGCGAGGTCGGCATTATTCTGACCAATTTTGGCGGAGAAAATTTTGCGGTGCGGCGCGGCGAGCGCATTGCCCAGATGGTGATCGCTCCGGTAGTCCAAGCGGAGCTAAAATTTATTTCCGAGCTGCCGGATTCCGCGCGCGGCGCCGGCGGCTTTGGCTCGACCGGAGGCCTCAGTATCAGTTAGTTATGCTGGCGATAAAATATCTGGGGCATTCTTGTTTTCTCGTGCACTCTAAGGACGGCTTGCGGGTTTTGACCGATCCTTACAGCGGTGTCAGCGGTTACGCTCTGCCGCGGGTGGACGCCGATATTGTGCTGATTTCCCACAATCACGCGCTGCATAATTGTCTGGAAGCGGTGTCCGGCCAGCCGGCGGTGATACAGGGCGGCGGTTACCGCGAACTAAACTGGGTGAAAATCCGCGGCATACCGTCCCGGCACGGCGGCGCGGCGCGGGGGGAAAACACGATATTTTGCTGGGATATGCGGGCAGTGCGCTTCTGTCATCTGGGCGATCTGGGGCATATTCCCGACGCTGATTTGCTGGCGCAGATCGGTCCGGTGGATGTGCTGTTTGTGCCGGTCGGCGGCGGCAGTGTGCTGGCTCCGGACGCCGCCCGCGAGGTCATCGCCAAAATACCGCATACTTACGCCGTGCCTATGCATTACCGCACTGCCTATAATCCGCGGCCGCAGTTTAGCCTAGAGGAGTTTCACGGCGGGCAAAAAGATATTATAATCCCTGAGCCGCGGAATATTCTGAAATTAAAAAGACAGGATTTTACCGGTGAAAAAAAACTGGCGGCTATGCGGTATCTGCCGGAGGCTTAAAAAAAATGCCAAAAGATCAGAGAGAGTTGCTGGGCGGACAGGCCCTGCTGGAAGGCGTGATGATGAAAGGCGACAGCGCGCTGGGTTATGCCGTCTATGCGCCGGACGGCCGCCTGCATACAGAGCGCCGGGAGCACCAGCCTTGGAAAAGCAAATATCCGTTTTTAGGCTGGGTTTTCGTGCGGGGGATCGTTAATCTGCTAGAGATGTTGTTGCTGGGTATTAACGCGCTGGATTTTTCGGTCAGCGTGGCATTGCCGGAGGATCACAAAAAACAAGCTAAATACGAAATGCCTCTGTCTCTGGCTCTCTCGCTGCTGATCTCTTTTCTTTTATTTATTTTTCTGCCGGCTCTGCTTTTTTCCGGGCTGCAGGGCGGTTATACCGGCAATATTCTCTGGCTCAATCTGCTGGAAGGCTCGGCGCGTATTTTGATTTTTGTGGTTTTTCTTTACGCGGTCGGATTGTCCCAAGATATGGCCAGAGTTTTCGGCTACCACGGGGCGGAGCATATGACCGTGCACGCTTATGAGGCCGGCGAAAAATTGACCGTGGCTGCTGTCCGCAAATATTCACCGCTGCATCCGCGCTGCGGCACGTCTTTTTTGCTGGTGGTGTTTATTGTCTCGATTGTCGTGCTGGCTTTATTCGGCAGGACGACCCTGGTTTCCCGTCTATTCATCAAGATCTGCATGCTGCCGGCGGTAGCCGGAGTCAGCTATGAGCTGATCCGTCTGGTCTGTCGTCTGCCCAAATGTTTTTCTTTTATTATTCTGGGGCCCGGTCTGCTCCTGCAGTATCTGACCACCCGCCGTCCGGATGACCAGATGCTCAAGGCCGCGATTGCGGCGCTGGAGACGGCGAAGGCCTGAAGTTTTATGCTGGATAGACTGGAAGATATCGTCAAGCGTTATCAGGAAAACGAAATAGAACTTTACAATCCAGAAGTCACCGCCGATCTGAAACGTTACCGCGAATTGATGCGCGCGCAGGCGGAAATGAAAGATATTGTGGAAAAATATCAGGCGTATAAAAAAGTGAAACAGGCGGCGGAGGAAGCCAGGGGCATTGTGGACGATACCGCGGCGGACAAAGAATTGCGCGGACTGGCCGAAGCGGAGTGGAAAGAGCAGTCCGCGCTTTTGGCCGGGCTAGCGGAAGAGTTGAAATTTTTGCTGGTGCCCCAAGATCCGAATGATAACAAAAATGCGATTTTGGAGATACGGCAGGGCACCGGCGGCGAGGAAGCCGCGCTTTTTGCCGCGGATCTGTTTTCGATGTACCGGCGTTATGCCGAGCGCAACGGCTGGCGTTTTCAGGTGATCTCCTTGACCGAAGCGGAAAAAGGCGGCTTCAAAGAAGTGATTGTGGAGATCAGCGGCGCAGGGATCTATGGCCGGATGAAATACGAATCCGGCGTGCACCGCGTCCAGCGCGTGCCGGAGACCGAGGCGCAGGGGCGCGTGCATACTTCCGCGGCCACGGTGGCGATTATGCCGGAAGCTGAGGATGTGGATGTGGAGCTAAATCCTGCTGATTTGAAAATAGACACTTACCGCGCCAGCGGAGCCGGCGGCCAGCATATAAATAAGACAGATTCGGCTGTGCGCATCACCCATCTGCCGACCGGTTTGGTCGTCTCCTGTCAGGACGGCCGTTCCCAGCACGCCAATAAAGACAGCGCAATGCGGGTTTTGCGCAGCCGGCTGTATGAAATGCAGGAAAAAGAGCGGCTGGCCAAAGAAAAAGATCTGCGCAAAACGCAGGTCGGCTCCGGCGACCGCTCGGAAAAAATTCGCACTTACAATTATCCGCAGAACCGCATCACCGATCACCGCATCGGCCTGACGCTCTACAATCTGGAGGATATTATCCGCGGCGGCGACCTGAGCGCCATAACCAGCGCTTTAATTCAGGCTGACCGCCTAGCCAAACTGCAGACGGCGATATGATCGTCAAAGAAAAACTTTGGACTATCCTCGACATCCTCAAATGGTCGGAAAATTTTTTGCGGGAAAAAGGCATACCCTCGCCCAGACACGACGCGGAAGCTCTGCTGGGCTTTGTTTTAGATCTGCCCCGGCTGGAGCTGTATCTGCGTTTTGATCAGCCTTTGAGCGCGGCGGAACGCGGTAAATATAAAACATTTTTGCGGCGGCGCGCCAGGCGGGAGCCTCTGCAGTATATTACCGGCGCGGCTTATTTTCTGGGTGAGAAATTTAAGACAGCGCAGGATGTTTTAATCCCGCGCTACGATACGGAGATATTAGCCGAAACAGTGCTCAAAACTCTGGCTGATAATGCGCGGATTAAACGGATCATCGATGTTGGCTGCGGCTCCGGCATCCTGCCGGTTATTCTGGCGAAAAAAACCGGCTTGAAAATTTACGCTCTAGATATTGCGGACGCCGCGCTGGAGCTGGCGCGGGAAAATGCCGCCGCCCACGGGGTCGCGGATAGAATAGAATTTTTGCGCTCCGATTTACTGGCCGCTCTGATCCACCGTCCGGCGGAAGAAGTTTTTTTGGTCTCCAATCCTCCCTATATTTCTCCGGCAGAATATCTGACTCTGGAGCCGGAGGTCCGGGACTATGAGCCTAAAAACGCTTTGCTGGCGGAAGATGAGGGTTTGTTTTTTTATAAAAAAATTCTGGCGCAGTCGGTGATGCTTGGCGAAAAACTAAAAGGTGTCTTTTTTGAGGTGGGCTTTAAGCAGGCCGGTGCGGTCAGCGGGCTTTTGCGCAAACGTTTTGGCGCGGAAGTTTTTACAGTATTGGATATTGGTGGAAAAGCCAGAGTGGTGTATACTCTGTTATAGATACGTCCGGGGGGATTACCAATGCCTAAATTTTTGCTGCTTTTGTGTCTTTTGGCTTGGGGTGCGGCCGCCTATGATCCTTTGAATGACCTGCTGGAGAGACAGGATTACCCCAGACTCTTAGCCGCGGCGCGTGATGCCGTGCTGGGCGAGGAGTCCGCCCGCAATTATTACTCTCTGGGCGCGGCTTACGCCGGCGTGAACCGCA
>JAITIS010000019.1 GCA_031279305.1 Candidatus Margulisiibacteriota bacterium | reverse complement strand
AATGATTTTTAATGCCCCCCCCCCCCCCAGAAATTTCGTGAACTGGCAATAAATATTTACAGAGCGCTAACTCCGCTCTGGCTTAGGAAAATTCGCGGAAAAATCCTAGAGACGCGTTTCATCACCCAATACTTGGGACAAGACCTGCGGGAGCGTAAAGCAATAATCAAATATCTTAAACTAAACGGTCTAAACGTATTTCCATATAACTTTAATAAAAAATACAAGCCAACTAATATTCTCGTGCATTACGACAATGCTTGCGGGTTAAATTATGTGTTTTATGAAAACAAAAAAATGTATTTTCCCAAGGACTGGGATAAACAGCGCATCCAATATTATTACACTTCTCTGTTGGTGGAACAGGATATTTCTTCTCCGCACCGTTATGCATCCAGCAGCTTTCAAGTGCAAAATAATGATGTTGTTCTCGACTGCGGCACGGCAGAAGGTAATTTTGCGCTTTCTGTGGTAGAAAAAGCCCAGAAATTATATTTATTTGAAATTGAAAAAGAATGGCTAACGGCATTGGAAAAAACTTTTGCGCCTTGGAAAGACAAAGTTGTTATAGTAAATAAATATATTTCTGATAATAGTGACAATAATTGCATAACTCTGGATAATTTATTTCCGACAGAAAAAATAAATTTTCTCAAAGCGGACATTGAAGGGGCTGAATTACAATTACTGAACGGAGCGAAAAGCTTGCTGGCCAGATCAACCAAGCTCAGGGTAGTTTTATGCACCTATCACAAACAAGGCGACGCAGAATTATTTGATAGGATTTTAACTGCTAAGGGTTTCAAAACTGAATTTTCAGCTGGTTATATGTTAGTGTATGTCCTACCAAATTTTGCACCTCCTTATTTACGCAGAGGAGTTATCCGCGCAACAAAATTATCATAGAACCCCAAGCCCCGCGCAAACAGCCGGGGCTTGGGGACAGCGCTTAACGTCGCTAATGCTTGTTAAGTGGTTAGTACATTCCGTCCATACCGCCCATTCCGCCGCCGGGAGGCATAGCCTGAGCTTCTTTTTTCTCCGGTTTATCGGCCACCAGACAACCGGTGGTCAAAAGCATACCGGCTATCGAGGAAGCATTCTGCAGAGCCGAACGGGTGACTTTGAGCGGGTCAGTAATGCCGGCTTCGAACATATCGACATACTCCAGCGTCTGCGCGTCAAATCCCACGTGCGCGGCGTTTTTGGCTTTGGCTTTAGCTGCCAGCGCGTCGCTTTCATTGAGTATCTTATCCGCCACAACCGAACCTTCAAAACCGGCGTTAGCCGCGATTTGCTTGAGCGGCGCGGCCAGCGCGGATTTTACGATCTGCACGCCGACTTTTTCATCGCCTTCCGCGGATTTCTCCAGTTTTTCCAGAGCGGAGATAGCGCGCACCAAAGCCACGCCGCCGCCGCAGACTACGCCCTCTTCTACCGCCGCGCGGGTCGCGGACAGCGCGTCCTCGATGCGGTGTTTCTTTTCTTTAAGCTCGGTCTCGGTGGCCGCGCCGGCATAAATCACCGCTACTCCGCCGGAGAGCTTGGCCAGACGCTCCTGCAATTTTTCTTTGTCATAAGAGCTGTCTGTCGTCTCAATTTCTTTTTTGATCTGGGCAATGCGGTCTTTGATTTTTTTCTTGTCGCCGCTGCCTTCGACGATGGTCGTGTCTTCTTTAGTGATCTTCACGGTCTTGGCCTGTCCGAGATCGACTATATCCACGCTTTCCAGTTTGAGGCCGAGATCGTCGGTCACATAGGTGCCGCCGGTTAGGATAGCGATATCTTCCAGCATAGCCTTGCGGCGGTCACCGAAACCCGGAGCTTTGACTGCGGTGACATTCAGCGTGCCGCGCAGTTTGTTCAGCACGATGGTCGCCAGCGCTTCGCCTTCGATATCTTCGGCAATGATCAACAGCGGACGTCCAGACTGCATTGTTTTTTCCAGCAGGGGCAGGATGTCTTTGATGCTGGAAATTTTCTTATCCGTGATCAGGATCAGCGGATTTTCCAGATTGGCGGACATCGTGTCGCGGTCGGTGATCATATAGGGAGAGAGATAGCCTTTGTCAAACTGCATACCCTCGACAACTTCCAGCGTGGTTTCCATGCCTTTGGATTCCTCGACGGTGATAACGCCTTCTTTGCCGACTTTTTCCATCGCGTCGGCGATGATGTCGCCAATCGAAGCGTCGTTGTTGGCCGAGATGGTCGCCACCTGCGCGATCTCGTTTTTGCTGTCCACTTTTTTACTGTCTTTTTTAAGGCTCTCGACGACATTCTCCACCGCGTTGTTAATGCCTCTCTTGACCACCATAGCGTTGGCGCCGGACACCACATTTTTCAGGCCGTTCTTAAAAATCGCCTGTCCCAGAATAGTGGCTGTGGTTGTGCCGTCCCCGGCAATGTCATTGGCTTTGGACGCGACCTCGATAATCAGCTGCGCGCCCATATTTTCAAAAGGGTCTTCCAATTCGATCTCTTTGGCAATAGTCACGCCGTCATTGGTGATCGTCGGCGAGCCAAATTTTTTCTCCAGCACCACATTATGGCCGCGGGGGCCGACCGTGATCTTGACCGCGTTGGCCACTTTATCCACGCCGGCTTCCAGCTTGCGCCACACCTCGTCTCCATATACTAACTGCTTTGCCATTTTCAATCCTCCTAAAGTTTATATTTATTTGCGCCCATTTCGCAATTCCGCGGATAGCTTACCCGGCAATAGCCAGAATATCGCTTTCCGCTATGATGATGTATTCTTTGCTGTCAATCTTGACTTCGGTGCCGCTGTATTTGGAATAGTAAACGGTATCCCCGACTTTGACCTCAAAAGGAACTTTGGTGCCGTTGTCCAGCGTCTTGCCGGTGCCTACGGCCACCACTTTGCCGGTCTGGGGTTTTTCTTTGGCGTTATCCGGCAAAACAATGCCGGACTTGGTGACGCTCACCTCCTCCGGTTTCTCAATGACGATTTTATCGTGCAAGGGTTTTAATTTCACTGCCATTTTCTGCCTCCTTATTTTTTTTGATTTTCGGCGGGGATTGTAGCAGGAGGGATTGGCACTGTCAAGGGGAGAGTGCTAACACAAAAAATATCTCGTGGCCTAAAAATTTGGCAATTATCACAAATTAGTTGCGATATACTACAAGAGCCTATTTTGGCAAAATCAGGCGTCCTCTAACCGGAATATAAACTAGGGAGTTATTTATGCAATCGAAAACAATTGCCACAGAATATACATTAAAAGATCAATTACAAGAAGCCATAGAATCAGTTTCGCCAAAAGATATCGCCAATTATAATGCCATCGCCTGGTCTGCTGTTAGACGATATCCATTAACTTTATTGCTAATAGAGCGTGACAGCATCATTGATTACGAAAATTTATTAGTCACCGCATTCTCTCTGGACGCGCAAAGAGACCTGGAGTTATCCGGGATGATTATGAAATGTGGAGATATTGGCAAAGTTCGTACTGATGATGATGATTATATTTCCTTATCCCTTATTAAAGAGCATTTCAAACTAACCACTTTAGAGTTAGCAAAAATCGTTAATATTGTTCGAAGCTATAGTATGGTAGATATAGAGCTTCCTCCTCTGGTTAATTCCATTTTGCGTGAATATACAGCGCAAACCACCGAAAATACCATTGCTGAAAATGAGGGGCAATTTCTCGAATTTAAGGCCGGATTATTCAATAATGGAACAACGTGGGGGAATAAATTAAATAAAAAATTTGGCAGTGTTGATGAAGAGGAAAATTCTATGCCATTTAAGATCGCCAAAGCGGTGGCGGCGCAGGCTAACTATAAAAGAAGCAATATCGGCATTGTCTATATTGGCGTATCCGAAAAAGAAGATGGCGGTCGGGAAATTACCGGACTGGACAGTGATTTTGAACTGCTTGGAGCAAACAGCAAAAAGCCAAACTTTGATAGCTTTGAGCAGATTTTAGTAAGCAAGCTAAAAGCGTATCTCGGAGTTGATATTATACAGACAATAAAAATTTCCGAACTTGTTATTGATGGCAAAAGTATTTGCCGGATTGAAATAATTCCCAGCAACAAGTTCTTTATCTTGAAACGGCAATACGATAAGCAAGAATTATTTTTTGTTAGAGAAGGGAGCAGTTCTCAATTCTACCCTGTAAGCCGCGCAATAGAATATGTAACTACTAACGCAGGCACATCAGCCAATCCGTAGATGTTTATATAAATTGACAGCTCTTTCGCAGCGCTCTTTATTTTCTATGATATACTTACCGCAACAAATTAAGTTATGGAGAGCTTATGCAAACCAAAATCATCTCTATCGTAAACGAGCTTAAAAATAAAGCTGTCTCCTACGACGATGTTGAGCCTGCTTTCTGGGAAAATGGAGAATTTGTGCGGGAACTCTGCAAGGCCAAAGGGAATATGCTGATGCTGGGGTACGCCGCCGACAATGTGAAAAAAGATGAAGAGATTATGTTAGGCCTAATCGAACTGGACTGGAAAGCGGCTATTTTTGCCGATGACAGTTTGAAAAAAGACAGCACGTTTATGCTGAAAGCGTTCAAAAAAGCCCCGGCGGGAACAGTCTGGCTCGTGTTTGAATGCGCCGACGACAGCCTGAAAAATGATCCGGATTTCCAGCGCGAGGCGCAAAGCATAATAGACGGTCGGGATGCGGCATAGCCTCAAGGCAATCACCAGCATCCTAGTCTTTCAATATTTTTGCAACATTCTTTTCTTGATTACGATATATTTACATAATTAACCAAAATTAAAGGAGCTTGTTATGCAAACAAAAATTATTGCGCAAATTAAAGCTGGAGTATTGTCTTTGAGATATATCTTGAAAGATATCTCCGAAAACTCTCCTTTATGGAAAGATCAGGATTTCTGTATGGCCGTTGTCCAGAAGCACGGATTGGCAATAAGTTTCGTTAAAAAAGAGGATGTTAAGGACTATGACGCATTGGCTATGGCCGCTGTTCAGCGGGACGGGCAAGCAATAACGTACATCAAAAAAGAGGATGTTAAAGACTATGACGCATTGGCTATGGCCGCTGTTCAGAAAGATGGGTGGGCAATACAGTTCATCAAAAAAGAGGATTTTAAGGACTACGACGCATTGGCTATGGCCGTTGTTCAGAAAAATTGGCGGGCAATAAAGTTCATCAAAAAAGAGGATGTTAAGGACTATGACGCGCTGGCATTGGCCGCTGTTCAGGAGCATCCGTGGTCAATTGAGAAGGCAGCAATTCAGTACATCAAAAAAGAGGACGTTAAAGACTATGACGCGCTGGCTATGGCCGCTGTTCAGGAGGATGAACTGACAATACAGTTCATCAAAAAAGAGGATGTTAAGGACTACGACGCATTGGCTATGGCCGTTGTTCAGAAAGATGGGTGGAAAATACAGCTCATCAAAAAAGAGGATGTTAAAGACTATGATGCGCTGGCGTGGGGTGCTGTTAAGGAGTTCGGACAAGCAATAACGTACATCAAAAAAGAGGATGTTAAGGACTATGACGCATTGGCTATGGCCGCTGTTCAGGAGGATGGACTGGCAATACAGTTCATCAAAAAAGAGGATGTTAAAGACTATGACGCGCTGGCGTGGGACGCTGTTCAGAAAGATGGGTGGGCAATACAGTTCATCAAAAAAGAGGATGTTAAGGACTATGACGCGCTGGCATTGGCCGCTGTTCAGGAGCATCCGCAGTCAGTTGAGACGGCAGCAATTCAGTTCATCAAAAAAGAGGATGTTAAAGACTATGACGCGCTGGCGTGGGCCGCTGTTCAGAAAGCTGGGTGGGCAGCAATAGAGTTCATCAAAAAAGAGGGTGTTAAGGACTATGATGAGCTAGTACAGGTAGCTCACGGTAATACTTGACAATCGTCCGGTTGGTATTTACTAATCCTCATAAACGAACAACAAATGCTGGCAGCGTCTGGTTTCATTGGCCAAAATACTATCCAGCGAACGCGACTCGGAATAATACAGGCGCTCGCGCGCGTCAAATAAAAAAACATCCTCGCCGTTGCTGGTAACTAAGGCCGCTTGAATAGCCGGTATATTTTGCCGGAGCCAGCCCTGCATATCCTCGATAGCGGGGCCTTTGAGCACGGAACGGCCGTGGAACCGCACCAGATAAGCGTTATGGCGATCGTCCACGGCCAGAACGTTATGCGGATAAACAGCCCTGCGCAGTCCCTGCGGAAAAATTATCGCGCTGCGGGCGGTGTCCAGCCGAAAAGCAGAATCATATGTAGACGGTATTCCGTAATTTGTGCCCTGCTCCAGCAAATCTTTTTCCCGAAAACGTTCCGCGGCATAAGGCAAAACCACAGGCCGGCCGGAGACAGCCAGCTCGCAAGCCGCAAAAGCGCCGGACTCAAAAGGATCGTATAAATCGACCGCATACCGGCCGTAATTATCACAGGTGAAATAATACAAACTTTTGTGCATATACACTGAATCTTCCGAAATATGCCTGCGGTAAAAACTGCCGCGGCAATAAACTGAGTCCGTCTGCTGCCAGAATAAATTATTGCCGCCCAGAACATAATTTATTTTTTCCTGCGCAATGCCGCTTTGCGCGGCGATCGCCGCTAGGTCATAAAAATGCAAGCCGTAATCAGGATATTTTTGCCTAACCGCATTGGAGCCTTGAGGCTGGATGAGGTCATTCTGTATAGAACTGTACCGCGCATCCAGAGCAGAGCTATGGCGCCAGCGGGAACCAGCGCCAATATTAAGAATTGTAATTGTCTGCGCTGAATCTGTTTGTTTCAATTCGGCTGTCAATCCGGATTTATTGACAGGCTCAAATCCAGCGATCAATTTAGGCCGCATATTATCACCCTGTTACATATCGTAAATTTCAGCAAATTATTCTATTTTTACCGCGAAAACTCTAAAAATCTCCGTTTGACAATACCCGCGCTATTTACTAATATCCCGATACTTTTCCGCGGGAGGAAAAGTGAAATTTAGCATAATAAAAGGAGCATAAAAATGACAGCAAAAGTAGCGATCAATGGTTTCGGACGCATCGGCCGGCTGGTATTCAGCGCGATGGTCGAGCAAAATTTACTGGACAAAGAATTTGATCTGGTCGCGGTGGTGGACGTCTCCACCGACGCGAAATATTTTGCCTATCAGATCAAATACGACAGCGTGCACGGGCGTTTCCGGGGCGACGTTTCCACCGCGGGCGATGACGTGCTGGTGGTCAACGGGCACCAAATAAAATGCGTGGCCGCCACCAAAACTCCGGCCGAACTGCCGTGGAAAGCGCTGGGCGTGGACATCGTCATCGAATCCACGGGGCTTTTCACCGACTCCGAAAAAGCCAAAGGCCATCTGGAAGCCGGAGCCAAAAAAGTCATCATCTCCGCGCCGGGCAAAGGCGAGGTCAAGACGATCGTGATGGGCGTCAATAATGAAGAATATGACGCCGCCAAACACCATATCGTATCCAACGCTTCCTGCACGACCAACTGTCTGGCGCCGCTGGTGCACGTGCTGCTCAAAGAAGGCATTGGCATCGAGACCGGCCTGATGACCACGATCCACTCCTACACGGCTACCCAGAAAACCGTGGACGGCCCGTCCAAAAAAGACTGGCGCGGCGGGCGCGCGGCGGCGGTGAATATCATACCCTCGACCACCGGCGCGGCCAAAGCCGTGGGCGAAGTATTGCCGGCCACCAAAGGCAAGCTGACCGGTATGTCATTCCGCGTGCCGACTCCCGATGTGTCCGTGGTCGATCTGACTTTCCGCGCCGAGCGAGACACCTCTATCGAGGAGATCGACAGCCTGCTCAAAAAAGCCGCGGGCAGTTATTTGAAAGGGGTGTTAGGCGTCACTGATGAAGAGCTGGTCTCGACAGATTTCATTCACGACAACCGTTCGTCGATTTACGACTCGCTGGCCACCCTGCAAAACAATCTCAAAGGCGAGAAAAGATTTTTCAAAGTGGTGTCGTGGTACGACAACGAGTGGGGTTATTCCAACCGCGTGGTGGATTTGCTGAAATATATGCTCGGGCAGAAATAGTTTAATAGCTTATCCGCTGCTTGAGGCTCTCGAAAGCAGCAAACAAAACCCCGGCTTAAAAAAACCGGGGTTTTGTGCAACAGATTTTGAGAATTTACGATACCCAAATATATGCTCCCCAAACTCCTCGCCGGCGCCGAAAACAATGTCATATTCTTAACCCATTTTCTAGCGCCGGAGGAAGACAAAACCGCCCGCGTTTACAATGCCGCGCTGACCAAGCTGGGCAAGCTCGGCCGGATAATACAGGTGGAAAATAAAAAAGGCGCCTGGGTTTACCACCGGAACGCCGCTATCTACCAGAGCACATATAATGAAGTGTTTTTTGAAGACGGGCAGCCACATTTCATCGAAAAATATAACCAGCCGTTAATCTTAAAAAATTTTCACTCTATTGACGGGCGGTTAAACACCGCGCTCATTCAGGATGAGATAGCCGATAAAAATTTATTTTTCAGCGGGTATAGTCTGTATCACTGCGTGAGAAATACTATTTTTTCCGCCGCGCCGGTGGCCGCCGTTCAAAACCGGTCGCAGACTTTCACCCTGCTCAAAGATTATCTCTGGGGAGAAATTATTTGCGATCATATTATGTATAATCAGGTGTTAAAAATACCGGACGGCTACAATTGTTTTTTTGACAGATATTACGGAATTCCTGCCTGGCCTTCTCTCAAAAAAGCGCTCCATTCATATTATGTATACCCGTCCAGCCTTGAGGAGCGTGAACTAGTGCGCAAAATTTATGATTATTACGGCATCAATTTATTTTTTCACTGCGCTGGTGAGGAATACCCGCTGAATGACGATCCCCGCAACAAACTGCGCATCGATTTGGTGTTGCGCTAAACAAATCTCAGCAGCAGACTCCGCACAAAGCCCACGGCCAACAGCGCCAAAACCGGCGACAAGTCCAAACCGCCGAACTGAAAAATACCCTGAAAAGGCCGCAGGAGCGGATCGGTCAGCTCGTAAATTTTGCGCGCCAGCGGATGATAGGGATTGGGCTGGAACCAGCTCATTACACAGCGGACAATAATCAGCAGCTCCAGAATATAGGCCACGGTGTCGATAAAATTACGGACAATGCTGTGCGTCAGACTCAAAATTTCGGTCATATATTATATTTTCCTTGCGCCAGCTCGTCAGCCCGCTCTTTGGCGCGGATGATCGTGTCATTTATTATCCGGGCGACCGCGGATTTTTCTAAAATCTCCCGCCCGGCCTGCGTTGTGCCCTGCGGCGAGGTCACCTGCGCGATCAGCTCCGCCAGCGGCCGGCCGCTTTGAGCCGCCAGCGCCGCGCTGCCCAAAAAAGTCTGATAGACCAGCGTCCGCGCCTTATTTTCCGGCAGGCCGAGGCCGGCGCCGGCTTGGATGAAATAATCCATCAGCCGGAAAACAAAAGCCGGCCCGGAGCCGGAGAGACCGGTGACGGCGTTTAAGTCTTTTTCGTCAACTTCCACCGCCGTGCCAATGCTTTGCAGCAGGCGCAAAACAAACTCCCGGTCGGCCGGCGTGGCCAGTTCATTGCAGCAAAAAGCGCTGGCCGCCTGCCCGATCAGCGCCGGCGTATTGGGCATCGCGCGCGCCGCCCGGAATTTTTTTTGGCCGGCTATTTTGGCCAGAGGCACGCCGGCCGCGATAGAAATAACGAACTGCCGGCGATTGTTCAGCGTGTTAAGCTCGGCCAGCACGCTGTCGATGGCCTGCGGTTTCACAGCCAGCAGCACATTCTCCGCGCCGCGCAGGGCCTGAATATTGCTGATCGTCGTGGGCGCCTGATATTTAGCCTGAATATAGGCCAGCCGCTCCGCAGAAATATCCGCGACGATGAGATCCTGCGGCGCGAAAAGCTGCCGGCCAAGCACGCCGCGCAAAATAGCCTCCGCCATATTTCCGCCGCCGATCAGCGCTAATTTCATCCGCCGCTCCTTAAAAAATCATCAAACAACGCAGGTCATCTTACCGGCAAAATATACGTCTGTACAGCCGCGCCCGCCAGCTCCGCCGCCTGCGGATTATTCAGATCCACCCTGCCGCCTAGAGCCAGCAGGCGCACCTTGAAATTGTCCCCGCGTTTTAGTCCGGCCGGCGTCTTGAGCGTGTAATTGATGCCTTCATTTATATGCTCGTCCAGCGCGTAACCGCCTAACAGCTGATCATTCACAAAAACAAAAATTATATCGCCCTCCGGCTTGGCCACCTGAAAACTGACTTCCAGATTCTCTCCCGGAGATATGCTGCGCCGCGACAATTCCGGCTGGAGTATGACCGGAGGCCGTTCGCCCCAAACGACGGCTTCCTCCGCCAGCACTGGCTCTTCCGCCAGAATTTTCAAGCCATCCTCCGTCTCGTACATAAAAGCAAAAATAGAATATTTGGTCAGCCGTCCGTTCATAAAAGGAATATTTTGGAACAAAGGCAACTCGACCTCCGGCCTGTAAATGACGCTGCCTTCAGTCTTAACATCGGCAAAAATTTTATAATTTTCGATGCGGATATTGCTGTAAGCCACGCGGTCAATCAGCGTGGTCATTATCAGCAGTTCCCGGATATATTCCGTCCGGCCTTTAGCATAAAAAGAAAACTGATCGGAGATCACGCTTTCCAGCAAAGCGCTGTCAAGCTCATTGACGCCCTGCTGGTACCTGGCCAAAAGCACGCCGATATGGCGTTTTAAGACGGCTTCATCCGCTTTTTCCCGTATGCAGCCGGCCAAAAACAAGCACAGCACAAACAGCAGGATTTTTACGCAGCGCATAGGCTTGAATTATAGCCAATGCCGCGGCAAAAAAGTATTATTATTTCTATACATTTTTGTAATTTTATCCACAAATAATTACGTTTTAGTATATTAGAGTGTCACTTTGCCTCTCAAAACAGCGTAGATACACCAAATTTTCAACTGGCACATTTTTTGTTTGTGTAAGCGCAAACAAGCTATTCCGTACAGGAAGGGAGGTCATAAAAGATAAAGCCGCAAAGTTTTTCTGAAAAGCAGTTTTAAGAAAGGAGCAAAAATAATGTTAAAAATTTTTAAGCAAAGGAATGTGCCGCGCGGTCTGCTGGCGCTGTTGTTCGTCACGGCGGGCTGCGCGGCAGATGCGGTCACGGCTGGAGAAAATATCAGCGACATAGCCAAGTCTGTCGATCTGGTCTGGATGCTGCTCGGCGGTTTTCTGGTGTTCTGGATGCAGGCCGGTTTTGCTCTGGTCGAGTCGGGATTTACTAGGGCGAAAAACGCAGTGAATATCATCGCCAAAAATCTGATGGATTTTTCGCTCGGCTGTCCGGTTTATTTTATTGTCGGCTACGGCTTGATGTTCGGCGCTGATAAGCTCGGCCTTTGGGGCACAAATAGTTTTCTGCTTAACGGCGTTTCGGACATGTGGGACATCGGCTTTTTCTTTTTTCAGGCGATGTTCGCCGCAACCGCCGCGACTATCGTCTCCGGCGCTATGGCCGAGAGGACACAGTTCAAAGCCTATCTTTTTTACACAGTATTCATCAGCGCCTTTATTTATCCGGTGGTCGGACACTGGATTTGGGGCGGCGGCTGGCTGGCGGAAAAAGGTTTCTTAGATTTCGCCGGTTCGACAGTAGTGCACTCGGTCGGCGGCTGGGCCGCTTTGACCGGCGCGATATTTTTGGGCCCCCGCATCGGCAAATATAGCGCGGACGGACGCTCCAAAGCGATACCGGGGCATAATATCCCGCTGGCCGCGCTGGGCGTCTTTATCCTGTGGATTGGCTGGTTTGGTTTTAACGGCGGCTCCACTATCGCGGCCACCAACTGGAACATTTCCTTGGTGCTGGTTACCACCACTCTGGCGGCGGCGGCTGGCACTTGCGGCGCGTTGTTTTATTCTTGGATCAGATTTGGCAAACCAGACATCTCGATGGCCCTGAACGGCTCGCTGGCCGGCTTGGTCTCGATCACCGCTCCCACCTATGATGTGAGCGCGGTCAGTTCCCTGATCATCGGCCTCATCGGCGGCGTGCTGGTGGTGGCGTCAGTGGAATTCATCGACAAAGTACTGCATATTGATGATCCGGTGGGCGCGGTTTCCGTGCACGCGGTCTGCGGCGTCTGGGGCACCATCGCTCTGGGACTTTTCGCGGAGAGCCAATACGGCAATGGTGTAAGCGGCCTGTTTTTCGGCGGCGGGCTGACTCAGCTTTTGGTTCAGCTGGAAGGCATCGTCGCGGTGGCTGTCTGGACGATCGCCACTTCGGCTGCGGTTTTCACAGTGGCAAAATACGCTATCGGTTTACGAGCCAGCCGCGAGGAAGAATTAAAAGGTCTGGACCTCACCGAGCACGGTCAGGAAGCCTACGCGGGTTTTGAAATCTATTCTAACGAATAAAGGAGGCATACCAATATGAAAATGATAGTCGCAATAATTCAGCCGGAAAAATTACCGGATGTAAAGCAGGCCCTCTTCGACGCTGACGTGCACAAAATGACCGTCAGCAATGTGATCGGCGCCGGCCAGCAAAAAGGCTACACGGAGGCTTACCGCGGAGTCATCTCGGAAATAAACCTGCTCAAAAAAGTGCGGGTAGAGATAGCGGTCAATGACAATTTTGCGGACAAAACAATTGACGCGATCATTAAAGGCGCGCGCACTGGCAAAATCGGAGACGGCAAAATATTCATTTCCGATTTGAAAGAATGTATCCGCATCAGAACTAAAGAGACCGGCAAGAACGCGATAGGCTAAACGCTGAAAAGCTGAAAAACAAAAACCCCCGTTTTCACACGGGGGTTTTTTAGATCATCCGCTCCGGACGCTCCGCGCTGTCCCCGGTTTCTAGCAGCTCTGGCAAGAAATTCTGCTGGCCGGCTTGTTTTTTGTAGCCTTTGAGCGCGTAAAAAAGCACATCATCCATATTTTTCACCGCCAAAAATTTTAATTTTTTGCGGGCTTTGGCCGGCAGATCATTTAGGTCTTTTTTATTATCCGCCGGCAGGATTATCGTATCGATGCCGCTGCGCGCCGCCGCTAGGATTTTTTCTTTGAGACCGCCGACCGCGATCACCCTGCCGCGCAAAGTCACTTCGCCGGTCATCGCCAGACTGCCGCGCGCCGGCAGACCGGACAGCGCCGAAGCCAGCGCCGCGGCTATGGCGACGCCGGCCGACGGACCGTCTTTGGGTATGGCTCCGTCCGGCAAATGGATATGGATATCGCTCTCTTTGTAAAAATCTTCTTTCAAGCCCAGCTCGGCATAGCGCGAACGCACATAGGTCAGCGCGGCTTTGGCCGATTCCTGCATCACTTCGCCTAGACGGCCGGTCACTTGCAGGCTGCCTTTGCCTTTGAGCGCGGTCACTTCGACCGGCAGCACCTCGCCGCCTGCCTCCGTCCAAGCCAGACCGTGCACCAAGCCGATCTCGTCCTGCGTATTTAGTCTGGCGTCTTGATATTTAAGCGGGCCGAGATAGCCGCGCAGATTGTGCCGGCTGACTTTTTTGTACAGCTTTTTCTTTTCCAGTTTGCCGCGCACATATTTGCGGCAGACTTCATCGAGCGCGCGGGATAGATCGCGCAGTCCCGCTTCGCGCGTATATTCGCGGATGACAGCGCGCAGCCCCGTGTCGGTAAACGCCAGCTCGGATTTTTTGATGCCGTTGGCGCTCAAGAGTTTGGGCAGCACATAGCGTTTGGCGATTTGCAGTTTTTCCTCTTCGGTATAACCGCTCAAGCGAATGATCTCCAAGCGGTCTAACAAGGCTTTGGGCACATCATAAACATTATTCGCGGTGGCGATAAAAATAGTCCGGGAAATATCGAACGGCAGCTCCAGATAATTATCCAGAAAAGCCTTGTTCTGGCCGGGATCCAAGGCCTCCAGCAGCACGGCGGCAGGATCGCCCTGCGAGTCACGCGCCATCTTGTCTATCTCATCGAGCAGGATCAGCGGATCTCCGGTTTTTACGCGGGCAAAAGCCTGAATTATTTTGCCCGGCATAGCCCCGACATAAGTGCGCCGGTGGCCGCGCAGCTCCGCTTCATCGCGCAGTCCGCCCAGCGTGATGCGGTGAAACTGGCGTCCCAGCGCTTTAGCTATGGCCTGCGCCACGGAAGTTTTGCCCACGCCCGGCGGGCCAGCCAAGAGGATGATGGAGGCATTGGGGCGGCCGGTGTTCTGCTGGACGGCGAAATATTCCAAAACCCGATCCTTAACTCTGGACAAGCCGTAATGCTCCTGTTCCAAAGCGGCGGCCACCTGTTTGAGATCAAAAACCGACGGGGCAGACTCCCGCCACGGCAGATCCAGCAGCCAGTCCAGATAAGTGCGGATCACGCCGGACTCCGCGCTGAAAGACTGCATCTTTTCCAGCCGCAAAAGCTCGCGTCTAGCTCTGGACTCCACTTCCGGCGGCAGTCCGGCGGCGGTGATTTTCTGCCGGTAGTCCTCCGTTTCGGAAAAACCGCCGCCCTCGCCCAGCTCTTTTTGGATAGCTTTAAGTTTTTCTTTGAGTAGATATTCTTTTTGTATTTTCTCGATCTGAGTCTGCACATTGGTATCAAGTCCTTTTTCCACTTTGAGCAGGCCGATCTCCCGCGTGCAGTAAGTATTCAGCAGGCTCAAGCGCTCATACACACTGGGCAGCTCCAGCAGTTTTTGTTTTTCCTCCAGGCTCAGAGTCAGGTAAGAGGCGACCAGATCGCTGAGCCGGCCGGGATCATCGACATTGACGATCGACATCAGGGTCTCGACTGGAACTTTTTTATTGGCTTTGACAAATTCCTCAAATTTAGCCACCGTGCGGCGCAAAATATCTTCTAGTTTCTCATCAATATTGATGAGGTCAGAAATCTCCGTGCACTCGGCGCGCAAATAATCCGCCTGGTCAACCGCGCTTAAAAACACGCGTTTCTGCCCCTCAACCAGCACTTTGATTGTGCCGCCCGGCAGCCGCAGCAGCTGCGCGATCTTGGCCAGCGAGCCGCAGGCGTACAAATCCTCCGCTCCGGGGTCTTCTTTGTCCTGATCTTTTTGCGCGGCCAAAAGCACCAGTTTGTCGCCCGCATAGGCCGCTTCCAGCGCGGCCAGCGAAGAGGCGCGCCCGACAAAAAGCGGAATGATCATACCCGGAAAAACCACAATGTTGCGGACAGGGATCAAAGGCTTCATTTTATCCCCCGTTTTGTCCTCAAGCCGCCGCGCTCTGGGCTGCGGAATTTTTATGCACTTCCAGCACTTTATCTTTGTCTATGATGATCTCGCGCTGTTTTTTCTGCTCCGGCGCGCTGTACATAATATCCAGCATTATATTTTCCACCACCGCGCGCAGCGCCCGCGCGCCGGATTTACGTTTCAGCGCGAGGCCGGCGATCGTCTCCAATGCATCCGGCGTGAAAGTCAGCTCCACATTGTCATAACGCAACAGTTTTTGGTACTGCTTGACAAGGGCATTCTGCGGCTTGGTCATTATTTCGATCAAAGCGGCTTTGTCCAGCTCGCTAAGCGAGGCAATCACCGGCAGCCGGCCGATAAGCTCCGGGATGAGGCCGTATTTCAAAAGGTCTTCCGGCATTATTTCCGCGTAAATAATTTCTTTGCGCTGTTCTCTTTGTTTTTTCTGCGCGGCAGTCTCAAAGCCGATAGTGCGCTTGTTGACGCGGCGGGAGACCACATCCTCTATGCCGGCAAAAGAACCGCTGCAGATAAAAAGAATATTGGTTGTGTTCAGCTGGGCAAAATCGCCGTGAGGATGTTTGCGGCCGCCGGCATTCTGCGGCACATTGGCGATAGTGCCTTCCAGCATCTTGAGCAGGGCCTGCTGCACGCCCTCGCCGGAGACATCGCGGGTGATTGATGGGTTTTCAGATTTGCGCGCCAGTTTGTCCAGCTCATCGATGAAGACTATGCCCATCTCGGCTTTTTTTAAGTTTCCGCCGGCCGCCTGCAGCAGCCTAGCCAGCACATTTTCCACATCCTCGCCGACATAACCGGCTTCGGTGAGCGTCGTCGCGTCCGCGATGGCAAAAGGCACATCGAGAAAACGCGCCACAGTCTGGGCGATGAGCGTCTTGCCGGAGCCGGTAGGGCCCACCAGCAGAATATTGCTTTTGGCTAACTCCGTGGGATCAGCATTGTTTTTGTCCCGGTTGGCCAGCAGGCGCTTGTAATGATTGTAAATAGCGACCGAAACTATTTTTTTCGCTCTGGCCTGCCCGATGATGTATTTGTCCAGATTTTTATTTATCTCCTCCGGCGTTTTCAGCGTCTCCAGCGCAAACTCCGCCGGCATACTGTCTGTCTTGGCCTGCGCCGGATTGAATTCCTCATCAAGAATATTTTTGCAGAGAATTACACACTCATTGCAAATATTGACGCCCGGCCCGGAAATCAATTTCCTGACCTGATCCTGCCTGCGTCCGCAGAAAGAACAGGTTTGAATAGTATTGGCAAAGCCGGCCATCGTTATTTTTTCGCGCCGGGAATAATAACTTCATCGACCAGTCCGTAAGTTTTAGCTTCTTCCGGCGACATAAAAAAATCGCGGTCGGTGTCTTTTTCGATCTGTTTGAGCGTCTGACCGGTGTGCTTAACCAAAATCTCGTTGATCGTTTTTTTCAAGCGCATTACCTCATTGGCTTGTATCTGAATATCCGTAGCCTGCCCCTGCGCGCCGCCAATCGGCTGATGAATCATAATGCGCGCGTTGGGCAGAGCGTAGCGTTTGCCTGAGGCGCCGGCGGCTAACAGCAGCGCGCCCATACTGGCCGCCTGTCCCACGCAGATAGTGGAAACTTTGGGATCGATATACTGCATCGTGTCATAAATAGCCAGTCCTGCGGTCACTACGCCGCCCGGACTGTTGATGTACAGGGAAATATCTTTTTCTTTGTCTTCGGAGGCCAGAAAAATCAGCTGCGCCACGACTAGGCTGGAGGTGATATCATCGATCTCGCCTTGAATAAAAATAATTCTTTCTTTGAGCAGACGTGAATATAAATCAAAAGCGCGCTCGCCTTTGGCCGTATTTTCAATAACTGTTGGAACCAATGCCATAAACAACCCCCTCAATAAATTTTATTCTGTTATTTTAGCATTATTCAATAAAAACTCCAGACATTTATCCTCGGTCAAGTAGGAAATTATTTGTTTGCGGGCGCTTTCCGGCAAGGATTTCTTAAATTTAGCCAGCTCTGCGGGTTTCAGCGGCTCCTGTCGTCCGCTGTTCATTATTTTATCCAGCTCCGCCTCGATCTCCGCGTCTGTCGGACGGACATTTTCTTTTTCCGCCACTTTTTCCAAAATCAAGTCTAGTTTGGCGCGTTTTTCGGCCACCGGACGATAATCAGCGCGCAAAGCGGCGGCGTCTTTATTCAGCGCCTGCAGATAGCGGGAAAACTCCAGTCCCTTATTGCGCAGGTCTATTTCCAGATTGCGCAGAATAACATTAAGTTTATCTTCAATCAGCGCCTGCGGCGCTGTAAAATCATTTTCTTTGAGCAGTTCCTCGATAAATTTTTCTCTGGCTTGGTTATCCGCCGCGGTTTTTTTCTGGGCAGTTAGATTGGTTTTGATCTCCTCGCGCATTTCCGCGACAGTCTGCTTGGCGCTGATTTTTTTGATAAACTCATCATTTAATTCCGGCAAAACCCGTTCTTTGATCTCCAGCAGCAAGACCTCGCAATCTATCTCTTGGCCAGCAACGGATTTTACAAAATAATCCGCGTTCACCCGGCAGCGGAATTTTTTAGTCTCGTTGATCTTCATTCCGGCGATCTCTCGGTCAAAATCCGGCGACATAAAATTGGTGCCCAGCCGCGTGCCGGTGCGTTCTTTGGCCAGCTCGGCGAGCGGCCGGCCGTCCAGAGCAAAAGCCTTGAGCGCGTAGCCGACTAGATCGTCGTTTTGCGCGGGACGCTCGACATTTTTATATTCAGCGTGGTATTCGCGCACCTGATTTAGCTCGCGGTCTATTTCTTCAGACTTGACCTCCGCCGCATCTCTTTTAATTTTCAAGCCTTTGTACCTGCCCAGCTTGATCTCCGGCTTGACGTCCACCGCTAGAGTAAAAACAAAAGGCTTGTCTTTTTCCAAGGTTTTGATTTCCACATTTTTGGGATAATCGACCGGCTCCAATTTTTCCGCAGCGACCGCCTGTTTGTAACAGTCGTTCATCACTATGGTGGAAGCCCGCTGCACCAGCATTTCCCGTCCGTAATGTTTTTCAAAAACAGGGCGCGGCACCTTGCCCGGCCGGAACCCCGGAACTTTGGCGTCTTTGACCAGCTCTTGATAGGCCGGCTCGGTGGCTTTTTCAATATCCGTGTAATCGGCTTCCAGTTCCAGCGTCACGGTAAAATCAGTTTTTTTATTTTTCAAAATTTTCATAAAAGCTCCTTAAAAAGGGCAGGTAGTTTACAATAAGCGCTAATTTCTGGCAACAAAACTCCGCGCTTAGTAATAATAACTCTGCGCGCCGGCGGGACGGGCGGCAGGCTGGGGAGCCGGAGCGGCGGCATAAGCGGAAGCCGGGGTATACACTGAGGGCTGATCATAAGTGCCGGTAGCGGCATAAGCGGCCTGCACCGGCGCGGCTGGGGCCGGCGCAAAATCTTCATTGAAAATAATCTCATTCTGCGCGTCATCGACCACATTTACACTGCGCGGCGCGCACAAAAATATTCCGCCGCCGATTTTTTGCAGGTTGCCGTCAAAAGCGTAAACCACGCCTAACACCCGATCCATCAAAGTGCGGGTGTTCGGCGTATCGAGATATTTGTTATTGATGATGACCACGTGGCCTTCTTTGAGGAGACGCAGAATTTCCTGCGAGTCCGTGTCCAGATTGCGCGGCTCGATGATGAGAATATTGGTTTTTTCTTTGTCCAGCTTTTCCGGTATCTTCAGCGTGGTGGCGGGCTGTTCAGGCTCCGCCGGCGGCGCAGGCCGGGACAGCATTTTACCGACATTGCCCTGCGGTTCGTTTTTATCCTCGATGCCAAAACCCAAAAAATCAACTATGCTTTTGAAAAAGCCCATTGAAATCCCCCCATTCGTATTGTTCATTATATAACATCGGGGAGGGAGAAACAAGGCTGCGTCCGCCAGACGGCACAATTTTATAATTTTAGTTAGTGATATAATCCCGTTTATGCGAAGTTTCAAGGCCGCTCAAGCCGCGGCGCTCAAAGATTTTTTAAGCGGACAGCTCAGCATCTCCGGCGCCGGCGCTAAAAAATTGTTAGACCAAAAAAAGGTTTTTGTGAATAAACAGCGGGTCTGGATCGCGGGATACCGGCTAAACGCCGGCGACACAGTGGAAGTGCAGGATAGTCCGACTGCGGCGCGTTACGCCATAGCCGCCGAGGACAGCGATTATCTCATCATCAATAAACCGGCCGGGATTATCGTCAATGAGCATCCTCATTCGCTGGAAAATATGCTGCGCGCGGATTTAAAAAATCCGCGGCTGGTGGCCGCGCACCGGCTGGATAAAGACACCAGCGGGCTGGTTATTTTCGCCAAAAACTATGCCGCTTTTACCAAATTGGTCGAAGTGTTCAAAAATCTTGGCGTGGAAAAATATTACCGCGGTCTCGTTCAGGGAGATCTGTCCAGCAGGTTAGCCAAACATTTTACACTGACCCAGAATATTAACGGACAATCCGCCGCGGCGCGGTTCACCATAATCAAATCCAACAAGCTGGCCAGTTATTTTGAAGCCAACCTGATCACCGGACGCAAACATCAGATCCGTCTCCAGCTCAGCCGGGCTGGTTTTCCGCTCCTCGGCGAAAACACCTATCAGACCGGCGCGCTGGAGCAGGCGGTGTACCGGCAGATACCCCGGCAGATGCTCCATTCCTGCCGCCTGAAATTCACCAATCCGTGCACCGGCCAGATTTTACAGGCCGCAGCCCGAGATCCGGCAGATTTGCAAAATGCCTTAAAAAAACTGGGTTTATGAACCGGACGGAAATCCTCGAATATTTGCAGACTGCCGACCGCGCCAGAGTGCAGGAACTTTTCGCGCGCGCGGACGAGACGCGCCGACAATACTGCGGCGACGGCATACTAATGCGTGGCATAGTCGAATTTAGCAGCCGCTGTCAAGGCTCCTGCGCCTACTGCGGACTGAACAAAAATAATAAAAATAATCCGCGTTACCAGATGTCCGCGGCGGAAATAATCGACGCCGCGCAAATGATCTATGCCGGCGGTATACAGACCATCGTCCTGCAGTCCGGCGAAGACCCGGAGTTAGACCCGGAATGGCTGGCCGGCATCGTGCGCGCGGTAAAAGAAAAATTTCAGCTCTCGATCACGCTCTCCGCCGGTGAAAAATCCAAAGATATTTACCGGCTCTGGCGCGAGGCCGGCGCGGACCGCTATCTGCTCAAGATCGAGACCACCGACGCCGCACTGTACCGCAGACTGCACCCCGGGATGAGCTTCGCCAATCGCTTGCGCTGTCTGGACGATCTGCAGGAGCTGGGCTACCAGACCGGTTCCGGCATTATCGTCGGACTGCCCGGACAGACGCCGGAAATACTGGCCGGCGATGTTTTATTTTTTCAAGACAGAGATTTCGATATGATCGGTCTCGGCCCTCTGATACCGCATCAAGCCACGGCGCTAAGAGACCTGCCCAAGGGCAGTGTTGACCTCACTCTGCGCTGTGTAGCGCTCACGCGCTTGCTCACCAAGAACGCTCATCTGCCGGCCACCACCGCGCTAGGCAGTCTGGACAGAGATTATCGCCTCGACGGACTCAAAGCCGGAGCCAATGTATTGATGCCCAATTTTACGCCGCTGGCTTACAAAAAAAACTATGAAATCTATCCCGGCAAACGCTGTGTCAGCGAGCCGACCGGACAATGCGCGCTCTGTATGGCGCCGCTGGCGGAGAGTATTGGCCGGCGCGTGGATTTCAGCCGTGGAGACAGCCTGAAAAAATTGGTATAATAAACTAGCTTTTTCGACGGGGGGATTTTATGCATAAACTATTTTTGGCATTGGGGCTGGCTGGCATATTATGCGCCGCGGAGCCGGGACTGCCGGTCAATCTTTTGCGCAACGGCAGTTTTGACGAGGGTATGACAACCCAAGGACTGCCGCTGTACTGGGGCACACAGCCTTACAATCAAGCGGTTATTTCCAGCCCCATAGCCGAAAGTTTCGGCAAAAGCCTCCGTATCTCCCGCACGGAGCCGGGCTATTCTATCGGCGCGCAATTTCTCAATCTCAATCTGCCGGTCGAACATCAGCTGGTGATAGTCGGCTACTGGCGGGGACAGAATATTCAGGGACGCGGGGCCAACTGGAACGGCGCCAAAGTGCAGCTGATTTTTTATGACGCGGCACAGCGCGAGATCGATCAGCCTTATGACGCGGCCAGCCAGACCGGCAGTTTCGCTTGGCAGATGTTTATTCAAAATGTGGTCGTCCCACCCAAGGCTGTGACCGCCAAAGTGCTGATCGGCCTCTGGGACGCCTCCGGGGAAGTGCTTTACGACGACTTGCAAATCTACACGGTCAGACGCGCGCCGGAGATGATCCTGCAAAACGGGGATTTTGAAATCTGGGGCAACTGGGAAATACAGGGACAGGGGCAGATTGACATTCGCAACATCGCCTCCGGCCACGACAACGCCCTTTTTATCGCAAACACCGAGCCGGAGTGGACTTTTGGTTCGCAGGTTATTCCGGTCGCCGCCGGCAAAAAATACCGGCTAAGCGGCGAGGTCATCTACAGCGAAATCGTCCCAGGCAGCCAAGACTGGCAGAAGGGGCGCGTCTACGCCGAATATCTGGACGAACAAATGCAGCCGCTGCAAGCCGCGCCAGACGGATTGAAATATTTTGACGGCAGCTCGCGCGGCTGGGAAGAGTTTCAGGCGGAGTTCAGCGCGCCGGAAGGCGCCAAATTCGCCAAATTGTATTTTGGCCTGCAGGACTGCACCGGCGGAATTGTTTTTGACAATCTACAGGTGGAATAACGATCGTCAGAAAAGTTTTTTTCGCTTAAAATGTTTGGCCTCGCTGGAGAGGACTCTAGCTTGCTAGTCGGCATATTTGCGATAGCCTGCGCCATACCGCCATATAGTGAATTTTTTTGTAAGGCCGAGGAATAATCCTCGCTGTCTTTTGGGGTTTGTTTTGTATAAGTTCCTTGATTTTTTAGGGCGGTGGATAATTTTACGCTGGCCTTTTCCTGCTCCTGAAAAGCATTTATAAGGTCTTTTATTCCGCCCCATACTGGCTGCGCGGCCTGTTTCAAGGCGTTAAAATTGGCGGCAACCGTGCCTAGATTTTTAGTAAACGTCCCTATTTTTGAGCTGGCGTTATCTTTGGCGTTTACATTTACGTTGACTTGTTTTTCAACCATACAAACATATTAGATTAGTAAAAAATAAAGTCAAAAAACTGATGTGGTTTATTTTAATGCCAGAGCAATCAAACAAACAATCGCATAAAACAAAACAAAAACAACGCTCCAAAACCATATTTTTTTTAACATTTTTTCTTGGTTGGCTTTGGGAAGCGGTTTATCTGGCGACTTGTTTTTATCCTTGTCGAAAAATCCTAACACCAACAGGTCGCTAATTAAACTATCGTCCGCCATACGGACATATTATAACTTATCGATTTTGTCAGCAATAGCACGCTCTAAATTTTCGGCGATTTTATTCACAGTGTTATCAATAAATTTTG
>JAITIS010000003.1 GCA_031279305.1 Candidatus Margulisiibacteriota bacterium | reverse complement strand
TGTTAGCGGTCGGCAGCGGCGCCTCGCGGTCTATCGAGGCCAATCTCACCTCGCTCGGTTCCAATCTTTTAACTATCCGGCAGGGATCTTCCCGCACCACGGGTGTCTCGCTGGGCGCCGCGGCTTACAGCAGGCTCACCTTGGTCAATCTGGCAGAGCTGGCCGCGGTGCCGCATATCTCCCGCGTCTCCGGACAGGTCACGGGACGCGCGCAGGTCGCCAATGAAAGCGCTAACTGGAACACCACGGTTTACGGCGTATCGCCGGCCTATGCCCGTATGCATAACTCTCAGCCGGCTTACGGCCGTTTCTTCGGCCAGCGGGAAATGCAGGAGCGCCAGCGCGTGGCTGTGTTAGGCTCGACTATCGTGGAAAAACTTTTCACCGGCGGGGATCCGCTCGGCCAAACTATAAAACTCAATAAACAAAATTTTACAGTCATCGGCGTGCTGCCTGACAGCGGTTTTTCCCGCAACGGCAACGATATTGTGCTGATCCCGCTGACCACCGCGATGCACCGCGCTATGGCCAAAAAATATTTGGACAGTATCGAAGTCGAGATCGACGCGGCGCCCAACATCACCGGCGCCAAGACTGCTATCAAACAAACTCTGCGTAAAACCACAGAGCTGTCCGAGGCGGACGAAGCCTCTATCGACATCTGGGATATGTCCGAAATGCAGGAGGCGATCAAGTCCACTTCTCTGACGATGAGCATACTGCTCGGCACGGTGGCGGCTATCGCGCTGGTCGTCGGCGGCATCGGCATTATGAATATAATGCTCGTGTCCGTCACCGAGCGCACCAGAGAGATCGGCCTGCGCAAAGCCATCGGCGCCAGCCAAAAAGATATTATGTCCCAGTTCCTGATCGAGTCTATCGTGCTGACCAGCTGCGGCGGCGCGCTCGGCATACTCCTCGGCTGGGCGGCGGCGGTTATCATCGCCAGAGTTTTAGGCTGGGCTACATATGTCTCGCCGGCTTCGATACTGCTCTCGTCGGGATTTTCTATCGGCGTGGGACTGCTTTTCGGCCTGATGCCGGCCAGACAGGCGGCCAATCTAAACACGATAGAGGCGTTAAGATACGAGTAAATCCTAATTTCCAATCAAACATTAAAATTATTGCTTTTAGTTCCAACCCTCTATAAAATGTAAGCGCTATGGTTAATCAACGCGAAAGCGCCGAGCGGAAAAGATATGTCACTTTTATGGTGCTGCCGCATAATTCTACGCGGGAAGTGTTCCGCCTAAATCTGCCGCACTGGCTGGCCTGGTTACTGGGCATATTTCTGGCCGCGTTGGCCACCGGTCTCATCATATTTTTCCTGTACTCTGTCTATGTTTTCGCCAGGCTGGGGCATTATTACGCCCTGCAGGCGGAAAACCGCGCGCAAGCCGCGCAGATCAAAACTTTTTACCAGAAAACCAAAGAGCTGGAGACCGGCATACGCGAATTGGAAGAGCGCGATCAGGAATTAAGAGAAATACTGGGCTTAAAAAAACTGCCGTTAAAAATGCCGAACAGAAAAACCGGCGATTTGAAGCAGAGTGATTTGCCGGAGGCTATATCCCAGAACATCGCCGCGCTGGCCGGATACATATCCGCCAAAAACAATGAATTAAAATTCTGGCACGATCTGGGCACGGCAATCGCCAGCAAATTTAATTATCTGCCTTCAGAAAGTCCGGTGCCCGGAACGGTGCTGTCGCGTTTTGGACTGCGCATCCATCCTTTCAGCGGCAAATCCACCCTGCACACCGGCGTGGATATTCCCATCTGGGAAGGCTGTCCGGTGCGGGCGGCGGCGGACGGTTATGTCACTTACTCCGGCTGGATCAGCGGCTACGGCAATTGCGTCATCATCGATCATCAGAATAATTACCGCACGCTCTACGGACATAATCAGCGCAATTTGGCCAAACGCGGCGACCGGATCAAAAAAGGTCAGGCCATCGCCAATGCCGGTTCGACAGGCCTGTCCACCGGGCCGCACGTGCATTATCAGGTGGAATACAAAAACAGCGCGATCAACCCGGACGCTTTTCTCAATCTCAATATCCGCTCGGCTAGTCGCCTAGTGCAATAAGTGCTACTATTAAAGCGCAGGGGGTAAAAAATGGGCAGCAAAAAAAGACGCAAAGATTACAGCGGCATTTATACGATACTCGGCCCGGACACCAGCTTCAAAGGCATCCTAGACACGCAGGAGTCTATGCGTATCGAAGGCAATTTTGACGGCACGATCAACTCGCAGGGCGATATTTACATCGGCGAGGGCTCGGTAGTCAGCGCCAACGTGTACGGCAAACGGGTCATCGTCTCTGGCGAACTTAAAGGCACGGTCGAGGCGATTAACGGGCTGGAGATCACCGGCACCGGACGGGTGTACGGCGATGTGACCGGCGACCGGCTCATCGTCGACGAGGGAGCGGTTTACAAAGGCAACGTCAATATGGACATCATCACCTCCAAGAAAAAATACGAGGAGGAAAAACTAGGACGTTCCGGACGCTAGCAGTTTATGTCCGGCCAGCTGATCCTCTGCGGCCTGCCCATCGGAAATCCCGGCGATCTTTCTCCGCGCGTCCTAAAAACTCTGGCCGCGGCGGACATTATAGCTGCCGAGGACACACGCACCGCTGGAATTTTTCTGCGGCGACATCAGCTGTCTAAAAAAATAATTTCTCTCTACGAGCACAACGAGGCCGCGCGTGTGCCGCAAATACTGGAGCTGCTCAGGGCGGGGAAAAATATTGCGGTTATTTCTGAAGCCGGTATGCCGCTCATCTCCGATCCGGGCTACCAGTTGGTCAAAGCCGCGCGGGAAGCCAATGTCGCCATAGATGTGGCGCCCGGCCCGACCGCGCTGATCACCGCGCTGGCCGCCTCTGGACTGCCGACAGACAGTTTTATTTTTCAGGGTTTTTTGCCGGCGCCAGAAGGCCAGCGCCGGGAAATGCTGGAGAGCCTGCGCGCCGAGCGGCGGACGCTGATTTTTTACGAAGCGCCGCATCGCATACTGGACACTTTGCAGGACGCGGCGCTCATTCTGCCTGAGCGGTTGTGTTTTCTGGGACGCGAGCTGACTAAAAAATATCAGGAACATCTGCGCGGCACGGCGCGGGAAATTTTAAGCAGGCTAAAAACTCCCCGCGGTGAGTTTGTGCTGATCATCTCCGGGGCCACCGGCGGGGAGGAACTGCCGCCGGCAGTTTGGCGGCTGGCCGCGGAATTAAAACAGCTAAAGCTGCCTACCGCGCAGGCTGCGCAGATCATTGCGGAAGTTTTTGCTCTGCCCAAAAATCGGGTCAAAAAAATTCTGTATGCGGATACAGCTTTTCGTTAGTGGTATAATACAGGCTAATGCGGCAGGCCAGCAGAAATATCGACGGGGACAGATATATCACTTTTGCCTTCTGCGCTGACGGCAGACACGCGCCTGTATATCTGCGCGTAAGCCGGTTTGCGCTGTCCAGTCTGGCGGCCGGCGGGTTGATTTTGTTTGTTCTGCTGGGCGGATTCGCCAAAAATTCCGCGGCGCTGCTGGAACGAACTGCGGATTATCGTCTCCTGCGCAGCGAAAACCAGCTGCTAAACACCAAAATAAAATTGGCTTCCGCCAAACAAAAGCAGTGCCGGGAGCATATTCACAATCTCAAAACTCAGGAAGAGGAGATCAAAGAATTGCTGCGTTTTGAGGATTGGCCGTTAAACAACGACAGCGGCATTGACCACGCGCTGGTCGCCGCCCACCGGATCGTCTCGCCCAAAGGCGAATTTGGCCGGGTGCTGGTCGACGGGCAGCCGGTCGTGGAGTATTTTGACGACAGTCCCAGACCTCTGGCCTACCAGCGGGCGCTGGTCACCGCGGAAAAATTAAAAAAATTTCTAGCCGGGCACAGCGCGTCCGGCAGATATACCACCCGCAAAACCGGCAGTGCGGTATACGCCTATATCAACGGCCAACCGATATTTGTCGTCCTGCCGGCTGATCTGGCCAGACTACAGGAGCCGTTAAGCGCGGAACAGCTGGCCAAATACTGGCTGCAAAATATCCAAACCGCGCTGGCCGGCCGGCAAAAAGCCGCCCGTGGCGCGGACAGACTGGCCTGGCTCAAAAAAGAAAACCGGCGCAAAAGCCGGCTGCACAAAACGCTTTATCCCAGCATCAATTATCCGGTTTACGCGCTGGCTCCCGCGGATGCGGCTAGTCCGCTCCTGTCCGCGGCTGATCATCTGCTCAAACTATCCAGACAGGAAATTGCCACCTACGATAAATCTTTTCAGGAGTTAAAGGCGGATATGCAGGCTTATAAAGAACGGCTGGAATACACGCCGTCTGTTTTTCCGGTGCATAACAGCTATGTTTTCTCCGGTTTCGGCTGGCGCCAGCATCCGATTTTAAGCGCGGTGCGTTTTCACAGCGGCGTGGATCTGCCGTCCTGGCGCGGCGCGCCGATTTACGCCACGGCCTCCGGCACAGTCAAAAAAACCGGCTGGAGCAACGGCTACGGCTGGTATGTGGAGCTGGCGCATCAGGGCGGCTTTAGCACGCTGTACGGACACAATTCTGTCAATCTGGTCGAGGCCGGCCAGAAAATACGCAAAGGCCAGCTTATCGCCCGCGTCGGCTCCACCGGCCTATCCGAAGGCGATCACTGCCACTATGAAGTGCGCTATTATGACCGCCCGGTTGATCCGGTCAGGTTTTTGAACCTAAATATTTTTACGGCCAATCTGGATTTCTAAAAATTATTTTTGGAGCTGCGCTTTATAAGCATTCAATGTGTTTTGCATCAACATCGCTCTGGTCAGCGGGCCGACACCGCCGGGCACTGGTGTAATAAATCCAGCGATCTCTTGAGCAGAAGCAAAATCAATGTCGCCGGTTAATTTCCCGTCCACCCGGTTAGTGCCGACATCGATAACCACCGCGCCTTTTTTAAGCATAGCGCCAGTGATGAGGCCGGCTTTACCGGCGGCCGCGATAACAATGTCCGCCTGTCTGATCTCGGCGGCCAGATCCGCCGTACGCGAATGACAGATCGTGACCGTGCAGTTGTTTTGCAGCAGCAGCAGAGCGGCGGGCTTGCCGACAATATTGCTGCGCCCGACCACCACGGCTTTTTTCCCGGACAAACTAACGCCCGTGGTCTTGATAAGCTCCAGACAGCCGGCCGGCGTACAGGGCAAAACCGCGCGGGGCAAACCGCTAAACAGCGCGCCGGTATTAACCGGATGAAAACAGTCTACATCTTTAGCCGGATCGACAGCCAGAATAATTTTACTTTCGTCTATATGTCCGGGCAGGGGCAGCTGCACCAAAAGTCCGTGAATTTGGGGGTTCTGATTTAAGCCGGTGATTAGCTCCAGCAGATTTTCTTCAGAAGTATTTTTCGGCAGGCGGCGCACCTCGGAATAAAAACCGATTTCCCGGCTGTCTTTTTCTTTGGCGTTCACATAGGTCCGGGAAGCCGGATCATCGCCGACCAGCACGACAGCCAGCCCCGGTTTGGGCGCCAGACCGGCAATCTCCGATTTCAAGCGGTCTTTGATGCTCTGCGCCAGTTTTTTGCCGTCAATAATCTGCGCGGTCATTTCAAGCCCCAACCAGCGCTTTTTCTTTGGCGCCCGGCAATTTGACCGAAACAATTTTGGAAACGCCTTTTTGCTCCATAGTCAGGCCAAACATCGCATCCGCCACGGACATAGACGGCTGGCGATGGGTAATGATGATGATTTGCGTTCGCTCGGCATACTGCCGCAACAAATCGGTCACTCGGCCGATATTCAGATCGTCCAGCGCCGCATCGATCTCGTCCAGTATGCAAAAAGGCCCCGGGCGGGCGGATAAGAGCGCGAATAACAAAGCGATCGCGGTCAGGGCTTTTTGCCCGCCGGACAGCAGAGTCATCGACTGCGCCCGTTTGGTGCCCGGCACTCTGGCCAAAATCTCGATGCCCGAATCCAGCACATTGGCCTCATCTAAAATATGCAGCTCTGCGGAACCGCCCTTAAACAGGTCGACAAATATATTTTTGAAATGTTCATTAACCAGCTGGAAAGTTTCCCGAAAAGCATCTATAGCGGCGCGATCTAATTCTCTGATGATCTGCAGCAGATCCGCTCTGGATTTTTCCAGATCGGCGCATTGAGCTTCGATAAAAGCCAGCCGTTCTTTTTGCGCTTCGTATTCCTCTATGGCCAGCAGATTGACCGGTTCCATTCTCCTGATCCGGCGTTTGAGTTTTTCCACCTCGTCCTGTGTCCGGTCATAATCCGCGACCGCCGCCTCGGATTTTAGAACATCCTCGACGGTCAGATTATATTCGTCGGTGATCCGCCGCAGCATCTCCTGATACTCCGCCTCCACTCGGGCCATTTTGATCTCCTCTTCGGCCAATTTGGCGCGCACTTCACGGTCAGCGGCATTGCGCTCTTTTTCCAGACGGTCGCAGGATTCCAGATCATTGAAGTAACGCGCCCGTTCCTGCCCGGCTGCGGCGATTTCGGCTAGCGTCCGCTCGATATTCCGCTCCAGCGCAGGCAAGGCGTTCCGGGAAAACAGCATCAACTGCTCTGTTTCAGCCAGACTGGTTTTTAGATTTTCTTTCTCGGCGGCTTTGGCGACCAGCTGTTCAGACGCCTGCTGGATGCCGTCGCGGTAAGACTCCAGCTTGAGCTGTATCTGGCGCTTGGTGCCCAGCGCGTTGGTGCTGCTGATTTTAATCTCGGTTAAAAGCTCATTTACTTTTTCTTTTTCACTATCCGTCTGCTTGAGCGCGACTTCTTTGTCTGCAATAGCCTGTTCTTTTTCCGCTTTCTGCCGGTTCAGCGCAGCCAACTCGTCCAGCAGATGTTGTTTTTCCAGCGCAATGCGCTCGACCTCACCGCGCTGATGCTCCAGCTCCCGGGCGCTAGCGTCGATGCCGCGGTCCAGTTTTTCGCGTTCGATGGAATAACGCGCCAGATCATTGGCTATGGTGCCCTGCTCGATCTCCAGATTTTTAAGCTCTTCCGCACAGCCGCGCAGCTCTTTGTCAATATCGCTAAAAAGATTTTCTATGGCTTTTAACCCGGCGTCCAGCCGCTTGAGTTCACCGGAATATTTTTCTATATCCTGCCTGAGTTCGATGATCTCCCGCTGGCGCCCCAGCAGGGAAACCGTATCCTGACCGGCCGAACCGCCGGTGATAAGTCCTCTAGCCGTGACAACTTCACCGGCCAGAGTCACCGCCGCGGTCAGGCCATAACCGCGCAGCCCGGCCAATAAATCCAGCGCCTGTTTGAGATCATCCACAATGCAGACCGTGCCTAAAAGTCCGGCGACAAATTCCCGGTATCTATCCGCGCAGGAGACGACATTAAGCGCACACACCCCGGCGGGCGGCTCGATCGGCGTTGTCTGCGCGGCCAGCTCTCCAGCGGCAAAAGTCGCCCGTCCTAGAGAGTGCTCTTTTAAGTATTGAATAACCTGCATTACCGTGGCGCTGTTCTCCGCGACAATAGCCTGCAGATTATTTTCCAGAGCGGCCTCCACTGCGGCTTCGTATTTTTTCGGCACGCTGAGAATATCCGCAACCACGCCGCTTATGCCGGCAAAACCGGCCGTGTCCGCCTGTCTGGCCTGAAACACCGAACGCACGCCTTTTTGAAATCCCTCGCGGGTTTGCTGCATTTCTTCCAGCAGCTTAAGCCGCGAAGATTGCTGGTCAAATTTTTCTTTGACTCCGCCGCGCTCCTCAATCCCGGTCTTGCGTTCTGTTTCTTTAGCCGCGCGCTGCCGAAAAAGTCCGTCGCGTTTGGCTAACAGCTCTTCAATACGGGCCTCCACATAAATTTTGCGCGCGTTAAGCTCGCCCGTATGTTTGCCCAAGGCCGCTTTTTCCCGCTCTCCGGCAGCCAGAGCATCCTGCAGCCGCTTGAGATCGCCGGACACCACTTTTTCGCCGGACTCCAGACCCAGCAGTTTGGAGCGCTTGTTTTCCAGCTGATTGTTAAATCCAGCCAGCGCATTTTCCAGTTCTTCTATTTCCCGCCGGACGGTCTGCCAGCGGTCAAAAATATTTTTAGTCTCTTCATTTTTGCGGGAAAGACGATCCTCCAGCTCCAGCACCGCCCGCTCAATAGCTTTTAATTCCAGCCCGGCCTCATTCTGGCGGGACAGCAGAGTCTCTTTGTTTTTGTCCAGCTGGATAATTTCCTGTTCCACGGCCTGCAAACGCTGCTGGTGGTTGCCGATGCGTTCTTTGGCCACGTCCAGTTTATTGGCTGACTCGGCTTTTTGCCGGCGCGCTTCCTGCAAAGCGGCGTCGGACGCGGAGAGCTGCTGATCCAGCTCCACAATCTTATTTCTGACCGCCTGTTTTTTGTCCGCCAGCTCCTGCGCGCTCAAGTCCGCCGCGCTGACTACCTGCTGGTAAGCATCAATTTTTTGTTCCAGCTCCCGCTTAAAATCCTCAATTCTGCCCAGCTTGACCCTGAAAAGCCCCACTTCTAGTCCGGCCAGATCTTTTTTCAAAACCTGATATTCCTGCGCCGCTCTGGCCTGCTCTTCCAGCGGCCCCAGCTGCTGATGAATCTCCGCGCGGATATCGCTCAGGCGGAAAAGATTTTGTTCGGCAGTCTGGAGTTTACGCTGGGCGAGAAGCTTGCGGGTTTTATATTTATGAATGCCGGCGGCTTCGGCAAAAAGCTCCCGGCGGTCTTCAGGCTTGGAGTGAAGCAGGGTCGTCACCTGTCCCTGTCCGATGATCGAGTACGAGCCTTTGCCGAGGCCGGTGTCCATCAAAAGCTCCTGCACATCCCGGAGTCTGACAATTTCTTTATTGATCAGATATTCGCTCTCGCCCGTGCGGTAATAACGTCGGCCGACCTCGACCTCCGCATAGTCGACCGGCAAAGCGCGGTCTGCGTTATCGATAGTCAGAAAAACCTCCGCCAGCGAGACCGGCTTGCGGTCTTCCGTGCCGGAAAAAATAACTTCTTCCTGAAGGGAACCGCGCAGAATTTTAAGGGACTGCTCGCCCATCACCCAGCGAAAGGCGTCGATAATGTTGCTCTTGCCGCAGCCATTGGGGCCGACAATCGCGGTGATGCCTCTGGCGTCCGTAAATTCCAAGCTTGTGCGGTCTGGAAAAGTCTTAAAGCCGCATAACTCTAACTTTCTCAGATGCATTCAAACACTCTCCGTCACCAGTTCTTCTGCCAGCAGTTCCAACAGATTTTGGGCGGCGCGTTGTTCGGATTCTTTTTTGGTTCTGCCCTGCCCGGATTGTCTGTATTTTTTGAGTCCCTTGCCTGCGGTTACCTGACTGATAAAGATTTTTTCGTGCTCAGGTCCGGTCTCTTGTATAACACGATATTCGGGTAATTTCCAGCTTAGGGCCTGCAGTTTTTCCTGCAGCACGGATTTATAATCCTGATAATCGCCGAGCGCCGCCTCCTGTGTAAAAACAGGCGCGAAAAGTTTAAGAATCAGCCCGCGCGCGGCGGCCAAGCCGCTGTCCAGAAAATAAGCCGCGAAGAGCGCCTCCATACTATTGGCAATGCTGGAGCGGCGCGCGCGGCCGCCGTTGTTTTCTTCATTGCGGCTAAGCAGCAAATATTCACCGATTCGGTATTTGGCGCCGATGTCCGCCAGCATCGAATCGCTGACCAGCACCGCGCGCATTTTGGTCAGCGCGCCCTCGTCTCGGCCGGGATAAGTCTTAAACAAATGTTCGGAAATAACCAGTTTCAAAACCGCATCGCCCAGAAATTCCAGACGCTCATTATCCTGTTCCCGCGCGCCGGCTTGGAGATTGGCATTGTCGTAGGAACAGTGCGTCAGCGCGTTATTTAATAATTCCAGATCCTGAAAACTGACCGCAAAAATTTCCTGCAGTTTTTGCAGCTGTTTTAAGCGCGGCATTGTCAGAGCCATAACTACTCCTAGCGCCGTTCATTTAAGAGCTTAAACCCCAGCGCTTAAATGAAGAGCGGATTATTAAAAATAATTTTAGCATAAAACTAAAAAAATTTTCAAAATTTATCTTGCTATCATTTTCGAAATATGTTACTTTTACAACACGGGGGAAATTTTTTCTTATGTTTTAAGAAAAATTTCCTTGTTTTTTGTCTGCCGCGCAGCAGCACAAAAGGAGTGACATTTAATTGAAAATAAGATTTGACGGGAAAATTTTGGTGATAGGCTGCGGCGGTGTGGCGCAGTGTTTTTTGCCTCTGCTCGTCAAACATCTGGATATGCCCCCGCGCAAAATCACAGTCATCGACTTTCTGGACAAATCAGAAATTCTTAAAAGTCTTTTAGACCGGGAAGTGGTTTTCAAAAAAGACCGCGTCACCAAAGACAATCTAAACGCCAAGCTGGCCGAATATGCCGGCGCGGGCGACATTATCATTGATCTGGCTTGGAATATCGACTGCAATGAAATTTTGGAGTGGTGCCACGCTCATAATGTGCGCTACATCAATACTTCCGTGGAAGAATGGGATCCGTATCTCGACACCCAAAACACTTCGCCATCCCAGCGCACCCTGTACTGCCGCCAGATGGAGCTGCGCGCAATGCTCAAGAGCTGGTCCAAGCCGGGGCCGTCCGCGGTCATAGATCACGGCGCCAATCCCGGACTGGTGTCGCATTTTGTCAAAGTAGCGCTGGTTGACATCGCTGGCAAATTACTAGAAGACAAACCCCGCGACCAACGGGTCAAAGAGCTTCAGGCATATCTGTCCGCCGAAAACTGGCCGAAAATCGCCCAAACGCTCGGCGTAAAAGTTATTCATATCAGCGAGCGCGACACGCAGATCATTGACAAGCCCAAAGCAGTCAATGAGTTTGTAAACACTTGGAGTATTGAGGGCTTTTACGAGGAAGGCATCGCGCCGGCAGAGCTGGGCTGGGGCACGCACGAGTTATCCTTGCCGCCCAATGCGATCACTCACAGCTACGGGCCGCAAAACCAGATCTGTCTGGCGCAAATGGGCATGAAAACCAAAGTGCGTTCTTGGGTGCCCTGCGGCGAGATCACTGGAATGGTTATCCGCCACGGCGAGGCTTTTTCGATCTCGGATTATTTGACCGTCTGGGACGGCGGCAGGCCGGTGTACCGTCCGACCGTGCATTACGCCTACTGCCCCTGCGACGGCGCGCAGCTGTCGCTCGCCGAGCTGGAAATGCGCCAGTTTAAGCTGCAGGAAAAACAAAGAATTCTGACGGACGAGATTAACAGCGGGCGCGACGAACTGGGCGTGCTTTTAATGGGGCACGATTACAAATCTTGGTGGACGGGCAGCCTGCTTAACATCGACACCGCGCGCAAACTGGCGCCCCGCCAAAATGCGACGACTTTACAGGTGGCCTGTTCGGTGCTGGGCGCGCTGTTCTGGCTGTTGCGTAATCCCAATGAAGGCGTGAAAAATCCCGACCAGCTGCCGTACAAAGAAGTGCTGGAAATTGCCAGACCGTATCTGGGCGAGTTTGTTTCTCTGCCCTCTGCTTGGGATCCGACACAAAACCGCCGGGACATCGAGATGTTCAATAATTTTCGCGCGCATCCGCGCCGGCTCGACGAAAAATTGATGTGGCAGTTTAATACATTTTTGGTAGAATAGCTGCCGTAGTTTTTACTACTTTAAGCTAGGAGGTAGATGCTTGACCATTGAGGAACCTGAGGGCGCGGCAATCTCTGTCCCCAGCATCAAGGCGCCAAAGACCAGAGAAGGCATAGAGTCTTTGATCCGCAAGCTGGTAAAAGAATACCACTCGCCTCTGCTGTTAATTTTGAAAAGCGTCCTAAATAAGCAATTTTATTCTTTCAAAAAGAAACTCCCGTACATCGAACCGTTTTACGCCATCAAATCCAATCCTCATCCGGCTATTTTGAAACATTTTGTTTCGCTGGGCTGCGCTTTTGACGTGGCCAGCGCCAAAGAGATTGAATGGGTGCTCAAGGCCGGCGCGAGACCGAAAAATATTATTTTTGCCAATACCATCAAATCCGAAACCGATTTGCAGTACGCTTTTGACCACCGCGTCAATCTGATGACTTTTGACAACGAGCTGGAGCTGTACAAGATCGCCAAGCACTGTCCCAAGGCTAAAGTCGTGCTACGCCTCAAAGTGGCCAATATCGGCAGCGTGGTGCAGCTTTCGCTGAAATTCGGCGCTGATCCAGAACAGGCTACTTATTTGTTAAAAAAAGCGCGCTCCCTCGGCCTGCAGCCGGAAGGCGTGAGTTTTCACGTCGGCTCGCAGTGCACGAATATCAACAATTATATTCAAGCGCTGGAAACTTCCGCCAAAATATTCGCCGAGGCGGAGAGCGTCGGCATCGCGCTTAGGCTGCTAGACATAGGCGGCGGTTTCCCGATCAAATATTTTGACAGCGAGGATGGAACCGTTTTTGAGAAAATGGCCGTTATGCTGCGCAAAGAGATTCGGCGTCTGTTCAAAGCTTACGACAAGCTGCGCATTGTCGCCGAGCCGGGACGGTTCCTCTGCGGCCCCGCGGGGATACTTATCACGCAGGTGGTGGGCAAGGCTTTCCGCGACAATAAATATTACTACTATATAAACGACGGCGTGTATCAGGATTTTTCCGGCATTATTTTTGACCACTGTAAATATGAATTCAAGTCGCTAAAACGCGGGCCGAAACTGCTTTGCACTATTGCCGGGCCGACCTGCGATTCGCTGGACATCATTTCGCTGACCGAAGAGCTGCCGGAACTGGATATTAACAACGTGATTTACGTGAAAAATATCGGCGCTTATTCCTGCGCTAGCTCCGTGCCGGCTTTCAATGGATTTGCCCCCGCCAAAGTGTTGGTGATCTAGTTATAGATGCAGCTGATGATCCCGTTGAAAAAATCCCGGTAGTTTTTGTCCCGGACGGTGTCCAGAAAAAACACCGCGTTTTCCTGCGAGGACTCGATCAGCTCTACGGCTTTCAGCACAAACTGCCGGTTGCTGCGGCCGATAAAATCCTTGATCAGCAGAAATTTATTTTCTTTTAGCGAGAGATAAAATAATTTGCCCAAAAGACAAATCTTTAATTTGGCAAAAAAATCTTCCAATGAGACATCTTTTTTCTTTTGCTTATTCAGTTGTTCCAACTGGAAAAGTATTTCGCGGCAAAATTCCGGTTTGTCATCCGCAGCCGCTAACAGCATACTGATTTCGTAATCAATATGCTTGGCGCGCCCCGGCAGTCCGCCGGAATCTTTTTCTTTCAGCGCCTTATGAATAGACTCGATGATCATCCTCTGCACCTGTTTTTTATTAAGCAAAACAGCGTCAGTCACGGCAGTCTCTTTCTTGGGCTTTGAGCAGGGATTTGGCCTGTCTAACGATGGCCAAGAATATTTTTTCTGTCTCGGATACAGGGAAGACTTGCGCTTTCTTGGCCATAGCATCTCCTTGCAAAAAATAGGCGTCTAGTCCTACGTTAACGAGTTAATTGTACAATACCACAATTCAAAGTTTTGCTATTTTTTCTTAAAATTTTGACTTATTTTGAATAATCGTCTATACTTGATTTCAAGTTATGACCAAACTGCGAGACATTGCTGAGTCCTGCGGGGTGTCGGTCAGCACAGTGTCGCTGGCTATGCATAAACCCCACCGCATTTCGCGCGCCAAAAAAGATGAAATTCTGCGCAAGGCGCAGGAGCTGGGTTATTTCAGCAAAAATAAAACCATCACCCGCATTTTGCTGATCTGCAATGATTTTTTCCGCACCTACACCGGCGAGTATTACAACCGCGCGATTTACGGCATATTGGAAGTGCTGCATCAGGAAAATATTGTTCTGCAAATCTTAGAAAATTTTGACACGCCTTACGAACAGGTTTATGAAAACAACGGTATAATTTTCGTGGGCAAAGTGCCGCCGGAGTATTTGGACAAAGCGCTGGATTTCAAACTGCCGTTTATCCTGTGCGGCCACCCGGACGATCAATACAAGTATCCAGCCGTGCATTTCGACATCCGCCGGGGCGCCAGCGAGCTGCTGGAATACCTGCTTAGTTCCGGCCATAAAAAGATCGGGCTGATCATCGGCTCAGTCGGCGGTGACGCGGATTTCTTTTACAAAACCATCACTGGCGCCTTCCGTGAAGCGCTCAAACGCAGTCAATTAAATAACGCGGACAAACTGCTCGAAGAGTGCTCCTATAATAATTTGCAGACCGTGGAAATAGCGCTGAATAAACTGCTCAAACAGAATCCCAGCGCGATTTATTGCTCGGATGATCATATCGCCTACGTCGCCTATCAGATACTGAAACGCTGGGGCTTGAAAATACCGGATGATATTTCTATCGTCGGTTTCGACGGCATCGTCACTCCTCCCTATCTGCCGGCGCCGAAGCCCGCGCTGACCACTGTCTATGTAGACCCCATATTGCTGGGGCGCACAGCGGTTGCTCAGCTCAAAAAAATAATTCTTAATCCCCAGAATGCCGGCCCCAAACACCTCGTCCTGCCGGTTAGCCTGCGCATCGGCGAATCGGTGAAAAGAAAAAGATAGCCCGGCTCCTATGCTATAATTTTTGCCCTTATGAAAATTAAACGCTGGCTGAGCGGGGCTTTTTGTTTATTATTTTTAGCCGCTTGTTCGCGCAATCCGGTAAATGAATCCTACAATCTGAATTTTTATTCGGATGCGGATGAAATCAGGATTGGCGAGGAATATCATCCCCAGATCATCAAAGAATACGGCGGCGAATACAATGCGCCGGCTCTGCGCGCTTATGTGCAGAATATAGTCAACCGGCTGGGCGACGTCTCGCACAGGCCGCAGCTAGTCTATCCGGTTACGCTGTTGGACTCCAATGAAATAAACGCCTTCGCTATTCCGGGCGGACACGTCTACGTCTGCCGGGGGCTGTTAGCCTATATCAATTCCGAGGCGGAGCTGGCCGGAGTGATGGGACACGAGATCGGCCACGTCAACGCCAAGCACGGGCTGCAGCGTATGTCTAAAAGCACTGGTTTCAATCTGGGAGCGGTTATTCTCAGCTTGCTGTTGTTTCAAGACGACGAAGACAAACAAAACACCGCTTACCGGGTCGGCCAGACAGTTTTTAATGTCGCGCTTTTATCTTACAGCCGCGAGGACGAAATGGAAGCCGACAGGCTGGGCATCGAATATGAAAACAAAGCGGGATTTAGCCCTTTGGGCGTCGGGCGGGTGATGACTATGTTTGAGCGGTTAAGCGGCGTGTCTAGCCAACTCTCTACGGTACTTTCTACCCATCCGGCTTCGTCTGACCGCAGCAAGCAGGCGCGTATTGAAGTGCGCAAGCTGGAGGAAAAAGGCAGCATCAACCGCGAGCTTAACCGCGAACGCTATCTGGAACAAATCAACGGGCTGGTCACCAGCGCCAAAGGCCAGCCTGTAAAACAACTGCAAATTTATACCGTCCAAAAAGGCGACGCCTGGGACAACCTCGCCGCCAGATACTTCAACGGGGATGCGGCAAAAAAACTGGCCTGGTTTAACGGCTGTGAATTAAGTGAACCTCTGCCGGCCAGAATAAAACTGGGGTTATTTTAGTGGCCCGCAGCGGCGGCGATAATAGTTGTCTTTTCGGTCCGGTCAACTCCCGCCGGCTAGGCGTGTCTTTAGGCATAGACCTGATTAAATTCAAAACTTGCACTTTCAACTGCGTATTCTGCGAATGCGGCGCGACCACCACGCTCACCGCGCAAAGGCAGGTTTTTATCCCGACCGGACAGGTGTTAAAAGAATTAAAAGATTTTTTCGGCTCCGCTTCTCCGCACCGTCCGGAAGTTTTAACTTTTTCCGGCGGCGGCGAGCCTACTCTGGCCGCTAATATCGGCGAAATTATCCGTGCAATAAAAAAGCCGCACACCCCCCGGTTATGCCTCTTGACCAATTCCAGTCTGCTGTCAGACCGGCAGGTCAGAGCGGAAATTCTGCCAGCCGACATTATTATTCCTTCACTAAATGCGGTGTCGCCGGAAATATTCGCGCGAATAAATCGTCCGTTAAAAGGCTTAACGCCAGAAAAAATAATCGCCGGGTTATTGGAGCTGCGCAAAGCATACCGGGGACAGCTGCTGCTGGAAATATTTTTAGTGCCCGGCCTCAATGACACGCCGCAGGAACTGGAGCTGCTGTTAAAAGCCGCCCGGCAGATAGCTCCCGACGGCATACAGCTCAACTCGCTTGACCGCCGGGGCACAGAGGGCTGGGTCAGACCAATGCCGCCGGATAAATTGCAAAAGATCAAAGAATTTTTCGGCGAATTCAATACAAACTACTACCTAAAACGGTAAAAGATCTGGCAGATAATTTTCCGCCGCGAGTAGATGAAATCGGGAAATTATTTGCCAACTCTATGTTTTTTGCATTAAAACCAATGTCTCAATATGCGTCGTCTGCGGAAAAAAGTCGTAAGGAATAATCTCCTGTATTTGATATTTTCCCGTCTGGCAAAAGAGCTTCAGGTCGCGCGCGAGCGAGGCGGGATTGCAGGATAGATAAATGATCTTTTCCGGCTGCAAGGTTAAAAATTGTTCTGCCGCGCGCGCGGCCAGACCTTTGCGCGGCGGATCAGCAATGATAATATTCGGCGCGCCCAGAGCATCCAGAGGCTGCTCTTCCATCCGGCCGCAGATAAACCGCGCATTGGATACACCGTTATTTTCCGCGCTGCGTCTGGCATCTCTGACAGCCTGAGGATTTTCCTCTACACCAAAAATACTATCCGCCCGGTCTGCTACGGTCAAAGCGATAGCTCCTATGCCGCAATAAGCATCGAGAATATTTGTTCCTGCGGCGCACCATTCGGCGAGCTGCGCATAGGCTTGGGCGGCCTGCGGGGTATTCACCTGCCAAAAAGTATTCAGAGCCACTTTGAAAAGCCGCCCGCCGATTTTTTCTGTAATAAATCCGCTGCCCAGCAGAGCCTCCTGTCTGCCGGTCAAAATTTTATTTGTTTTTTTCTGATTGATATTGGCTACAATCGACGTTAGCCGATAAGTTTGTAATTTTTCATTTAGCTTGGCCGTCAGCTGATCTAGTTCCGCGCGCAGGCCAAAATTCCGGCAGTTTACAGCCAGACCCAGCAAAATCTCCCGCAGATAATCACTTTTGCGGATAATCAGATGGCGCAAAATGCCTTTATGTTTGTGTTCATCATACACCGGTATTTTTTTCGTTCTGGCAAAATCGCGCGCTGCCCGCACAATAAGCGTAAAATCCGGCGGCTGCACCGGACATTCCTGCAAATCTACCACCGAATGGCTATCCAGTCGGTAGTAGCCCAGACCGCCGCCTCGGCCAAAAGGCAGCTGGGCTTTGTTACGGTAGCCCAAAACATCAGCCGAAGGCACAATATCCCGCACCGAAACAGTTAGTCCGGCGATACGTCTCAGGGACTGCTCGACAAATTTTCGTTTCCAGTTTAATTGAGCGGCATAGCTGTAATGCTGGAGAGTACAGCCGCCGCAAACGCCGAAATGCCGGCAGGCCGGAATAACTCTGTCCGGCGAAGGCTCGCTGATTTTTTTCAGGCGGCCTAACAGATAATTTTTTTTATCGGCAGTGATTTCTAGCTCCGCCGTGTCGCCCGGCACTAGTCCGGGCACAAAAATAATCCGGCCGTCCCGCTTCACAACACCGGAACCTTCAACAGTAAAATCACTGCACAAACCTTTGATTAACATAAAGGTCTCTCCAGATTATTTATGCTGGCAAATATTTTCTGCCGCGAGCCGACGGAGCGCCGTGAACTAGCCGGCAGGAGAATATTTGCAGCATAGCTAATTTACACATTTATAATCAAGCCGTCATAGGCTAACTGCATATGCGGCGGCAGGGTTTGATTCGTTGCTTCGTGTTCCAGATTGTGCGCGATATGTGTAAAATAAGTTTCTCTAGCTCCTATGCGTTTTGCGGCCGCGACAGCCTCAGCAAGCGAAAAATGCGTCGGGTGCGGCGTGGCACGCAGCGCGTCCAGCGCCACGGCATCCACGCCTTTGAGCGCCGTAAAAGTTTCCTCCGGGATAAACGAACAATCTGTCAGATAAGCAAAATTGTCCGCGCGGTAGCCGAAAATTTCGAGCAGTCCGTGCTTGAGCGGCAAGGCCGTGACTGTCAGGCCGGCAATGTTCAGCGGCTCCAGAGGTTTTAATACGCGGTTATCCAGAGCAGAAACGCCGCCGCCGATCTGTTTGGGCGTTTCGTACAAGTAGCGCATTACTTCCCGGATCTCCCGGTCAAAAACAGCCGAAAGAAAAACTGGGATTTTCTTCCGGTAAATCTGATTGTAGCGGCGCATCTCATCCAAACCAAAAATGTGATCGGCGTGAATATGCGTGATCAGCACCGCGGTTAAATCGCGGATCCGGTGGCGCAGGGCCTGCGCGCGAAAATCCGCCGAGGCGTCGATGAGTAAACTTTGACCGTCTTTTTCCAGTAACACCGAGGAACGCAAGCGGGTATTTTTAGGATTGGCCGAGGCGCAAACCGCGCAGTCACAGGCCACCATAGGAATTCCGCTGGAAGTGCCGGTGCCTAAAAAAGTTATTTGCATAAACGTAGTGTATACTATAAACCCTGTATGCAAAAGCTGTTTGTCTTTGATGTGGATCATACTATCACCGACGGCACCAGCATCTGGGAGCTGATGCATTATGAATGCGGCACCTGGCAAAACGGCGGCGAATTATTTTTACGGCAATTTTTGGCGGATGAAATAAATTTCGATGAATTTTCCCGCCGGGACGCGCTGAGCTGGACGGGCAAAAGCGCAGAACTGCTGCGGCGGGCGCAGGCTAGAATAAAAATCACGCCGGGTTTCCCAGAGCTGATGGACAGACTGCGCGCGCGCAATACTGCCACCGCGATCATCTCCTCGACTATCGGCCAGTTTGCCGCCCATCTCGCGCAAAAATACAAAATAGATTACTGCTTCGCCAATCCGCTAGGCCTAAAAAACGGCATTTTAGACGGCACTATCGACCTGCGGGTAAAAGGCGAGGCCAAAGGCCGGATACTGGCCGCGCTGGCGCAAAAATTAAATCTGGACAAATCCGAGATCGCCGTCGCCGGAGACTCCCGGTTTGACCTCCCGATGTTCAAACACGCCGAGCACAGTTTTATTATCGGCAACGAAAAATATAAAAATGCGGGCAAATATTTTGTAAAAGATTTTTTTGAGGTTTCGCGGATATTAAATTTATAGCAGCGGCGGCGGCTAGTCCTGCATTCTGTAAATATTTTTATCCTCGCCCTCGATGATAGTGATGAGGCGGAAGCGGTCTAAGTCGCGGTATTTGGCAAAAGCTTCTTCGTACCTAGCTTGAATAGCGAGTTTTTTGTCGCGGCTAACCGCGGCCTCCAGCATTTTGAACATTTCCGTTTTGCGCCCGGCCAGCGCGTACAGCACAGCTAGATTGTAGTAAACCATTGTCGAGCCACCGTCTAACATAACCTCATACACTTCGATATTTTTCTTGATCAAATAATTATAATACTTCGCGACTGCCTCAGACTTAGGATACTGCGCCAGCGCGGACTGAAAAAGCAAAAAAGCTTCGTTGTAGCGTTTCTTAAAAACATATATCTCGCCTAAATCCAAATACACCTCTTCGGCGGGACTTTCGCTTTCCAGCTCCAACTCTAAAACCTGTTCATACAGGTCCAGCGCTTTTTTCTTGCGCGCCAGAAGCTGCTCGCGGTTAAGCTCGGAGTCCTCCCAAGCTACGACCTGCTGCAGAGCTTTTTTGTAGGCTTTGGTTAGAATCAGCAGATCAAGATATTCATAGCAGACGCCTTCGTCCACTTCCTCCTCGGACAGCTTTCGTTCTATGCGCAGAATCGCCTCGCTGCGGATCTGCAATAATTCTTTGTCGACAAACCAGTAATCTTCCTTTAGCGCTTTGGAGCGCTCAAAATAACGGTAAGCGTCGGTCAGGTGGTTTTCCTGTTTGGCTAAAAGCCCTAGAAAATAGTAAATAATATGATTGTCTTTTGTCTCTTCTTCCAGATGTTTGAACATATACTCGGCCTGCCTGATCTCGCCGAGCAGGAACAGCACCGCCGCCTCGTAAATCTTATAAGAGGCAATACCTTTGGTCAGCTGATCCAAAATTGTTCTGGCGTAAATATCCGTGTCTAACTCCAGCATAATCAGCACGGCTTTGGCATAATCCTGCTTGAGCATATACAGTTCCAGCAAATCCCGGCGCGAGGATTCGTATTCAAAATATTGAAAAAAATATTTTTCGGCCAGCAGATAGGCTTTATCCAGATTGATCCGGGCTTCGCGGCTGGCCGGCGATTTTTTTAAGACCTCCTGATATTTTTTCACCGCCTCCAGATATTTATTCTCATAGACTAACATCAAGCCGTAATTGATCTGCGCCTGCACAAAGTTCGGCGCGATCTGCATTATTTTCTCCAGAGCGGATTTGGCCGCGGGATAATCCGCTTTGCGGAAATACAGCGTGGCGATGTCCATCAACGCGTCGATATCGCGCGGGTTTTGCTGCAGGCGCGCCTCATTAGTCCGCAGAATGCCGGCAAAACATTTCTCCACTCTCTTTTGTATTTTAGGCAGCCTGTCCCGGCCGCAGCTCAGATAATGCTCCAGCGCTTCCTCCAGCCGGCCTTCCCGGTAAAACAGCCCGGCCAGATAATAATGTCCGGGCAGATAATTCACGTTTAAGGAAATAGTCTGCGCAAATTCCTGACGCGCCGCGGCAAAATCCCGGCGGCGCAGGTGAATGCGCGCCAGCAGATAATGCCCCTCAATATCGTGCGCGTTCAATTTCAGGCATTTTTCCAGCTCGGCGCCGGCTTTGTCGTATTTTTTGTTTTCAAAATTCAAAAGCGCCAGCGCATAATAAGCCTTGGCGTAATGAGGATTAACAACCAGCGCCTTGGTGCACTCTCTGGCAAACAGCTGTTTATCGCCCTGCAGATAATAGGCATAGCCCAGCTGATAATGCAGATCGGCGTCGCGAAAATTGATCTCCACGCCCTGCCGCAGAATTTCCGCCGCTTTCTTATAATTTTTCCTGATCTGAAAAATGCGCGCCAGCATTTTGAAAGCGGAGGCGCAGGCGCTGTCGATCTGGATAATCTTGCGCAGGTAGATCATCGCCACGCGGTAGCGTCTTTCGTTGAAAGCCTCCTGCGCCAGCTGAAAAAAAGAGCTGACCGACTGCACGTCGCCCTGCATCTGCCGCTCGGTCTTAAAAGAAGTGAGGTCTATGCTGTTGTCGATCAGTTTGTCTTCCGCCACGCGGATATTATATCAAAATTTTTTGGGTGGCCGGATCAAAAAGATGCATTTTCTGGAGATTAAGATACAGGGCGATCTCTTGATTTTCGCGGCATTCGATGTGGGAATCCACCCGCGCGGTCAAAAGCTGCTGGCCGGCGTGCACATACACGTAATTTTCCGTGCCGAGTTTTTCGCTGAAATCCACCCGGGCGGCCACGGGCTGTTCTTTTTCCAAATGCAGCCAGGGCAGAGCGGTCTTGTCGTAAATGTCCGTCGGACGAATGCCCAAGATTATGTCTTTGCCGGCGAGTTTTAGATATTCGTCCACCAAGCTTTTGGGCAGCTGGAGCTTGAAATTTTCCGCCTCGAACTCAAAAATCTGGCCTTTTTTGCCGATCCGCCCCGGAATAAAGTTCATTGCCGGAGAGCCGATAAACCCGCCGACAAAAATATTCGCCGGCTCGTCGTACACATTGATGGCCGGCGCGCATTGCTGGATAACGCCGTCGCTCATCACGGCGATCCGGTCGCCCAGCGTCATCGCCTCCACCTGATCGTGAGTCACGTAAACCACCGTAGCGTGCAGGCGGTTATGCAGCTTCTTAATCTCGCCGCGGGTCTGCACACGCAGTTTGGCATCCAGATTGGAAAGCGGCTCATCCATCAGAAAAACTCTGGGATGCCGGACTATCGCCCGCCCCAGAGCCACTCTCTGCCGCTGGCCGCCGGACAACTGGCGGGGCTTGCGATCCAGATAATCTTCCAGCCCCAGTATCTCCGAGGCTTCCAGCACCCTCTCTTTGATGACCGCCGGCGGAGTTTTGCGCAGTTTAAGGCCAAAAGACATATTTTCCCGCACAGTCATATGCGGATACAAAGCGTAGTTTTGAAAAACCATCGCGATGTCCCGGTCTTTGGGATGCATATCATTGACGACTTTATCGTCAATAAAAATCTCTCCGCCGGTTACATCTTCCAAACCGGCAATCATCCTGAGCGTGGTGGTCTTGCCGCAACCGGAAGGCCCGACTAGCACCACAAACTCGCCGTCTTTAATATGCAAATCGATATTTTTGACTATGATATTGGAGCCGTCATAAGACTTTGTCAGATTTTTAAGCTCCACGCTGGCCATATTTTCCTTTTACTTCAGCTGCTTGAGTATATTGGCCGTCTCAATCGCAGTCATCGCCGCCTCAAAACCTTTGTTGCCGGATTTCACGCCGGCGCGCGCCATCGCCTGCTCGACGGTATTGGTCGTCAAAATACCGTTGACAACCGGCACCTGAGTCTGCAACGCCGCCTGCGCGATGCCTTTGGCTGACTCCGCAGCCACCACTTCAAAATGCGCTGTCTCACCCTGAATGACCGCGCCCAGCGCGAGCACCGCGTCGTATTGGCCGGAAGCGGCCAGTTTTTTGGCAACCAGAGGTATCTCCAGAGCGCCGGAAACCCAGACAATCACGCCGTCTGTGTCCGCAAAACCGTGACGTTTCAGACAATCAACCGCGCCGTCCAGCAGTTTTTGGGAGATCAATTCGTTGAAACGGCTGATCACCAACGCTATTTTTAGGCCGGCGGCCTCGTATTTACCCGCAATTTCCCGCATAAAAACTCCTCAAGAAAACTAGGAATGTGATTATAGCAAAAGGCTTACGCCTTGACCAGTTTTTTACGGGGTTTGCGGCGCGGACGGGCGGCGGAAACAGCGGTAAAGGTTAATTCTTTGTTTTTAAGATCGATCTTTACTTCGCTGTTCTCGGCGATTTCGCCCAAAAGCAGTTTGTCCGCCAGCGGGTTTTCAATCCTGTCCTGAATAATGCGCCGCAGGGGCCTAGCGCCTTGATTTTCGACAAAGCCCTGCTCGACCAGCAGACTGGCAGCCGCATCAGAAATAGACAGCGTCAAGCCGCTGGACAACAGGCGTTTATTCAGATCACCCAGCATAATCCGGACAATTTTTTGCATATCATCTCTATCCAGCATTTTAAAAATAATCGTGTCGTCAATACGGTTCAAAAATTCCGGCGGAAAAGCGTTTTTCAGCTCGGACAGCACAGTTTCTTTGATTTTCTCGTAAGACTTTTTATTTTTATCTTCTCTGGCCACAAAGCCCATCGTGTTGTCTTTTTTGAGCATCTGGGTGCCGACATTGGAAGTCATAATGACCACCGTGTTTTTGAAATCCACTTTGCGGCCATTGGCATCGGTCAAAATACCATCGTCCATAATCTGCAAGAGAATATTGTGCACTTCCGTCGCGGCTTTTTCGATCTCGTCAAAAAGCACGACAGAATAAGGCCGCCGGCGCACCGGCTCGGTAAGCTGGCCGCCTTCATCGTGGCCGACATAGCCGGGCGGAGAGCCGACCAGACGGGAAACTGTATGTTTTTCCGTATACTCGGACATATCGATGCGCACCATATTGTTCTGATCGCCGAACATAAACTCGGCCAGCACTTTGGCCAGCTCGGTTTTGCCCGTGCCGGACGCGCCCAAAAATATAAACGAGCCCGTCGGCCGCCGGGGGTCTTTAAGCCCGGCTTTGGCGCGCTTGATTGCCTTGACCAGCGCGGCCACCGCATCATCTTGGCCGATGATTCTTTTTTTCAATTCGTCCGCCATACCGAGCAGACGCTCGGATTCACTCTTGGAAACCTGTGTCACCGGGATACCCTTCCAGAGCGCCACGATCTCGGCGATGTCTTCCGCCGAGACAGATTTTTTGCGGCCTTTCAAAATCACGCGCGAAGCCGCCTCATCGATCAGGTCTACCGCTTTATCCGGCAGCTGGCGGTCGGCAATATAGCGCACCGAAAGCTGCACAGCCGCTTCCAGCGCCTCCGGCAGAAACTTGACCTCGTGGAATTCCTCGTAGCGGCCGATAATGCCCTGCAAAATTTTTAAGGTTTCTTCATTGGTCGGCGGGTCGACCAGTATGGATTGAAAGCGGCGCTCCAAAGCCGCGTCATTTTCGATAAATTTACGGTATTCATTCAAAGTCGTCGCGCCGATCACCTGCACCTCGCCGCGCGCCATCGCCGGTTTAAACATATTGGCCACGTCCAGCGAGCCTTCGGTGGAGCCGGTGCCGACTATTGTGTGCAGTTCATCGACAAACATTATTATATTGCCGGCTTTTTTCACCTCGGCCAGCAGTTTTTTCATCCGATCTTCAAATTCGCCGCGGTATTTAGTGCCGGCCACCAGCAGTCCCAAATCCAGAGTCACCACGCGCTTGCCAAGCAGATTTTTGGGAACTTCTTTTTTAAGAATGCGCTGCGCCAAGCCTTCGACGATAGCGGTTTTGCCCACGCCGGCATCGCCGGTCAAAACTGGATTATTTTTGGTGCGGCGGGATAAAATCTGCACGATGCGCTCGATCTCGCGTTCGCGGCCCACCACCGGATCAAGCTTGTTTTGCATAGCCAGCCAAGTCAGATCGCGGGCAAATTCATTCAAAAGCGGCGTGTCCTGCGGCAATTTGTATTCCGCGGACTCGGCCTGCACTTCCGCGCCGAGCAAGCTCAGGACGGCGTTTTTGGCGGCCAGCAGGGATACCGCACGGGCATTCAAAATCCGGGAGGCCGCGCTGTCCGCCTCGTGCAGCAAAGCCAAAAATAAATGCTCAACACTGACCGAGGAATGACCGAGCTGCCGGGCTTCTTCCCAAGCATAGCCCAAAACTTTTTTTACCTGCGGCGTAAACGGAATATTCTCCGGCGCGGCGCCTTTGGTTTTGCTGGAAATTATTTCCTCCAGCTCGTCGATCAGATCTTCTTTACCCACGCGGATATTTTTCAAAACCTTCAAAATAATGCCGTCTTTTTCCGCGGCCTCCAGCAAAGCCAAAAGCAGATGCTCCGTACCCAGCGCCTCGCTAGAAAATTCTCTGGCCAGCTCCTGCGCGGCGATAATAATCTGTATAGCTTTTTCGGTAAATCTTGAAAACATATCAACCCCCTATATTGGTTTACATTATATATTATTTTACCGCCGGTGTCCTATAAGAACTTAGATCGATATACTGGATTTTCGGCAGATCCGAGCGCACATCCGCCAGAATACTTTTCAAAGCCTGATATTTCGGCTCAAAATCCACGGCCTGTCCGAATTTGAGAACTAGACCGCCTCCGGCGATCACCTGTATATTATTTTTGCTGGAAATATCCAGCCTGAGATCCGCCCGGCGGTAAATTTGGTCAAGCAAATAAACTAACGGCGGCAGGTTGGCGGCCAAATATTCCAGATCGGCCAGACTGTTTAACGGCAGAACTCTGACCGCGTTGCCGGAAGGCGGCGACACGCCCAGCTGGCTCAAAACCACGCCCTGCGCGTCGATAATATATTCCCGGCCGTCCAGCAGCACAGCAAAAAGCGGATCGCGCGGTTCTATTTCGATCAGCGCCCGCGCCGGAAACAGCCGGCGGCGCACTGCGTAATCACGCACCCAAGGCAGCTCCAGATCAAAACTGTTTTTGGCAAGCAGCAATAGGGAAGAGCCAAGCGCGCGTTCGGCGCGCGGCGCCAGTATTTCCAAAGGTATATAGCCATTGCCAGAAATCTCCACGCTCTCGATCTGCCAGACCGGCAGAGAGGCAAACCACCAGAGGCCAAAACAAAATAAAATAATTAACATCAAAATAAAAATTCTTTTCAACATACCAAAATATATTAAACGCAAAAAACTCTTTTGTCCAAAAAACTTTAAGTATATTTTCTGGGAAAACGGGTATATATCTATATTAACAATTTTTAGGAGGCTTATTATGA
>JAITIS010000125.1 GCA_031279305.1 Candidatus Margulisiibacteriota bacterium | reverse complement strand
ACCGTTTCTTTGTCCTGCGGCGTATCTAACAGCAGCACATAAGCGCCCAGTGTGTCTTTTTCCGAAAGCGGATAAGCGCCGAATACTGTCTTGGCGGAAATTCCGGCCAGCCAGTTGAGCTGCATAAAATCCACCCTGGTGGCTTTGAGCGAGCTTAAGCCCGCGGTATTCCAGTAAACCGCGCTGGTGTCGTCAGCCGCCGCGGTAAAACTCTCGCCTAGTCCAGCGGCTTTGGCGCCTAGTCCGATTTTCAAATAATTGGCGGCGGTGGTGCCCGGGCCGTTGGTGGCCGCAGTCATCATAAAGGCCAGCAGGCATAAAATCAAAACTAGAAATGATCTACGCATAACTCTCCCCTGTCACTAGCAATATCGATAGGCTTGCAGGCAATAATGTATCGATTTTTGCTGTTCTATACTCTTCAGACAGGAAGAGTTATGCCCAGATTTGGACAGTTATATACCTTAAATAATTTAACCCGGACGACTAACGGCCAGCGTAGAGCTGCCCGCACCCAGCGTTTATAGAACCACCGCGTTTGTAGCGGATCGAAGCGGCAAACCCTCTGTCTGTAATAATCCACCAGAATTCTTTGATCGTCTTTTTCGGGCTGGGCGTAAACTCCGCGCGGGAATGGGGATTGTACTCGATCAAGTTTATCTGCGCGCTCAAGCCACTTAATAATTTCAGCAGGCCGCGCGCGTGTTCTCTGGTGTCGTTGAGGCCATCTATCATTATATATTCAAATGTCACGCGCCGTCCGGTGCGTTTCTGATAAGCCCGGACAGCCCGGATCAGCTCAGCGACCGGATATTTTTTATTGACCGGCATTAGACGGCCGCGCACCGCGTCCGTCGCGCCGTGCAGAGAGACCGCCAATCTGATCTGCAAATTTTCCGCCGCCAGCCGCGCGATGCCGGGAATTATCCCGCAGGTGGATATAGTAATATGTCTGGCGCCGATATTCCGGCCGCGTTTATCATTTAAGATACGCACAGATTTAAGCGTGTTCTCATAATTATCCAGCGGTTCGCCCATCCCCATATAAACCAGATTATTGATTTTCAACCGCTCGCGTTTTTCCACTTGCAGCACCTGATCGGCTATTTCTCCCGCGGAGAGATCGCGTCTAAACCCCATTCTGCCCGTGGCGCAAAAAAGACAGGCTCTTCGGCAGCCGACCTGTGTGGACAGGCAGAGCGTCCGGCGCCCGGCATCCTCCAGAAGCACAGTTTCTATTTTACAGCCGTCGGCCAGAACGAATAAATATTTCAGCGCGCCGTCCGCAGCCGCCGCGCGTTTTAACAGGGTCAGGCAGCCGATATAGTAGCCGGCGCCGCGCAGAGCTGCGCGGAATTTTTTGGCCAAATTAGCAGCGGCGTTTAGATCAGAGATATATTTTTGGTGCATCCATTCAAAAAGCACCGTGCCGCAAAAAGATTTCTCTCCGTTTAAGGCAGCCAGTTTTTGCAGCTCTTCCGGCAGCAGGCTTTTAAGGTCTTTTTCAGGCACGGTCCAGCACATCTTTTAATTTCTGATTCAGTTCTTCCGGCGTGGCAAAATCATCCGGGTCCAAAGGCGGGCAGAGCGCTATTTCTCCTTTTTGCGCGGAACGCAGAGCAGGAAAATGTTTTTGTCTGGGATATATCTCAAAAGCGCCTTTAATCTTGACCGGCACAATTTTTTTACGCAGTTTCTTGGCCAAAAGCGCGGCGCCGATTTTGAATTCGCCCAAGGCGCCGTCAAAGGAACGCGTCCCTTCCGGGAAAATAATCAGCGAAGCGCCCTGCCGCAAAACATCGCCGCCGGCTTTGAGCGAAGACAGAGCCATCCCCTGTCTGTCCACGAAGATCAGCGGCAGATGCCCGCCCAAAAGCCAGGCCAGCAGAGCCAATTCTTTTTTGGCCAGCATATAAGTGCGCCGGCGCACAGCGGCAGGCATAGTCGCCCACAGCCAGACAATATCCAGATAGGATTCGTGATTGGGCGCAAAAATACAATTTTCCGTCTGGTAATATTCCGGGCGGACAACTGTCAGCCCCCAAAGGCGGCGGGAAAGAAAACCGCAGACTTTGGTATACAGCCCCAGCAGAATGCTACCGCCGGATTTAAGTTTATAAACGATCGGGCCGGCTAAAAGATCGGCGGTTTCTCCGCCGGCGCGTTCCGCGGAGCAGGAGGCCAGATATTCGACTATTTCTTGCAGATTTTGTTTAGACGCTAATTCTTCCAATTTAATAATGATTCTTAAACGCTGCTCCAAAAACGCCGCGAGGTCCAGAAGTTTCAGAGAATCTATCTCCAGCTCCAGCAGTGTTTGATCGGCGTAAAACACCGGTTCATTCAAGCGTTCACCCAGAGCTTTGAGCGCTGTTTTCCGCCCCGCATCATCCGGCTCATAGGGCACCCGTTTGGCCAGCTCTTTGTCCGCGGAACGCTGGTATTTGCCGCGCTCCAGATCTTTGATAATCTCGCGGTAAACCAGTTTTTTAATGGAATTGCGGTGCAACGGCGTGAAAGAAACCGCAAAATTAGAGATCACTTTGTAGCTCGGCAGGTTTTTATTCAACCGCTCAATTTCCGCTTTTATTTTTTGATAGCTGTCCTTAGTTTTGTGGCGCGGCACAATGACGGCATAGACTGCCTCCGAGCCGTCCACCCGGTAGCCGAAAACCGCGATCTCCTCAATCAGCGGAGAGCACTGATAATAACTTTCCAGCTCTTCTGGATAAACATTTTTGCCGGAGTCAAGCACGATAATATTTTTGGAGCGGCCAGTGATATGCAGCTCGCCTTTTTTATCGCGGACGCCCAGATCGCCGGTATTAAACCAGCCGTCGCCGTCAAAAACTTCCGCGTTGGCTTTCGGATTATTCCAGTAACCGGGCATCACCGAAACGCCGCGCAGCCAGACTTCCCCGACGCCGTCCGCATTTATGTTGCGCAAGTCGACTTCGTTGCCTCTGGTCGGTTCGCCCACCGAGCCGATATTTAATTTTAACGGATTGGACACCAGCGCCGGGCCCATAGTCTCAGTCAGGCCGTAGCCCTCGATGATCCGAAAACCCATATTCACATAGTAGCGGAAATATTTAGGCTTCAGCGCCGCGCCGCCGCTGATAAAAAATTTCATATTTTTGCCGATGACCGCGTGCACCGGCTCAAAAATCTTGGCCAGCAGTTTATTTAACAGCGGGATTTTCCGCCAGACTACAGCGCTGTTTAGCGCCGCCATAAACAACAGATACTTCAAGCGCGAGGCGTTTTTTACTTTGAGCGCAATATTGTCAAAAAATATTTCCCAAAGCTGCGGCACACCGCAAAAAATATGAACGGTGTTTTCGGAGAGGCTTTTGATGAGGTCGGGGCCTTTGAGCGAATTTTGAAAAATGATATGACCGCCCAGCACCAAAAAGTCAAAAAAATTGGCCTGCATACCATAGCTGTGATACAACGGCAAAATAGCCAGCACGGTTTCAAAACCGTCGATAGCGCCTAAGTTCCAGAAATACTCCACCAGCCCCCGGGCGGTGTAATATACATTGCCGTGGGTTAACTGCACGATTTTGGGATCGCCGGTCGTGCCGGAGGTGAAACACAGCGAGGCCATCGACTGCATATCCGCCTGCGGATTGGGCAGCTCGGTCTCCTGGTCATTCCAGCCGGAATGCAGATCCGCGACCTGCACCCGTTCAAATTTCTGGCCGGCAAATTCGCGCGACACAAAAAGCATTTTGGCCGCCACTTTATCGAGCATAGCCTGCCAAGAGCTGATGTCCAGATTGAAATCCATATGCAGGGCGATGGCGCCGATGCTGGTAATCGCCATATAAGTGACGCACCATTCCCAGCTGTTTAAGCTGAGCAGGCCGACCACATCACCGCGGCCTATGCCCTGCGCCAGCAGAAAACGCGCGCGGTTTTTGGCCAGATTCCAAGCCTGGCGGTAAGAATAAATTTTATCAAATAAAGGCTTGTCCTCTCTCTCCGCCGCCCTCTGCACGTACACTTCATATAGATTTTTGAATTCCTGCGCCACGTTTAGCCTCCCTTAAATTATTGCCGGAGATAATAACAAACAACTCCGGGGAAGGCAGTCAAATCCAGCGCCGTCGCGTTAGCCTCTTGCTTGACATTTTTGAGAGGTATATCCACCGTCCGCCCAGAAGGATAATAACCGGTCACCCGGCTCACCGGACGTTTGCTTAAAAACAAGCGGCCAGGGATATGTTCATACTGGATAGTATTCAGGCCGAAAGACTGCAAAAGCTCTGGATTGCCCGGCCGGTTTTCCTGGCGTTTGTTGCGTTCCAGGCCAAAGAAATACACCGCGGTCTCGCCAGCACTTATTTTTTGCTCGAGGATAGTTATATTCGTGCGCGGCCGCTCGCCCTGATAAACAAAACGCAGCGCGCGGCCTTTTAATTCGCCCTGCGGCTTGACCCGTCCGGAGATGCCGTTGATGCCTTTGGCCTTGAGATCGATCTTTTCGCTGTAGCGGTCATAGTTAAAATCATCAGCCTTGATATACTGCGGATCCAGATTTTTCTGTAAAGCCACGCTGGCGATCAACCCCATAGCATTCAGCTGGTACGGCCGGTTGCCCATATTAAAATAATCATTGATGAGCGGTTTGTCCGCGGCGTTCGGCCCGGAATGGAAAAACAATATCTGTTTTTTCTGCGCCGTTAATTTGAGATAATCCATAATCGTCCAGACACCCTCGCCCGCGTCGTCATTGCCGGAAAAAGTATAATTAGTCTCGGACAGCTGCGCCGGAAAACCGGAAGGCGGCGTAAAAAGCGCCAGATTAAAAGGAATGCTGGAATCTTCCTCAAACACGTTGCCAAAACCGGGATTCAAAAGCATACTGTGCCCGTCAATTGGGTGATGGGCATATTTATTGAAACGCAGCTCTATATTCGGCTCATTGAAAAACACATAGGCCTGCCCCAGCAGCGCGCCGGTGTCCCTGGCATAGTCATTGTTCATACCGATCACCAGCCGGGATTTCGGCTCTTGGGCGCGCAGATAAGCGTTTATCTCCTGCGTAAAAACCACCGGCAGTAAAAAAGAAGTAAAAAACACCTGCGGCTTGTCGTAATTCAGGAAATCATCCGACCAGCGCAGATGAATATTATCCGGAATGCGGTAATTCTCCGGCATTGGGCTCGAGAAAACCGCCGCGTGCAGTTCTTTGAGCTTATTACGCAGGGCCGGCGCGGTTAATAAGGATTGTATTCCCCGCGCGGTTTTGGTTTCGGCGGCCTCTACCTGCAAAGCTAGTTTGTTCAGCCTGACCTGATTTTCCTGCGCGAGCTTAACCGCCTGCTCCACGAAATTGCCGGTGGCCTCGGCATCGGTGATCCAGCGATAGCCGTCTTCCCGCAAAGCCCGCAGATCATCTTGATACAGAGGGTAAGCGGCAAGCGCATCATCGCGCAGAATATTGTAGCAGACATAACCGCCCGTATCTTTGACGTAATACCGCTCGGTTAACATATTGTTGATCGCCCGCATATCCGTCAATAATTCTTTGACCCGTATGTGTTGGATATGCGCGCGCAGCAAAGCATCCGCCTGCTCCATAAAATTTTGCCAGTAGGAGTCATCTTTGGTCAGCTCCAAATAACGCGCATAATAATAATGATAGGCCCTGCTAAAATAAGCGTTACTCTGCGAATTGTATTTATCGATAGTCCAAAAACCGCGGGTAAAGCCTGTCTCATTGCTGTAAGTCAGCGAGTCCGGCCAGAAATTATTTTGCTTAAAACTATTTAACAATTTACCCAGCGCCGGTTTCACATACTGCTCGCTTACCTCCGGCAGCACCAGCGCCGCTTTGAAAAGATCATTCATTTCGCTGAAAACAGCGGCATAAGGCTTTCCGGCAAATTCTTGGCCGAAATAACTGCCGGTAAAATCCGTGTTGGGCAAGGCATCCACAATAATCACAAAGCCTTCGTCCTGCCAGCGCCGCAGGGCCTGAATCAAAACATCCAGATCCGCCGCGGAAAGATCCGACCAGCTGGAGAACAGTTGATGCAGACGGATAGTATTCAGGCCGGCGCGTTTCCAGACCTTGCCCTGCGCTTCGCAGAAAAGCAGCAAATATTTTTCCAGCGTGTCTGGTCTGCCCGCCGGCTTTTGGAGCAGATCGGCGTACCAGTACGGCTCGGTGTCTTCTGCGTATTCTCGCGCGCGCAGTTCCTGCCAATTTTTAAAAGTTTCACCGAGCAGCGTAACGCCGGTTAAGGCAAACTCCCGCCCGTCCTGCGCCAGCCAGGTGCCGCGGTTAAACGACCATTTGTTATTTTTGACCGAGCTGCGAATCTGGGTGTCGCGGGCTTTGGTCTGCTCGGAAAAAAAAGCCAGCGGATAGGCATTGTCCAGATCGACAAGATTGGCGTTATTGAGTCTGTCCAACTGCGCCGGACGGGCTAACAATTGGCCTTGTCCCAGAGCGGAAATTTTTTGCGAGCCGCGCTGTCCGGAAAGTGTTTTTTTATCAAACTTAGCGTAATTGGTCAGAGTTAGGTCAGAATAAGTGACAATGCCGTTGTAGCCGCCAAGGATCAACAGGGCCTTTTTGGCCAGACCGTCCGGGTATTCCGAAGAGTCAATCACAAAACGCTCCGCGCCGCTGACCTCGAAGATCCGGTCAATGGTTTTCCAACGGCCGTCCGGATCCAGTCGGTAAATCGGCGCCTGATGCACATTGCCGGTTTTTTCGTCGACGATATAAGCCTGCAGATTAAATCTGGCGTCCGGAGTGCCGGAAGTCTTAAAAGCCACCTCGATTACCTGACCGTCAAATTCCGCATAGGTCGATACCCGCCCGTAAGTGGATTTAGCTTTCACTTCGTATTGCGGAGTTTTACGGACTTCGTCCAAATTTAATTTTTTTAATTCCGCGGTGATGTCTTGTTTTTCCAGACCGGCGGAGCGCAGCCGTTCAGCTAAAAGCTCGGCGTATTGGTACGAGTAAACGCCGGAGCCGGTTTTCAGCTCGTAGGATTTCTGGAATTGAAAACTATTGCCGTCCGCGGAATACAGGGCTAACTGCGACCACAGCAGCGGATTAAAGGCAGGTTCCCGCCAAAATTCCACGGTCAAAAGACTGGCCTCCGGTTGAGCGGCGAGCGGCAAAAGCTCCGCCCGGCCTTTGCCTAAGAAAGCGATCTGCCAGTACAGTTTTACAATTTTTTGATACTCGTGATTAAGCGGAATGTAATATTCTATCTCCCGCCGCTGCGGCAGGGAAAGGCGCTCCAGACGCACAAATTTGTTGCCGCTGACCTCAAACACGGGTATGCCGCCGTAATGAAAAAGCGCGCCGCCCGGCGTCTCCACATCGGCTTCCAGAAAAAAGCCAAAACCTTCCCAGTCATTGAGTCCGGTTTCCGCGGCCTGCAAATCGATATTCATTCGTCCGCGCAGGGCGGTGGCTTCTTCCGGCACCGTGATAACAGTTTTAATCGAAGACCAGCCGGAATTGGGATTATTAAACACTATTTTACGCGAGGCAGACGGCAGATTTTCTTCTACCCAAGCTCCCTGCGCCGTCCAGCTAAGCGGTTTGCCGTTAATATTATCGTAAAAAGTGCCGTCGCCCGGCAAAACATTGGCGGTACTGACCGGTTGCAAAGCTGGCCGCAGGACTATGGATTCCGCCGAGGCCTGTCCCAGAAAATAATTTTTGGTGTCCGGACGGTTGCGCTCCGGGTCATCTTTGCGGGAAAAATGCAGCCGCACCTGCGCGTAATAAGCGCCGCGTTCTTTTGGCACGATAAACAAGCCTTTGCGCGCGGCGCGGGCATTCGGCGCGGCGGAGATTTTGGGGTAACGCTCGGCCCCGCTATCAGCTGGATACACCTGAAGACCGTTGTAATCAAAATAGACGATCTCCAGCGCATTGGAAGCCCAATCCGGCGGCGCGCCATAGGCTTTTAACGCCGAATCCATAACCGCGGAAATTTCCAGCTCATCAAGGCCGGCCACCGAAAATATATTGGTGTAAAAACCGCTGTAGTCGCCGGCATCCTGCAAATCAAACTGGATTTTTTTTCGCGCGTTATCCAGCGTAAACGACCGGCCGCCGACAAAAAGCCCGGCGCCGGCTGGAGCAAAAAGCGCCTCGCCGTTTTTTATTTCCAGCGGCTTGGGCGCATTAAACAGAGCGGCGGTGTTAAGCACACCGGAGGCTTTCTGCAAAGCCACTTTTTCCAGCACAAAACTGTCAAATACCGCGCCCGGTTTGCTTTTGTCCGCATCGGGGCTGCCCGGTATTTTAAGCAGCAGTTCAATTTTTACCGCATCTTTGGCCACGATAAATTCGTGTTCCAGCACGCCGGAATAATTCTCAATGCGCGGCACACGGCTTAACACCGTAAAATTCAAATCGTCATTGGCGCCGATGATTCGTCCGCCGCGGTCATACTGCACTACATCGATAAAAGGTTTTTGCCAGCCGTAGTAACCATCCCGCAGGCCTTTAGCTCGGCACCAGACAGAGAGCCTGACCACGCCTTTTAACTCAGCCAAAGCCTTAGGCTCAGTAACGGCCCCCAGAGAAATTATCGTCCAGCTAAACGGGTCTTTTTTGCCGCGCAGGGCCAAGCCGCCAGCGCCGGAAATTTCCAGCCCGGGTTCTTTGGTGATAACCACGCGGTCTTGCAAACCATTGGCGCCATAAGGCAGATAATTTTTTTTGCGGAAATAAGAATCCGCACGAAAAGTTTTGCTATGGGCGGCAAAATAAGCCAAAGCATTATCCAATCGGGCTTCCGGACAATAATAGTAATTCTGCGGCAGTATGTTGCCGCGGAAAACTTCGACAGGCAGGCCGCATTCATTGGCCAGTATTTCTTTTTCTCTGGCGGTCAGTCCGGACAAACGTTCATTTTGCGTAGGCGAAAGCGCCATCACCGGCGGCAGTTTGCCTAGGTAAAAATGGGTAAACACCGCCCGCCCGGAAAGTCCGGGATATTTTTCCACAGGGGAAATAACATACTCGCCGGGTATGTCGTGCTGCCAGTCCGTGCGCAATCCCTGACGCACATCGGCGGCGGTCAGCGGCGAAGCGTCCGTGATCTTAAACGGCCCGCCGCCTTCCGTGCTGGCGTAATATTCCGCATCTTCCAGAGCCGGTATATCCATAGAGCCGGCAATCACGCCGTCCCGGCCCCAAAAACTAAAATACCGCCTGCTGTCCGTGCCGGGAGCATTCCACCAAACCTGATATTCCCGCTTATTTTTCAGTACATAAAAAGAAGGCGCCAGCCTGACCGCATCATCGCCGGAATATTCGGTGAGAAAATAAAAACGGCCGCCAATATAAGCGTTGACAAAATGATAGTTATTTAGCCGCAGCGTTGCGTTCCACCGGGCGCGGTCAGCGGAGGATTTTTGCAGGGCCGGCGGATTGGGTTTGGTCAAGCCGCTGTTATAGAGATTCCAAAAGCCCGGATAAAGCCAGTCATTTTTTTCATAGTCCACCGCCCAGAGCGCCGCAGTCAAACACAGGATAGCCGCCAGCTTTTTAAACATATAGCCTCCTAAAAAAATTTAATGGCCGCGCAATAAGTGCCCCATTTTGTTTTTTTTCGTGTTCAAATATTTTTGATTGTGCTCGGTCGGCTCGCTGACCAGCGCCACGCGATCCAGTATTTTGAGGCCGTAGCCGGCCAGCCCCACCACTTTTTGGGGGTTATTGGTCATCAGGCAGATGGATTTGACGCCTAGAGCACGGAGTATCTGCGCGCCGATACCGTAATCCCTGAGGTCCGCGGGGAAGCCCAGCTCCAGATTGGCCTCGACTGTATCGCGTCCCGCTTCCTGCAGTTTGTAAGCCTTGAGCTTATTGACCAGCCCGATGCCCCGGCCTTCCTGCTGCATATAAAGCAGCACGCCCCGCCCGGCCGTCTCGATCAGAGACAGGGCTTTCTCCAGCTGGGCACCGCAGTCGCAGCGCAGGGAGCCGAACACATCGCCGGTCAAACAGGCGGAGTGCACGCGGGACAATATTTTTTCCCCGGAAGAAATATCGCCCTTGATCAGGGCAATATGCTCATTGCCGGAATTTTTTTCCCGGAAGCCCACCGCTTTGAAAACGCCAAATTTGGTCGGCAGCTGCACTTCCTCGGTTTGTTCGATCAACAGATTTTGTTTTAGGCTGTATTGAATCAAATCCTGTACGGTGTAAATATTCAGCCGGTGCTCCGCGGCAAATTTCTGCAGATCGGGCAGGCGCGCCATCGTCCCGTCGGGATTAGTGATCTCGCAAATAACCGCCGCCGGGTTCAAGCCGGCGTAAACCGCCAAATCCACCGCCGCCTCGGTGTGCCCCGCCCGGCGCAGTATGCCGCCCGGTCTGGCGATCAGCGGAAAAATATGCCCCGGACGGTTAAAATCCGCGGATACGGCGCCGGGATCAGCCAGCAGCCGGGCAGTGATCGCCCGGTCTGCCGCGGAAATGCCGGTGGTGACGCCGTGCGCGGCAGAAGCATCGATCGAAACTGCGAAGGCGGTTTTTTTGGGGTCTTCGTTGTTACGCACCATTGGGGGAATATTTAACTCGGCGGCGCGCTCCTGGGTTAATGGCGCGCAGACCAGCCCTTTGCACTGCGAGATCATAAAATTGATTTTTTCCGGCGTGATGAACTGCGCGGCGCAGACCACATCGCCCTCATTTTCTCTGGACTCATCATCCACGACGATGATCAGCCTGCCCTCTTTAATTTCCGCAATAGCCTGCTCAATGCTGCCGCTCATAATCTCTCCTAAAATAAAAATTTCCGCAAAGCAGAGCCGGGCTTGGCGGGCAAAAGTTTCTGTAAATACTTAAACAGCAGATCGTATTCTATATTAACTTTATCGTTAGTTCGCAGATTCCGTAGCATAGTGTTTTGCAGGGTATGGCCGACCAGATTGACCGTAAACTCCCGGTCTCTGACCGCCTGCATAGTCAGCGACACGCCATTCACCGCCACCGAGCCTTTAGGCGCCAGATATATTTTATGCTCCGGGCGGACGCTCACCGTCAGCAGGCCGCCGGATAACCGCGAGACTATGCCGGCTTCGTCAATATGGCCGCTCACAAAATGCCCGCCAAACCGCCCGTTAGCCGGCACCGCCCTCTCCAGATTGACCTCTGCGCCCGCGGACAGCTCTGCAAACGCGGTGTCTTTTAACGTGTACGGCAGTAATTCAAAACTAAAAATCCCGTCCGCGCCGCCGGCCACAGTCAGGCAGGCGCCGTTCACGGCCAGACTATCGCCAATTTTTACGCCGTCCAGACCGCTGGCTATTTCCAGCCTGCCGGAAGCAAGCTTTTTTATCCGGCCAACTTCTTCCACCAGACCGGTGAACATCAGACCAGCCCCCCTAGGATGCCGTTCACAAATTTGGACGACTCCGCCGTGGAAAATTTTTTGGCTAGATTGACTGCCTCGTTAATGACCACGCTGGGCGGTGTCCGCAAGTATTTAATTTCATAAATCGCCAGACGCAGGACAGCCCGGTCTACTCCGGTGATCCGGCCCAGCGCCCAGCCGATGGATTTGGCAGAGATCAGTTTGTCTATCTCCGCTAAATTTTCCCGCGCGCCGACGATAAGCCGGCGGGCAAAATCCACCGTGTCCGCGATGAGCCGCTCGCTTAAGCGCGCCTGCTCCAGCAAAAAATCCGGATCATTCTGCCCCATATCCAGCTGGAACATTATCTGCATAGCCAGCCGGCGAGAGGTACTGCGCTTACCCATTTAAGACCCGCTTCTCGACAAAATCTGTCTGCACATCGCCTTTGATAAAATACTCATTGTCCAGAACTTTTTGGTGAAAAGGCATCACTGTCGGCACGCCGTCGATGACAAACTCGGCCAATGCCCGCCTAGCCCGCTCGATAGCCTCGGTCCTATCCCGCCCCCAGACAATGAGTTTGGCTAACATACTGTCATAATCTGGCGGAATGTTGTAGGCCGGATAAATATGCGTGTCCACGCGCACCCCCGGGCCGCCGGAGGGCAGGAACAAACGCACGTGCCCCGGCGCAGGCCGAAAATTGTGCTCCCAATCCTCGGCGTTGATGCGAAATTCTATCGCGTGGCCGTTTATTTTGATATCGCTCTGCCGAAAAGACAGCGGCAGGCCGGACGCCACGCGGATCTGTTCTTTGATCAGATCAACACCGGTCACCATCTCTGTGACGCAATGCTCAACCTGTATGCGCGTGTTCATTTCCATAAAATAAAACGCGCCTTTCGCGTCAACCAGAAACTCTATCGTGCCGGCTCCTTCGTATTTGACCGCTCTAGCCGCCTGGACCGCCGCCTCGCCCATTTTAAGCCGCGTCTCCGGCCGCAAAAAAACCGACGGGGCCTCTTCCAAAAGTTTTTGGTGCCGGCGCTGCACCGAACAATCGCGCTCGCCCAGCCAAACCACACTGCCCTTGCTGTCCGCGATAATCTGCATTTCGATATGACGGGGCTTCAAAATATATTTTTCTATGTAGACGGCGCCGTTGCCAAAACAGGACTTGGCTTCTTCGGATGCCGCTGTGAAATTTTTCTCCAGCTCTTCCGGACGCTCGACCACGCGCATACCGCGCCCTCCGCCGCCCGCCGTGGCTTTGATCAGCGCCGGATAACCGATTCGCTCCGCCGCGGCTCTAGCCGCGGCGCTGTTCTCCAGAATATCCGGAGAACCCGGAATGCAGGGTACGCCCACCGCCTGCATAGTTTTGCGGGCATTGGCTTTGTCGCCCATACCGTTGATTGCCGCTACCGGCGGACCGATGAATTTTATTTTATTGGCCTTGCAGATCTCCGCAAAAGCAGAACTCTCGGCCAGAAAACCGTAGCCGGGATGAATGGCGTCCGCGCCGGTCATTTCCGCCACGGCGATCAGTCTGGGAATATTCAGATAACTCTCTCTGGCGGCGGCTGGGCCAATACAAAAAGCCTCATCCGCCAGACGCACGTGCAGGCTCTCGCGGTCAGCCTCGGAATAGACAGCCACCGTGGCTATCCGCATTTCCCGGCAGGCCCGGATAATTCGCACCGCTATTTCGCCGCGGTTGGCGATCAGAATTTTCTTAAACATTTTACCCTCGCAGCTAAAAAACAGCTCTGCATTATATCACGCCTGTCCTAAATAATCAGGAGTGTGGACACGACTTTTGTGCTATTATTAGCCCAAGGAGGCTGTTTTATGGGTATTTTTTTGCCACTAGCTATCTTTATCGCGGTAATTTTGGCCAGCTCTATCCGGCAGGTCAATGAATACGAGAGAGGCCTGCTTTTCGCGCTGGGCAAATTTAATAAAATACTGGAACCGGGCTGGCGGCTGGTGCTGCCGGTGATCCAGTCTTATGTCAAAGTGGACATACGCACCAAAGCCGTGGACGTGCCGGAACAGGACGCCATCACCAGAGACAATGTCTCCATCAAAATCAACGCGGTCATTTATTACAAAGTATTTGACGCGGGCAAAGCGATTTGCGAGGTGGAAGATTTTTATTACGCGGTCAGCCAGCTGGCGCAGACTACGATGCGCAACGCTGTCGGCTCCGTCACGCTGGATGAGCTGCTCACCGACCGGGAAAAAGTTTCTAAAGAAATTTGCTCCATCATCGATAAGCTGACCGATCCGTGGGGACTCAAGGTCGAGAATGTGGAGCTTAAAGACATCACGCTCTCGGAAGAAATGAAGCGCGTCATCGCCAAAGTGGCCGAGGCCGAGCGGGAAAAACGCGCGGTCATCACCAAGGCGGCCGGCGAGGTCGAGGCCTCGGAAAATCTGGCCAAAGCGGCCAAGATGATGGGCGGCACGCCCGGCGCCCTGCACCTGCGCACGCTCTCGACGCTGAATGATTTAAGCTCCGATCAATCCAACACGGTGATTTTTGCCGTGCCGGTAGAAGCCCTGCGCGCGCTGGAGGGCTTGGGCGAATTGGCAAAAAAAGTCAAATAATCAGCATCGCGTCGCCGAACGAAAAAAAGCGGTATTTTAATTTTACCGCTTCTTGATAAGCTTGGAGTATTTTTCCCCGCCCGGCCAGAGCGGAAACCAGAAGCAACAGCGTGGAGCGCGGCAGATGAAAATTGGTGATCAGCGCGTCAACCAGCTTGAACTTGTAGCCGGGATAAATGTAAATCGCAGTCTCTCCGCTCCGGGAAGCCAGCGGATGCCCGGCCTGATAAACTGTTTCCAGAACCCGCGCCGTCGTTGTGCCCACTGCGACGACCCGTCCGCCGCGCTTACGGCATTCATTGACGGCGCGCGCCGTCTCCGCCGGAAAATTGTACTCCTCGGCGTGCATTTGATGTGCCCGTATATCCGCGGCTTTAAGCGGCTGAAAAGTCCCCAGGCTTGTGTGTAAAGTAACCCGGGCCGCCGCGATGCCCTGTTTTTTTAAGCGCGTCAGCAGATTTCGAGAAAAATGCAGTCCCGCGGTCGGCGCGGCGGCGGCGCCGGGAACGCGGGCATAGACAGTCTGATACCGGAACTTTCGCAGGGCTTCAGTATCCGGATCGGACGGTTTGACATACGGCGGCAGGGGCGTCTGCCCGTGCTTGGACAGACTGTCCAGAAAATTTCCGGCAAAAGAAAACTGCGCGACACGCCGGCCGCCCGGCAGCACATCCAGAATCTTGGCCGAGAAATCCGCGCCAAATTCCACCACACTGTTTTGGCTCAGTCTCCGGCCGGGTTTGGCCAGACATTCCCAGCGGTCCGCCGCCAGCCGCTTCAGCAAAAGTATTTCACAGCGCGCTCCTGTGGATTTGCGCCCGGTAAGCCTGACCGGCAAAACTCTGGTGTCGTTAAAAACCAGCAGGTCGTTTTTATCCAGAAAAGCCGGAATATCGTAAAAATGCTTATGCTGCCGCCGACCGGTATCTTTATGCAGCACCAAAAGCCGGGAATTTTCCCGTCTGGCGGCGGGCTTCTGGGCGATGAGCTCCGGCGGCAGCATATAGGAATAAGCGCGCGCCGCGTACGCCGGCATTATTGCTGTTTGAAATACTTCTCAAAATCTTCCGGTTTGACGTTATTGACAAAATCTTGAAATTTGGCGGTTTCTTCCTTGTCTTTTTCAGCGTTGACCATCTTGGCGTTTAACATCACATTTTCCGCGACATAAATCTCCGCATCCACGCGCACTGCAATAGCGATGGCGTCGGAAGGCCGGCAGTCGATTTTGACCGGCTCTTTAACATCTTTCTGGCGCACTTCCAGCACGGCGTAAAAAGTGTCTTCTTTAATGTCCGAAATAATTACTCTCTCGATAGTTCCCTGCAGTTTGGCGACCAACTCGACGATCAGATCGTGAGTCATTGGCCGCGGGGATTTGAATTCCTGCAGCTCCATCGCAATAGCCGCCGCTTCAAACATACCAATCCAAATCGGCAGGAAATTGCGCTCCTCGTTGTCTTTGAGCAGCACGATCGGCGACATATTGCGCGGGTCAAATCCCAAACCGCTTAATTCCATCTGGATCATAAAAAGCGCCTTCAAGCCTTTATTTTTTCAACAATTTTCTGAAAAGCCGTATTATCCGCGACAGCCAACTCGGCCAAAATCTTGCGGTCCAATTTCACGCTGTTTTTTTTCAATCTGCCGATAAACACGGAGTAAGACAGCCCCAGCGGCGCCAGCGCGGCGCCCAGACGCTGAATCCATAATTCGCGGAAAGCGTGTTTTTTCCGGCGGCGGTCGCGGTAAGATTTGACACCGGCTTTGAGCGCGCGGACCTTGGCCGAAGCCTTAAAAAGTTTCCGGCCAGCGCCGCTGTAGCCTTTGTTGCGCTTGAATACCTTTTTCTTTTTTTGTCTGGCAACATTGCCTCTTTTTACCCGCATTTTCCCCGCTCCTTGTCCTTAGATATAAGGCAGCATCACTTTGAGCTTCCGCGCGTCAGTTTTGTGCACTGGCCGCAGTTTGCTCAGCTTTTTTTTATTTTTCGGTTTTTTACATTCGCGCAGATGCGCGCTGCTGCCCGGCTGGCGCAGGAGCTTGCCGCTGCCGGTCGCCCGAAACCGTTTGGCCGCGGATTTTCTGGTTTTCATTTTAGGCATTTTGCACTGTCTCCTTTGCCGGTTTTACCATTGACTGCTCCGTCTCCGCCGGACGCCTGCGCCCGGGCACAATCACTATCGACATCTGCCGGCCCAAAAGCCCCGGTGTCAGAGTCGGGCTATCCGTCCAGCCCAGATCGGCTATTTTGGCCAGATATTCCGCGATCAGATTATGCCCCAGCTCCGGGTGCGTGCTCTCGCGTCCCTTAAAAAACACCGTCAGTTTTACTTTGTATCCCTTGCCCAAAAACTCCCGGCCGTGCCGCAGGCGCACCTCAAAATCGTGCTGGCCGATCCGCGGGGTTAATTTTAATTCTTTCAAAACATTGCTTTTATTGTTGCTTTTTTTGTGCGCATCTTTTTGTTTTTTTTCTTTTTCGTAACGGTAATGCCCGTAATCCAAAATTTTGGCCACCGGCGGCTCGGAATTAGGCGAAACCAAAAACAGATCCAAATCTAAATCCTTCGCCCGCGCCAGAGCCTCCTCTTTAGCTAAAACAACCTGCTCGCCGTTATCCAAAATCAATTTTACCGTCACAGCACGAATGTGCTGATTTAAAAGTTCATTCGGTTTAATCTTACGCACCTCCCGCATTCAAAAAACAGGCCTAGTATTATAGGAGAGCACATATTGGCGTGTCAAATGCCGCAGCTCCCGGCTTTTTTAACGCTTGCCAGACCAAAGGCCGCGTGCACGGCTTTAAGCGCTCTTTTTAATTCTTTTTTTTCGATAATGCAGGAAATTTTTATTTCCGAGGTGGAAATCATCTGGATGTTGATTTTTGCCCGGCCTAGAGCCGCGAACATCCGCGCCGCCACGCCGGGAGAGCTGGCCATACCGATGCCGACAACCGAAATTTTGGCCACCGCCGTATTGCCCGCCGCCGCGCAGCCCGGCCAAGAGCGGGCTTTTTCTTTGGTCAATTTCAAAGCCCGGTCGTAATCCTCATTGGCCACTGTAAAAGAAATATCGTTTTTCCGGGCTTCCTGATGGATGCTTTGCACGATCACATCCACGTTGATTCTAGCCGCGGCCAGCGCGCCAAAAAGCTCGGCGGCCACCCCCGGCGCATCCGGCACGCGCATCAGGCCGATCTTGGCCACATTGTCATCCGCCGCCACGCCAGCTACTGTGTTTAATTTCTCCCCCGCCATAGTGATCAGCGTGCCTTTGCCTGTTTTCTGGCTGTGTTTCACCGCAAGGGTCATATTATTGACTTTGGCGCATTCGACCGCCCGCGGATGCATCACGCCCGCGCCGAGACTCGCCAGCTCCAGCATCTCTTCGTGCGAAATAGCAGTCAGACGCCTGGCTTCCGGCAGCGCGCGCGGATCGGCGGTGTACACGCCGTCCACATCGGTGTATATCTCGCATACTCTAGCCTCAAGCGCCGCGGCCAGCACCACCGCCGAAGTGTCCGAGCCGCCGCGCCCGATAGTCGTGACGTCGCCGGACGAATTAATGCCCTGAAAGCCAGCCACCACCACAATTTTTCCGGCGTTTAGCTCTTGTCTAATTCTCCGCGCGTCAACATCAATAATCTTGCATTTGCTGTGGTTGTCTTCGGTGCGGATGCCGGCCTGCCAGCCGGTCAAAGACACCGCCTGTCCGCCCTGCGCGAGGATTGCCTGCGCCAGTAGCGCGGCGGATTCATTTTCGCCGATAGACACCAGCGCGTCGTACTCGCGCGGAGCGCTGAGAGGAGCCAATTTTTTAATTTTGGCAATAAGCGCGTCCGTAGTCTGCCCCATCGCCGAAACTACAGCCACCACTTGATCGCCCGCGGCTTTGGCAGCCAGAATTTTTTTGGCGACATTTTTTATTTTAGCGATAGTGCCGACGGAAGTCCCGCCGTATTTTTGGACGATAATACCCATAAGTCGGGGGGATTATAGCACATCAGTACGTCAGCAGTTCCTCCAGCTCGGCTCTGGTGATATTTTTTTCCGCGGCGGCATCGCTGGTGATGACCGCGTCGATCAGCGACTTTTTCTTTTTCTGCAAAGCGAGGATTTTTTCTTCGACGGTGCCTTTGGTGATAAGCTTGTACACAAAAACTTCTTTAGTCTGGCCGATGCGGTACACTCTGTCCATAGCCTGCTGCTCCACGGCGGGATTCCACCACGGATCGTAAATGATGACATAATTGGCCGAGGTCAGATTGATGCCCAGACCTCCGGCTTTGAGCGAGCAGAGGAAAACTTTTAAGCCCGGATCGGCGTTAAATTCGGTGATGACCGCCTGACGTTTACGGGTCGAGCCGTCCAGATAAGAATATTTTATTTTCTGCCCGTCCAGAAAACCGCGCATAATCGCGAGCATTTCCACAAACTGGGAAAAAACGATCACTTTATTGTCGTTCTCGACAATCTCGGCGATCAATTCTTTGAACTGATTAAATTTTGCAGACTCCGCGATAGTTTTTGCATCTTTGAGCAGGGCCGGATGGCAGCAAACCTGCCGCAGTTTAAGCAGACAGGCTAAAATATTTAACTGCAGCCGGCTGATGTCCCTGCCCTGCATTACCGCAAACAGCTCCTGACGCTGGGAGCGCAGGACTTTAAGATAAGTCTGCTCCTGTTCCGGCAAAAGCTCGCAGAAAGAATCAATCTCATTTTTGGGCGGTAGTTCTTTTAGAACTTCTTCTTTGGTGCGGCGCAAAATAAAAGGATGTATCTTTTTTTTCAATCTGGGGTAGTCGTCGCCGTACATCGCTTTGAAATAAGACAAGGCGGACAAAAAGCCCGGCATCAGATAATCGAAGATCGACCACAGCTCCGACAAATGATTTTCGACCGGCGTGCCGGTCAGCGCCAGCCGCCAGCGGGCGTTCACGCATTTCACAGCTCTGGCGATCTGGGCTTTAGGATTTTTGATGTACTGCGCTTCATCTAACACCATATAAGCGAACTCCATATGCGCGTAATGATTAAGATCATTGCGCAGCAGAGCGTAAGAAGTGACGAGCACATCATATTTAGCCGCGTCTTTTACCCGGAGGATTCGGTCGCGGCTGCCGGACAGAATCAGCACCTGCAGATCCGGCGTAAATTTCTGAATCTCAGCCGCCCAGTTATACACCACCGAGGTTGGCGCGACTATGAGCGCC
>JAITIS010000032.1 GCA_031279305.1 Candidatus Margulisiibacteriota bacterium | reverse complement strand
AATAAAAATTCTACTGATATGTGGTGTTTTGAGATTGCTGTTGATGGCCAAACATATGAAATCCGTGTGCCGAAGAGGGAGGGTGACGTAGAAGAAAAGGTCTTACTCGCCGCGCTCCGCAGGGAAAATGAAGCCGTAGCCGGCTTGGCTATCTGGAAAAAAGATGCCGCAACTAGTGAGCAAGTTGCTGTCCCAGCGAAGGAGGAGGGGGGGGGGATACAGGTCAATCCTGATGGAGCTCCTGATAATTTACCGCCAATACCAACAGATGTATTGGGCAGTGAATTAGCTATATCCGATACTGACGCTCCAAATGACACAGTAACGATAGGCGGCAAGCCATATAAAGTTACGCTCGAGATAACTACACCACCTGCTAATACTAGAATAAAATTGGCTCCAGTGGAACAGACAGGCGAAAATCAACCTCCATCATATACATTAGAATTACAACAAGATAATGCTTGGAAAGTTGTGTCACCGCCACCAGCAGCTTAACCAAAGCCGTTTACATCCCGCCGGCGGCGCCGTGAGTGAAATTGCCGACCAAATAATTTCTTGACAAACAGACTTTTTGTGCATACAATATGTGTTCTCGCTCTTAACGACCCGCGGGGTGTCGCCAGAATAATCTCGGTGCGTTCTGCCAATAAAAAAGAAAGGAGCCAATATATATGGCAATAATTAGAATGACCTCGGCTGAAATTCGTAAAAAACACCCGCTTACGGCCAATAAGCTCAAGCGGTTAAAAAAGATTTTTGCCGGAGAGCCGGATATGACCGACCCTGACAATCCAGATGTTGCTGAACTGCTGGAGAAAGGTCTTGCGCGCAGGATAGGCCGCCCGCCCAAAGCGGTCTGCAAAGATATGCTCAACCTGCGCGTTGACCATTTTGACCTGCTTGCCCTGCGCCATAGCGGACGGGGCTGGCAGACGCGCGTCAGCAACTGGATCAGCGAGGGAATACGCAAAGGGGTTTTGTAGTATAATTTCTCTATGTCCGACAATTTTATTTATGACCCGCTGGCCGAGCTGAACAAAGCCGTCTATGTCCCGCCGGCGGCGCCGTGGTCCGAGCGCCGGGCGGAGATATACCCCAAATTCGAGTATTTTGCTAAAATTGTAGCCCGTTATGTGAACGATCCGGCGGTGACAGCGGAGCTGGAGCGGATCAGGGGCAAGCTGAATTATGCCGAAAAAAAAGAGACGCGCGCGGGATGAGATTTTGCTCCGGCACATCACGACCGGCAAAATCGGCTGCGGCGCGCGCCGGAGCAAAAAAGATTTCAGCCGCCCGCGGACAAAGCGCGAAACGAAAAAAATAGCGGGTGAGAATTTATTGTAGGAAATTTCCTGCGGTAAAAATAGACAGGGCAGGAACAATGGCACAAAAACTCAAAATCGGCATTATTGGCGCCACCGGTTACACCGGCGCGGAGCTGGCGCGCATCCTGCTCGATCACCCGCTGGCGGAGCTGAAATACCTGACCTCGACATCTTTCGCCGGTCAGGATATTAACGAAATATATCCGTTTCTGAGGCCGCGGTTTTCGCACAAACTCACGGAATATAAAGCGGGGGATACAGCCGGGCTGGATGTTGTTTTCATCGCTTTGCCGCACGGCCACTCTATGCGTATCGTTCCCGAATTGCTGGCTAATAAGTCCCGCGTTATTGACCTAGGCGCGGATTTTCGCTTTGCCGATCTGGCGCTGTATGAAAAAACCTATCAGCCGCACACCGCTCCGGAGTGGAACAAAAAAGCTGTTTACGGCCTGCCGGAATTAAACAGGGCAAAAATAAAAGAAGCCTCTTTGGTCGCCAATCCGGGCTGTTATGTGACCGCGGCGACGCTGGCTCTGAAACCGATTGTGGATAACTTAAAATTTGTGTCGGATAGCATCATCATCGATGCCAAGTCCGGGCTTTCCGGGGCCGGCCGCGCTTTGCGGCAGGACACCCATTTTCTGGAAGTGTATAGTAATTTTTCCGCCTACAAAATCGGCGCGCACCGCCACCAGCCGGAAATAGAGCAAAATCTGGGCGGCCTCAGGGTGACATTTACACCCCATTTATTGCCGGTAAACCGCGGTATTTTTGCCACGATTTACGTGAAATTGAGCGAAAAATTAAAAAAAGAAAATGCGCTGGCAGCGCTGAATAACGCCTATAAAGACGAGCCGTTTGTGAAAATAGTGGAAAATCCCCCTGTGTTAAAAGACGTGGTCGGCAGTAATTATTGTCTTATTTCCCCGGTTGTCAATGATGACCGGCTGGTGTTAATTTCCGCGCTGGATAATCTAATCAAAGGCGCGTCCGGGCAGGCCGCGCAAAATATGAATATTATGTTTGGCTTGGATGAGAGGCTGGGGCTGGAGCGGCTGGCGCTCAACCCGTAATTTTAAGCGGAGAATATACATTCACGGCAAAATTGGAGGAAATTATGCTGCCCAAAGGTTTTAAGTATGCAGGTGTCAGCGCCGGACTGAAAGACGGCCATAAAAAAGATCTGGGCGTGATTGTTTCGGACCGGCGCGCGGTCTGCGCCGGCATAACCACGACTAATCAAGCCGCCGCCAGCTGCGTCAAATATAACCGCCGCATACTGCGCCGCGGCAAGGCCAGAGCGATAGTCGTAAACACCAAATTTGCCAACGCCTGCGTCGGCAGACAGGGCGACAAAGATAATCTGGAAATGGCCAAAAAAACCGAGCGTTTATTCGGCGGGCCGGTTTTGACCGCCTCGACCGGGATCATTGGCCAGAATATGCCAATGGACAAAATTAACAAAGGCATCGATCTGTTGGCCAAAAATTTGACCGATAATTATGATGATTTTGCCGAGGCCATTTTGACCACCGATCTCGTTGTGAAAAAAATAACCAAGACCATTCAGCTGCTGGGGCGTGATGTCACCATCGCCGGCGCGGCCAAAGGTTCAGGAATGATACACCCCAATATGGCCACGATGTTAGCTTTTATCACCACGGACGCCGGTATTTCCGCCGGCCAGCTCCAGCGAATTATTCGTGAAGTGGCGGATATTTCTTTTAATCAGGTGACTGTGGACGGAGACACCAGCACCAACGATATGTGCCTTTGTCTGGCCAATGGAGCTTCCGGCGCGCGGCTGGATAAAAATACTCTGCCGCTTTTCCGGGCGGCGCTGACCGAAACGCTTATTTATCTGGCCAAAGAGATCGCCCGTGACGGAGAGGGCGCGACCAAGCTGATCGAGGTGAACGTGAATGGCGCGCGCTCGCCTAAAGAAGCCCGTTTAGCCGCCCGCGCGGCGGCCGGCTCGCCGCTGGTCAAATGCGCTGTCTACGGCGGCGACAATAACTGGGGCAGGGTGATCGCGGCGGTTGGCCGCAGCGGAGCCAGATTTGACCCGGAAAAAGTCAAAATGGACTGGGCCGGCCTTCAGACTAAAGAGGTGACTATCAATATCGACCTTAAACAGGGCAAATATTCGGCGCAGGCCTGGGGCTGTGATTTAACTGAAGAATATATTAAAATAAACACTAAGTATAATTAGTTTTTAGCGGAGCAAATATGTTTCCGCAAGCGCATTCAGGGGCTCCGTCAATGCGGGGCGGAAATATATTTGTGAAGCCAAAGAACAGGAATTTTTATGAAAGTATTCCAGAACAAAGTAGAGGTCATTCTGGACGCTCTGCCCTATATACGTAAATTTCAGGGCGCGGTTGCCGTGGTCAAATACGGCGGTTCGGCGATGATCGATCCGGAGTTGAAACGCGAAGTGGCCAGAGACGTGGCTTTACTGCATTACATCGGTATGAAACCGGTCGTGGTGCACGGCGGCGGCAAAGAAATAAACAACTGGCTGGCGCGTCTGGGCAAAAAAGCCGAGTTTGCGCCCAACGGCCTGCGCGTCACGGACAAAGACACTATGGAAATAGCCGAAATGGTGCTGGGGCGCATCGGCAAAGAAATCGTCGAACTGCTCCAGCATCACGGCGAGGCCAAATCCGTGTCGCTGTCCGGCAAGGATGCCGGCCTGCTGCAGGCGGAAAAAATGCGGTCAGAATACGATCTGGGCTATGTCGGCGAGGTGACAGCGGTCAATACGGATATCATCAGCAACCTGCTGGAGGACGGCTATATTCCGGTTATCTCTTCCGTGGCTCTGGGCGCGGACGGCCAGACCTACAATGTCAACGCCGATACCGCGGCCTGTAAAATAGCCAAGGAGCTGGAGGCCGCCAAACTTTATCTGATGACCGATGTGGACGGCATACTGGATAAAAATAAAAAACTCATTCACCGCATCAACCGCAAGGAAGCGGAAGTGCTGATCGAGCAGGGGATTATCAGCGGCGGGATGATCCCCAAAATCAAAAGCGCGCTGGAAGTTTTGAGCATCGGCGTGCAGTCCGTGCATATCATTAACGGCACGCTGGAGCATTCCCTGCTTTTGGAAACCCTGACCAGCGCCGGCGTCGGCACGATGGCGACCTGGGATTAAGGAGAATTTTATATGGCTAAAAAAAATTTTATATCTATCGCCGATCATACGGAAAAAGAAATCAACTATCTCATCCGTCAGTCCTACAATCTCAAAGCGCAGGCGCGCGCCGGCAAAAAACACGAGCTGCTGCCGGGCGAATCGCTGGCGATGATTTTTGACAAGCCGTCCACCCGGACGCGCGTGTCTTTTGACGTGGCGATGTACGAGCTGGGCGGCCACGCCATAAATATCAGCGCCGGCGAATGCGGGCTGGGCGCGCGCGAGTCCGTGCCGGACGTGGCGCGGACGTTAAGCCGTTTCTGCGACGCGATTATGATCCGCACTTTTGGCCACGAGACTGCCGTGGAGCTGGCCGCCAACGCGGCGGTGCCGGTGATTAACGGGCTGACCGATCTGCTGCACCCCTGTCAGGCTATGGCCGACGCGCTGACTATGTACGAGGTCACCGGCGATCTCAAGGGCGTAAAGCTGACCTATATCGGCGACGCCAATAACGTCACCAATTCGCTGATCAATCTGGCGGACAAAACCGGGATCGACATCACCGTCTGCTCGCCCAAAGGCTACACGCCGGACAAAAAAATCGTCGGCGACAGCAAATACCGGCTGCTCAGCGATCCATCCGCGGCTGTAAAAAAAGCGGATTTTATTTACACCGATGTCTGGGTGAGTATGGGGCAGGAAAAATCCAGCGCCCGGAAAGCCAAAGCTTTCAAGAATTATCAGGTTAATGCTCGTCTGCTCCAGAAAGCGCCCAAGCACGCCAAAGTCCTGCATTGTCTTCCCGCGCACCGGGGGCTGGAGATCACCGATGAGGTGATCGATGATCCGGAGCGCTCGATAGTTTTCGAGCAGGCCGAAAACCGCCTGCACGCGCAAAAAGCGATTTTGGTATACTTGTTAAAATAATAAGACGCGCAAAATATTTTACGAGGCTCATTTTATTAAGGAGCATAAAATGGTCAAAAAAGTAGTTTTAGCTTATTCCGGGGGGTTGGACACCTCGATAATGATCCACTGGCTCAAAGAAAATTACGGCTGCGAGGTCATCGCCTATGCCGCGGATGTGGGGCAGGGT
>JAITIS010000123.1 GCA_031279305.1 Candidatus Margulisiibacteriota bacterium | reverse complement strand
TCGGGGGGGGGGGGGGCATTAAAAATCATTACTTCCTTCCCGCGAACAGCGCCTGAATGTCAGCCAGCAAAGTTTCCGTCTGGTAGGGCTTCAAAATAATTTTTTCAAAATAAATACGGTTTTTTTCATTAAGCACCGGCATCCCAGTCAGAGCGAAAAGATGGATGTGTTTCAGCGCGGGATTATCTTTAATTTTTTTGGCCAGTTCTATGCCGTTAATTTCCGGCATTACGATATCCAGCAGGATCAGATCCGGTTTCTGCTCCGCGATAGCCTGATAAGCTTTGGTGCTGTCGGACTCTGTCAGCACTTCATAGCCGGCGGCGGCCAGTATTGCTTTGGATAAAAACAAAACGCTTTGTTCGTCGTCGATGATGATAATTTTTTTCTTGGTCATATAAGCCTCTTTATACGGAATAGCTAAGCGGATTATACCGCATTAAATATAAAAAAGTTAGAACGAATATTTGGCCGCCGGAAATTTTTGTTCTTTTACTTCGGAAATATATTTCTCGACAGCTTGGGAGATGCTTTGGTCAAGATTAGCGTAGCGTTTCACGAATTTGGGCGCGCGCGGGTACAATCCCAGCATATCGTCTATGACCAGCACCTGCCCGTCGCAGTCCGGTCCGGCGCCGATGCCGATAGTGGGAATTTTAAGCCCGGCAGTTATACTGCCAGCCAGCGCCGCCGGGATCATTTCTAAGACCAGCATAAACGCTCCGGCTTTTTCCACGGCCAGCGCTTCTGTTTTTATTTTTTCCGCGCTGGCGCCGTCTTTGCCCTGCACCTTGTAACCGGACAGGCTGTGCACGCCCTGCGGGGTGAACCCAAGATGGCCAACCACGGGGATGCCCGCGGCAGTGATTTTTTGGATAGAAGCCAAAACTACTTCCGATGCGCCTTCCAGCTTGACCGCGTTGGCGCCGGTTTGTTTCATTATCCGGCCGGCGTTGATGAGGCTTTCCTCCGCGTTGACCTGATAGGACATAAAAGGCAGATCGACGATCATAAATTTATCCGGCGCGCCGCGGCGCACCGCCTGTCCGTGATAAATCATTTCCTCCAGCGCGACAGAGAGCGTGTCCGGCTTGCCCTGAAAAACCACGCCCAAGCTGTCGCCGACAAGCAGGGTGTCGATATTAGTCTGGTTTAGGATCATTGCCGTTGACGCGGAATAAACCGTCAGCATTGTGATTTTTTCCGCTGGTTTTCTGGCCTGTAATTTGCTTACGGTTTCCATAATTAACGGCTGGAATTATTTTTGAATAGTTTGGTCAGCCGGCGTCTGAACCGCGAGCTTTCTTTTTGGTAGATTTTGAGCAGATAAGACTGCACGGCCTGCAGGTCAAGTTTGCGGGTGAGCTGGCCGTTGTCGGCGATGGCGATCTGGCCTGATACTTCGGAAACCACGATGACCAGCGCATCCGTGGCTTCGGACAAGCCCAGCGCCGCGCGGTGTCTGGTGCCGACGGAAGAGCCTAGGCTTTTGCTTTCGGTCAGCGGAAGCAGACAGCTGATGGCGCTGATCTGTTTATTCTGGATGATGAGCGCTCCGTCGTGCAGCAGGGATTTCTTGTGAAAAATACTGACGATCAGCTCTGGATCAATATCAGCGTTTAATTTGACACCGGTCTCCGCGTATTCATTTAAGCTGGCCGAACGCTCAATCGCGATTAGCGCGCCGGTCTTATGTCCGGCCAGCTCCTCCACCGCTTTTATAAGCTGACTGATAATGCTTAGATCCGCGGTTTTATCCGGCAGGACTACCAGAAAATTGCGCCCCAGTTTTTCTAAGCCCCGCCGGAGCTCCGGCTGAAAGACCACAATAAGCAGCGTCGCAAGCATCGGCGCCAGCTGCTGGATCAGCCATTTGATGGTGTGCAGATCGGCCAGCCGGGAAAAAATAAAAATGGACGCGATAAATAGGAAGCCTTTGAACAGCTGAAAAGCCCGCGAGCCTTTCAGCCACTGCAGCACATAATAGATCGTGATGCTAACCAGCGCGATATCCACCAGATCCCAGACACGCATAGACGCCAATATTTCGGGCATTTACAGCTCCTGATTTTTTAGCAGATCTTCATAGGTTTCCCGCCGGACTAAAATCTTGCTTTGCCCTGCGCCGACCAGCGCCATAGCCGGCCGCGGCGCTTGATTGTAATTGGAAGACATAGCGTAATTGTACGCGCCGGTGCCGTAAACCGCCAGCAGGTCGCCGGCCTGCGCCGGCGGCAGATGCACATCTTTGAGCAGGATGTCGCTGGATTCGCAAAATTTCCCGGCGACAGTGACCAGCTCGCTTTTTTTAGCGGTTATCTTGCTGACAATATCCGCTGAATATTTGGCGCCGTAAAGCATTGGCCGCGGATTGTCCGACATCCCGCCATCCACAAACAAATATTTGCGGATATTGAGATTTTCTTTGACCGCGCCGACAGTGTAGAGCGTTACCCCGGCGCGCCCGACTATCGAGCGCCCCGGCTCGACAATCAGCGCAGGCTGCGGCAGTTTTCTTTTCCCCAGATTGTATTTTAATTCCTGGCAGACCGCGCGGACATAGTCCCCGACGGCGGGCGGAGTTTCCCGCTCCGTGTAAGAAATCCCTAAGCCTCCGCCCAGATTTAAGATTTCGACGGACAGCCGATTGCGTTTTTGGATTTTCTCGATAAGCTCAGCTAGTTTTTCCACGGTAAAAGCAAAAGGATTAACTTCCAGTATCTGCGAACCGATGTGCGCGTGAAGGCCGCGGAAATCAATATTGCGGCAGCGTTTTACTTCTTCGAGAAAGTCGCAGACCCGTTCGATATGCATCCCAAATTTGGAATCAAAACCGCCGGTTTTCACAAAGTCGTGCGTGTGCGCCTCGATGCCGGGCGTGACCCTGACCAAAACCGCCGCTTTTTTCTGCGCCCGCCCGGCCAGCTCTTCCAGGTTGCGCAGCTCTTGCGGATTATCTAGGACGATCAGCCCGACTCCGGCCTCCAGCGCTTCAGCCAATTCGCGCGGCGATTTGTTGTTGCCGTGAAAAATAATTTTCTGCGGATCAGCTCCGCTTTTCAGCGCGATATACAGCTCGCCGCCGGAAGCCACATCCAGCCCCAGCCCTTCTTCGCAGATTATTTTAAGCACGCCGGCCACGGACATTGCTTTGGAGGCGTAAACCGCCAGCGCGCTGGGATAATTTTCCGCAAAAGCCTGTAGATAGCTGCGGCAGTTTTCGCGCAGGGTTTCCTCGTCTATTATGTACAGAGGCGTGCCGTATTGCGCGGCCAGCTTAGCCAGATCGCAGCCGCCGATCTCCAGATTGCTCTCCACGCTGATACTGCTGGATATAGGCATATAGGTGTTTTTGTGCATTTTGGCTCCGGTTTATTTTAACAATCCGTATTCGATGCTGTCGACCAGCGCGTGCCAGCTGGCTTCGATGACGTCCGTGGAGACGCCGACCGTGCCCCAAGTTTTTTCCAGATCGCGGGACTGAATAATGACGCGGACTTTGGCCTCGGTGCCGCTGGCTCCGTCCAGCACGCGGACTCTGTAGTCGGACAGCGAAATATTTTTGACGCCGGGATGCTCGCTGCTTAATGCTTTGCGCAGCGCCCGTCCCAGCGCGGACACCGGGCCGTTGCCATCCGCGACAGTGTGCACTTCCCGGCCTTTGACTTTGATTTTGACGGTGGCCTCGACCTGCATTTGTTCGCCGGTAAATTTTTCATTGGCCACGTGAAAACTGACGAGTTCAAAAAGCGGCTGATGTCTGCCCAGCATTCTTTTTAAGAGCAGTTCCAGCGAAGCCTCGCCTTCTTCGAAATGATAGCCGCAATGCTCCAGCTCTTTGATTTTTTGCAGTATTTGTCTGGTCGCCGGGTCTTCTTTGGTCAGGTTAAGCCCCAGCGTTTTGGCTTTGTAAAGCAGATTGCTGACGCCGCTAAGCTCCGAGATGAGCACGCGCTGTTTGTTGCCGACCAGCGCCGGATCGATATGCTCATAGGTGGCGGGATTTTTCCGCACCGCGCTGACGTGCACGCCGGCTTTGTGGGCAAAAGCGCTGTGGCCGACGTAGGCCGCTTGATTGTTGGGCGGCAGATTGGCGATCTCGGAGATATGATGCGCAGTCTGGGTCAGCTCCGCCAGTTTTTTGGCGGACAGTACTTTGTGTCCTGTTTTAAGCTGCAATGCCGGGATAATCGAACAGAGATTGGCGTTGCCGCAGCGCTCGCCGTAGCCGTTGATCGTGCCTTGTACGTGAACGGCTCCGGCCCGCACAGCCGCCAGCGCGCCGGCCACCGCTGTTTCGGCGTCGTTGTGCGTGTGAATGCCGAGCGGCGCGGCTGTCCGCTCTTTTACAGCGCCGACGATTTTTTGAATTTCCTCTGGCAGCGTGCCGCCGTTGGTATCGCAGAGCACCAGCAGATCGGCGCCGGCCTCCTGCGCGGCGAGCAGGGACTGCAGGGCATAGCCCGGATTGTGCTTGTAAGCGTCGAAAAAATGCTCGGCGTCGAAAAACACTTCTTTGCGGTGGCTTTTGAGCAGACGCACCGTGTCGTCGATGAGGCGCAGATTTTCTTTGAGCGAGATTTTAAGCGCGTCTGTGACGTGCATATCCCAAGTCTTGCCAAAAATCGTCACAACCGGCGTCCCGGCGCCCAGCACGTGTTGCAGGTTTTCATCATCTTTGGCCGCGCGCCCAGCGCGGCAGGTGGAGCTGAAAGCCGCGATCCGGGCGTTTTTTAACTTTTCTTTTTTGATGAGTTTGAAATACTCGTCAGCTTTGGGATTGCTGCCCGGCCAGCCGCCTTCTATATAATGTATGCCCAGCTCGTCCAGCAGTTTGGTGATTTTTATTTTATCGCTGACGGTAAAAGACAATCCCTCGCCTTGCTCGCCGTCGCGCAAAGTGCTGTCCAGTATAGCGACACTCCTGTTCATAAGAGGATTATAAGGAAAAAGGCTTAGATTAGCAATTTTTGCGATTATCTCCTATAATGTGCACTGGGGTATGTCTAAAAAATTTTCTTGCTTAATTGTTTTTTTATTAAACTTTGCGCTGATTTCCGCCGCCGGGCCAGTCCCTGTGCAGATAGATCTGGACGATGCCCTCTCGCTGGCGGGAGTTTCTTTGCTGGACTCGAAAGCAGATGTGCTGAAAGAGTTAGGCGCGCCGGATGAAACAGTTGAGCAGGAAAACGGCGTGAAAAATTTGCTTTATGCTGACGCGCAGGGCAATACTCTAAAAGTACAGATTGGCGGTTCTGTTTTTTTTGATGCGGTGACAGTAATTCAGTATTATGGCGAAAATAAATCACCGGTGCAGAACCAAACGCTGTATCAGCTTGAAAAAGAAGAGCCGGGTATATGTCTCTTGACGCCGCGCGCTAAACTGCTGGAAATAAAAGGTGCTCCGGACGCCTACGACAGTTATGACCGCGATGGCAATAAATACGAGATTTATGATTACCGGAACAGTTCTTACCGGGTCAATGCGCAAGGCGTGGTGGACAGTATTTATATCGATCTGCCGTATTCACTGGTGGCCGCCGAGATGTATAAAAAGTTAAGCGAAGACGAAACTATTGAAAAGTTTTCAGATTATGAAATTTGTTTGTTTATTGCTGAACGGGCTAAGGTCTTTCAGGAATACGCTGTGGCTAAAGCGTATTATGAGCGGGCATTTAAGTACGAAAAAGCCTGGGGGGACGAAATAAATTATGCTAACACGCTTAAAGAAATGGGCGATTACACTCAGGCGCTGAATATATACCAAGATATTCAAACTAGAGTTTCTTACAATGAAATCCTGGAATACAACTTGGGATTGGCTTATTATCAGGCCGGACAGCAGGACAATGCGGAGAAACAGCTAAAGAAATTAACGGAGCAAAAAAATCTGCCGCTAGAATTAAAAGTGTCGGCCTTGCGCCTGCTGGGCAATATTTATGATGACAGGCGGGAGCCTAAAACGGCTTTGTCTTATTATCAAAAAGCGCTGGCGCTCGATGACAAAGATGCAACGCTGTTATTTGATTTAGGAATTTATTACAAAGGACAGAAAAAATTTTCAGAAGCAAGACAATATTTGCAAAAAGCCCTAGCCGTCAATTCGCGGTACTATAAAGCCAAGCGTGAGCTAGAGGCCTTGCGGTAATTTTTCAAGACTGGCGTTACCGCACATACTCCTGTCCTCTCACGGGCAGAACTTTGAGCGAGGACAGCGCGAGCCGCAAATATTTGCCGTCCGCTTCAGTGTATTCCTCCAGAATGCCGGTGACTTCCACCCAGTCGTCTTCCGCGGGGTAGGCTTTGTCCCAGCGCACTTCAAAACCGGCGTTTAGGTCTATGCCGCAGCAGCCCGGCCCGTAGCGGATAACAGAATAATATTTTTGGCCGCTGTCCGGCGCTTCGTATATTTTGAAAATTCCCTCGTATTTGATCGCGCGTCCCAAATAATTTTTGGCGTTCAGATAAATGTCGTTGCTCTGGGCGACGAAAAGTTTTTCCTTGATTTCAACCACCGCGTTTTTGTCCGCGCCGTAAGCAAAACACCAGAATAGGATGAGCAGACCGCAAAATATTTTTTTCAAAAAAATCCCCTTTCTCTAGCCAGACCGGCAGCCCAGAACAGCAAAAACAGCAGAATATTGGCGATGACCACGCTGGCTCCGGTCGGCGTGGCGTATGCGTAAGAACAAATAATGCCGCTTAAAAACCCCGCCACGGAAATTATGGCCGAACAGACAGCCACAGTGCGAAATTGTTTGCAGAGACGCATCGCCGTCAACGCCGGAAAAATTATCAAGCTGGAAATAAGCAGCGCGCCCATCATCCGCATCCCCAGCGCTATAGTAACCGCGGTCAGCACGGCTAACAGCGAATTGTACAGGCTGGCGTTTACACCGGTGGCACGGGCAAAAGCCTCGTCAAAAGTGACCGCAAAAATCTGGCGGTAAAACAAAATAAAAAGCAAAAACACGCCGGAAGCCAGCGCGATGCTTAAGCGCACGTCGCTCTGGCTCATCGCCAGTATGCTGCCGAACATATAATTGCAGACATCGGTGTTCATCCCGGTGGTGGCGGAAACAACCGCCACGCCTATGGCCAGTGCGCTGGTGGAGATGAGCGCGATAGCCGCGTCGCCTTTGATCCGGCTGCGTTCATTCAAACGCAGGAGCAGAAAAGCCGCCAGCACCACGACCGGGATGGAGATCATTAACGGCGCGGCGTTAAATGCCGCGGCCACAGCCAGCGCGCCGAAACCGACATTGGACAGCCCGGCGCCGATCATTGAGTAACGCTTGAGCACCAGACTGACGCCTAAAAGCGCCGCGCACAGGGACACCAGCAGACCGACGATGACCGCGCGCGTCAAGAAAGCGTAGGAAAACATTTCAGCCAGCAGGCTAAACATTTTTTCCTCCCCGCAGTTTCCGGCCAGGGCGGGAGCGCGGATAATCTCCGGCGGCTCCGTAAAATAGCTGTCTATTCTGCAAATGCAAAATCTGGCCGGCTTCTTTGAGCGCATAATTAAGGTCGTGGGAAGCCATAATAATAGTCAGGCCGGCTTGATTTAAGCGTTTTAGCAGACGGCGCATTTCTGCGGCGGATTTCCGGTCAAGCCCCGCCTCCGGTTCGTCTAATACCAGACAGCTCCCGGCGGCGCACAGCGCTCTGGCTAGGAGCGCGCGTCTTTGCTGGCCGCCGGACAGCTCGCGAAAACACCGGCGGCGCAGGGGCCAGAGATTTACTTTTTGCAGACATTCTTGGGCGGCGTTTTTATCCGCTCTGCTGTAGAAAGGCCGGAAGCCGCGCCGTCCCAGCCGCCCGGAGAGCGCCGCCTCATAGACGCTGGCCGGGAAATCTTTTTGCGCCGCGGAAGTCTGGGGCAGATAACCCAGTTCCCCGGCAGGCAGTCCGCGGATGATCCTGCCGCTTTTGACCGGCTCCAGATTTAGCAGGCCTTTGAGCAGGGTGCTCTTGCCGGATCCATTTTCGCCTATGACGCACAGATAATCACCGCTTTGCACGCGGAAATTCAAGCCGCTTAATACAGTGCGGTTTTCGTAAGCAAAGGAAGTGTTCTGGCAGGCAAAGACAAGCATTACAACAAAGCCTCTTTCAATACTTCGATATTTTGGCGCATCAGCTCAAGATAGCCAAGCCCTTTTTGAAAATCCGCGCGCGAAATATTGTGCACGGCATTGAGCTGGCGCACCTGTGCGCCCGTGGCCTCGCTGATCGTCCGAGCCATTTTGCGATCGGAAAACTCGATGTGCAGGACCACCGGTATTTTCTCGGCACGCACTTTGTCGATCAAAAATTTTACCGTCGCGGCATTGGCTTCGGTCTCGGCGGCACAGCCGGGGAAAGCCGCAAAATATTTTAGTCCGTAACTTTCTGTAAAATAGCGGAAAGGGAAACGGTCGCCGAAAACCAGCGTTTTATTTTTAGCCTTTTGGATGACTTGCCTGACGTCATTGTCCAGAGCGTCCAGCTTGGCCAGATAGGCCGCGTTGTTTTGCCGGTAGACCGCCGCGTTGGGCGCGTCAACCGCGCAGAGAGCATCGGTTATTTTTTGGACAATGCGCGCGGCGTTTTGCGGCGCCGTCCAGACGTGTTCATCATATTCCGGTTCTTTGCTCTCCGCTGTTTCTTCAGCCTGCATACCTTCGACCAATTCTTCGGTGAATGCCGGCACACAGTCCAGCATTCTGATGATTTTTATTCTGCCGGTGTCTAACGACGCCAGAATTCTATTTACCCATTCGTCGGATTCGCCGCCGGTGTATATGAATACGTCGCAGTTTTTTATTTTGAGTATGTCCTGCGGCGTGGGCTCGTAAGAGTGGCTCTCCGCGCCCGGTTTTAACAGCATAGAGACAGCGGCCTGATCTCCGGCGATATTGCGGGCGAAATCATAGGCCGGAAAAATAACCGTGACGATATTTAATTTGTCCTCCGTTTTGCGCGGATTGTCCGGCGCGCAGCCGGCCAAAATCAAAAGTATGCCTAACAAGAAAATAAAACGTTTCATTAAAACGCCTCCTTAAAAAATACGGGGAGTTGCTGGCGGAAATTTCTAAATTCAATTATTGAGGCGTATTTTCCGGGAAACTGGCGTGGCATTCGGCAGATCCTGAGAGATCAGTTTGTGTCCGGCTAGAATAATCTGCCAGACCGGATTTGCGAGCAGGGTCGGGACGGCGTTCGGGAAATGCGTCTGGCTTAGATTTTGCAGTGCCTGTATTCGAGCGCATTCTGTGCAAACGCCGCCCGCGCCGTGGCGGTTATGCTCGTGCTTAAAATGACTCAAATTAAAAGCTGTGCCAAGCGTAAACACAGTGAAACAAACAAGCAAAACCGCCGGCGCCAGATTTTCTATAAAGCGCTTTTCAGTCCTTAACATTGGTTATCAGTATAACACAAGCCGCCATTTATAATTTTTGATTTATAAGGTAATATATTCCTTAATTTCTAGGAGGCAATTATGCGCAAAATAACTTTGCTTTTTCTGGCGCTGGTTTCTCTGGGTTCCGCCGCGCTGCGCCTGCAGGGACAGGCCGGTGCGCTGGGCTACGGTTTTGGTCTGGGACTGGGCGTGCAGGTGGTGCCCGTGCTGTTGGAAGCAGGACTGGAAGGCTCTGTTCACACCATATCGTCTATTGAAAGCAAAGGCGCTTATTCTGGCACGAATTATGACGGAGAGGCTAAAACTTCCCTGAGCAGAGCGGGCGGCTATGTTAAATTTTATATTCCCGGCCTAAACGTTATCCCGGTGCTGGGTATTTTCGCTTATCCGACTATTCACGCCGGCACGCAGACCGGCTTTATCGAGGTGGACGGCACAGCCCGCTTGTTCGGCTCCGGGCAGGCTTTTGACGGCAGGCGCGCCGTGCAGGGTTCGTACGCGCTATTAGGTTTTCCGAATTATTTAGGGCCTCTGTTTATCGAGCCGGCGTTGGGCGTCCAGCATATTTTTATCCCAGGCGCGCTGGATTTGGGCAGTGTCTACGACGCGCAGATTGCGCTGGGCGTGAGTTTCTAGTATGGAATGCCGGGCGGTGCGCGGAGCCACCACGGTCGCCAATAATACGGCGCGGGAGATAGAGGAAGCCACGACCGAGGTTTTGCAGAAAATTATCCGGGAAAATAAAATCCGGATTAAGGACATTGTCAGCGCTTATTTTTCCGTGACCGTGGATTTGAACGCGCAGTTTCCCGCGGCAGCCGCGCGCAAGATGGGCTGGACTTATGTGCCGATGCTCTGTACGTATGAGCTGGATGTGCCGAGTTCTTTGCGCCAGTGTATTCGGGTGCTTTTGACCTATAACACCCGGAAAGCCCAGCATAAAATCAAACATCAATACCTGCGCGGCGCGACGCTGCTTAGGCCGGATTTGGTGGAGCAATAAAGGAGCCAAAATGATCATTGTAATGCGCCATACCTGCGGTGCGGAGCAGATCAAAAAAATTGTCGAGTTTGTCGAGGCTGCCGGCTTAAAAACTCAGGTCAGCAAAGGCGAGGAGCGTACGGTCATCGGCTTAATCGGCGACAAAACTAAGATCGACCGCAGTCTGGTCGAGAATATGCCGGAAGTCGATGAAATCATCGAGGTGTCCAAGCCTTACAAAAGAGCCGCGCGCGAGATGCATCCTGACGACACAGTGATTGTTTTGGAAAACGGTCTCAAAATCGGCGGCAAAAATACGCCGGTCGTGATGGCCGGCCCCTGCACGGTAGAGAACTGGGAAATTTTGATCGAGGTGGCTGAAGCAGTCAAATCCGCCGGAGCCGCTGTTCTGCGCGGCGGGGCGTGGAAACCGCGCACTTCACCCTACGCTTTTCAAGGGCTGGGTGAGGAAGGTCTGAAACTGCTGGCCAGAGCCAGAGAGAAAACCGGCCTGCCAGTGGTGTCTGAGCTGATGGACGCCAAAGATCTGCCGTTGTTTTTGCGGTATCCGGTGGACATTATTCAGATCGGCGCGCGCAATATGCAGAATTTTTCCCTGCTCAAAGAGCTAGGGCGGATTGACAAACCAGTTCTGCTGAAGCGCGGGCTGTCCGCGACTATCGAGGAGTGGCTGATGTCCGCCGAGTACATTTTGGCGGGCGGCAATTCTAAAGTTATCCTCTGCGAGCGCGGCATCCGCACGATCGAGAAATACACGCGCAATACGCTGGATCTCTCGGCGGTGCCGGTTATCAAAAAAATGTCCCACCTACCGATTATCATCGACCCGTCGCACGCGGTCGGGCACTGGGACTATGTGCCGGCAATGAGCAAAGCGGCTGTTGTCTCCGGCGCGGACGGTCTGATTATCGAAGTACACAGCAATCCAGAGAAAGCGGCCTGTGACGGCGGCCAGTGCCTGAAGCCGAAATTATTTTCTGCGCTGATGCGGGATATTAAGGCTTTGGCCGAATATCGGTAAAAGGAGTTTTATGTTTGCCAAATACAAGCGGGTTTTGCTGAAATTAAGCGGCGATATTTTGGTCGGGAACCGGGACTCCGGCATTGAGCCGGCGGCGGTGGAAAACCTAGCCAAAGAGATCGGTGAAGTGATCGATCTCGGTGTGGAAACCGGCGTGGTTTTGGGCGGCGGCAATATTTTCCGCGGAGCCTCGGCGGCGGCCAATGGTATGGACAGAGTAACCGGCGACTACATCGGTATGCTGGCCACTATAATGAACGGCGTGGCTCTGCACGACGCGTTGGAAAAACAAGGTTTTGCCGCGCGGCTCCAGACCGCCATATTTATGGACTCTGTGGCCGAAGGTTATATCCGTAAAAAAGCCCTGCAGCATCTGAACAAAGGCCGGGCGGTGATCTTTTCCGGCGGCACGGGCAATCCATTTTTTACGACGGACACCGCGGCTGCTCTGCGCGCGGCGGAGATCAAAGCCGAAATTATTTTCAAGGGCGTGCTGAATGCCTCCGGCGCCGCGCTGGACGCTTCGGCTCTGGCCCTGTGCCGGGACAATAATATTCCGGTTGTTCTTTTTAAGCACGAGCCGGGCAGCCTTATGAAGCTAATCAAAGGCGAGAATATCGGCACGGCGTTAAATTAGGAGGGTAAAATGCAGGAACAAGAATTAAGCGTAAAAATGGATAAAGCCATCGAGAATCTCAAAAAAAATTTTTCCGGTATCCGCACCGGGCGCGCCAATCCCGGACTAGTCGAAAATGTGCTGGTCGAAGTTTACGGCCAAAAAATGCCGCTCAAAACTATCGCCGGCATCAATATTCCAGAAAGCAAAGTCATCAGTATCACGCCTTATGACAGGAGCAGCGTGCAGGCCATCGAGAAAGCCATTGCCCAGTCCGAGCTGGGGCTGACACCCAGAAGCGAGGGCGCGGTTATCTATCTGCGGCTGCCGGAGCTGACCGAGGAACGGCGCCGGGAGCTGGAAAAAATCGCCAAAAGCGCGGCGGAAGACGGCCGGGTGGCTATCCGCAATCTGCGCCGGGATTTTCTGGACGACGCGAAAAAATCCGGCGCCGCGCAGGATGAGTTAAAAGGCCTGCAGGATCGGGCGCAAAAAATCACCGATCAACACAACGCCAGAATAGACGAACTGCTCAAGCACAAAGAGGCGGAAATTCGGGAGATCTAATGCGGCTCTGGGAAAATATCGAGCGCCGCAAACTTCGCAATGGCCGGAAACCGGCGCACGTCGCCATAATAATGGACGGCAACGGCACTTGGGCCAGAAGGCGCGGGTTGCCGCGCGGCGCCGGGCATGCCCGGGGCGCTGACGCTCTGCGCCGCACGCTGACCGAGGCCGCCTATCTGGGCATTCCCTGCCTGACTGTTTTTGCTTTTTCCACCGAAAACTGGAAAAGACCGCCGGACGAGGTGGAGCATCTGCTGGGTCTTTTTAAGGAATCCCTGCAAAAGGAAATACCGGAGCTGTGTAAAAATAAAATCGCCGTGCGTTTTTTGGGCGGGCTGGAAAAATTTTCGCCGGAACTGCGAGAGTTGATGCGCTCCGCCGAGGCGGAAACCAAACAGGAGCGTCCGGCGCTTGCGCTTAATGTGCTGCTTAATTACGGCGGACGGGACGAGCTGGTGCGCGCTGTGAACAAGGCCTTGAACTCCGGCGTACGAACTGTTACGGAAGAAACTTTTGCCAAATATCTGTGCACCGCCGGGCTGCCTGATCCTGATTTGCTCATTCGCACTTCCGGGCAGCTCAGAATTAGCAATTTTCTCCTGTGGCAGTGCGCTTACACGGAATTTTGGTTCACGCCAAAATGCTGGCCGGATTTTGACGGACGTTTATTTCGGCAGGCGGTGCGCAGTTATCAAAAACGCCGGCGCCGGCTGGGCGGAGCGCAAGATGAGAAGTTTTGATCTAACCAAACTGCTGCAGCGTATTTTAACTATTATAGTGTATGTGCCGGCAGTGATGGCCGCGCTTTATATGGGCGAGCTGCCGTTTTTTATCGCGGTGCTTTTGGTCAGCATTGTCTCCCTGCAGGAAATGTATCATATGTACAATATTCGTTTTAAGCAGAATCACGATAATTTTTATTATGGCTACCTGTTTACCACGCTTTTACTTTTGTCTGTCTATATGCAGGAGACCAGACTGGTCTGGGAAAATTTTACGCTTTTGGTTTCTTCCAGCTTGATAATCGCTTTCTTTGTTTTTGAATTATGCCGCCAAAAAATATATTTTTTGGCCAGCTCCAATCTCTATTTGCTGCGTTCGATATTGTATATCGGCCTGATGTACACGCACGTTCTGCTCCTGCGCGATGCTCCTTATGGCTTGGAATACTGTCTGTACCTCTTTTTTGTGGTGTCCGGCAACGATGTTTTTGCTTATCTGGTCGGCATCCCTTTTGGCCGCCATCCTTTGGCGCAGGCGATCAGCCCTCAAAAATCCGTGGAAGGCGCCGCCGGCGGGATTCTGGGCGGAGTTTTGCTTTCCTTGTTGCTGTTTTGGCTGGCAAATCTGTTCTGGGGTTTTCCTTTTCATTTTTGGCAGGCGCTGGGTTTGGGCACCGGCATTTCCGCGCTGGCGCAGATCGGCGACCTGATCGAATCCCTGCTCAAACGCGCGCTTTTGACCAAAGATTTCGGCAGTCTGCTGCCCGGCCACGGCGGTCTGCTCGACCGTATGGATTCGTTTGTTCTGACTTTCCCGGCCTTTTATTATTTTGTGGTGTATTTTGTAAATTTATGAAAAAAATTTCTATACTTGGCTCCACTGGCTCGGTCGGCGCGCAGGCGCTGGATGTGTTGCGCGGTCTGCCGGACTATCGCGTCACAGCTTTGGCCGCCGGGCGGAATATCCCGCTTTTGCTCAAACAGATCGCGGAATTTAAGCCGGGGCTTACGGCGGTGTCGCGCGCGGAAGATGCGGCGGAGGTAAAAAAAGAATTTCCAGATATGGCGGTTTATAGCGGTGCGGATGGACTGTCGCGCGCGGCTGTGTCCGAGGCCGATATTGTACTGGCGGCGGTGGTCGGCACGGAGTGCCTAAAGCCGGTGATAGAGGCCATCAAATTAAGAAAAAATATCGCGCTGGCCAGCAAAGAAATATTGGCCGCCGCCGGAGAAATAATCATTCCTCTGGTGGAAAAATATGGCGTCAAACTGCTGCCTGTAGACTCTGAACATTCGGCCATAATGCAGTCTTGTCCGCCGGCCGTCGCGCCAAACGGCTGTTTTGTGTATCCGCTGGAGCAGATAAATAAGCTGATACTTACCGCTTCAGGCGGCGCTTTTCGCGGCGTTCCTGCCGCGGAACTGCCGGCCAAAAAAGCAGCGGACGCGCTGAAACATCCAAACTGGGCTATGGGGCGCAAGATTACTATTGATTCGGCCACGCTGGTGAACAAAGGACTGGAGGTTATCGAGGCGCGCTGGCTTTTTGGCCTGCCGTGCGAGCGGATCGAAGTTTTGATCCACCCGCAGTCGATAGTGCATTCGCTGGTGGAATACCGCGATGGCTCGGTGCTGGCCCAGCTGGGTATGCCGGATATGCGCCTGCCGATCCAGTATGCGCTGACTTATCCAGAGCGTCTGCCCGGCTGTGTTCCCGCGCTGGATCTGCTGCAGGTAAAAAATCTTTCGTTCAGTCCGCCGGACTTTAAGAATTTCCGCGGACTCAAGCTGGCTTATGAAGCCGGCCAAGCGGGCGGCACTATGCCGGCGGTGTATAATGCGGCCAATGAAGCGGCGGTGGAGCTGTTCTGTCAGGATAGAATAAAATTTACTGATATCCCTTTCTTGATCGAACAAGCTATGCTGTCCCACCGCGCGGTTTCCGCTCCGGGATTGGAAGACATACTCGCCGCAGACCACTGGGCAAAGCAGTTTGTTCAAAAGGAGCCAAAATGTCCGACGGTCAGGTGATTATCAGATCCGAATACGAAATTATGAAAATGGCGGAAGCCGGCAAATATAACGCCCTGTTCTTTGCGGAGCTGGCGGAATATATAAAGCCGGGCTTGAGCACTATGGATTTGGAAGATTATGCCTGCGCTTTCTGCGACAGGCATAATCTTTTCCCGACCTTCAAATCCGTGCCGCGCTACCGCTGGGCGCTGTGTGTCTCGGTCAATGAAGAAGTCGTGCACGGCATTCCTTCCCAGCAAAAAATAATTCAGGATGGCGATATAGTCAGCGTGGATATTGGCGTCACGCTGGACGGCTATATCGGCGACAGCTGTTACACTTATCTGGTCGGCAATGTTTCTCCGCCCGCTTGGAAACTATGCGCGGCGGCGCAAGAAGCGCTGGCGCGGGCGATCCGGGTCATCCGGCCAGGCGCGGCTATCGGCGATATCGGTTATGCCATACAGTCTTATGTGGAGCCGCTGGGCTTCTCGGTGGTGCGCGAGTATGTCGGCCACGGTGTGGGCACGCAGATGCACGAGCCGCCGTCGGTGCCGCATTACGGACGGGCCGGCGAGGGATTGATTTTGCGGGAAGGTATGGTCATCGCCGTGGAGCCGATGATCAACGCAGGCTCGTGGAAAACAGAAGTTTTAGCGGACGGCTGGACTGTGGTGACCAAAGACCGCAAACTCTCCGCGCAGTACGAGCACACCATCGCCGTCGTGCCGGGCGGCTGCCGCGTGCTGACGGCGTGATATAATTTGGGGGATGTTAAATAAAAACGAAGTTTTTCTCCTCCGCTTCAATCAACTGGGTTCTGAAATTATCAAAGGGCGTGACCTGAACAATTCGCTCCAAAAAGTTTTAGAAACCGCGCGCAAACTGCTGAATTTTGACCGCGTGTATTTATTCGCGCCGAGCCGCCGCAAAGACTTGCTGGAAGTCTTGATGGCGGTCGGCAAACACAGTTTCATAGCCAAAAGCCTCAAGTGGCCTAAAAACTCGATGGGCGGCCCGACTTATGTGCTAAAAACCAGCCGGTCACTGCTCCAGCGCGGGCTGCTGGACAGGCGCGCGGCGGCTTATTATCCGCAGAAAGAAACTGACCGCGAAGTGCTTTTTGCGATTTATAAACTCGGTCATTTTGGCGCCGGCGATATACTGCTCGTGCCGGTGCTTTTCCGCGGGCGCACGGTGGCGGTGCTTGGCGCGGACAGATTGCAAAAAAAACTGCGAGCCGCCGACCAGAATAATTTGGAGCAATTTGCTTCGCAGATCGGCTGGGCTATCGAAAACGCGCGCCTGCGCCGGGAAAATGAGCTGATGTTAAAAGATTTGGCCAAACTTGTTGATAAACGCACGCAGGAGATTAAAGATATTCAAGCGCAGTTAATTCATTCCGAGCGTCTGGCGGCGATGGGCGAGCTGGTCGCCGGCATCACGCACGAGATTAAGAATCCTCTGGCCGGCATTGCCGGTTTTACGGAGCTTTTGCGCGGTTTTTTGCGGGGTGATGCCGGCGCTCTGCAGGTGCTGGATGGTCTGGAGACTTCCGTGGGACATTTGCAGAATATAGTGCGCAATTTTTTGGCTTTTGCCAAAAAGACCCGCGCGGATCTGCAAAAAGTCGCGGTCAATCAAGTGGTGGCTGACGCGCTGGCGCTGACCAATTACAATCTGCGCCGCCGCGGTATACAGATAGACGCGCGGTTGGCTGCCGACTTGCCGGAGATCACCGGCGATAAAAATCAGCTGGTGCAGGTTTTGACCAATATCATTCTGAATGCCGAGCACGCGATGGCCGACGGCGGCCGCTTGAGAATTTCCACGCGTTTTAGAAATAATAAAATCCGCATAGAGATTGCCGACAACGGCATCGGCATCGCGCCGGAGAATCTGGGCAGTATTTTTCAGGCTTTTTTTACAACCAAGGCTTCGGACAAAGGCACCGGTCTGGGTTTGTCTGTCAGCAATAATATCATCAAAGCACACCGGGGACGGATCTCGGTTAGATCCGCCGTGGGCAAAGGCTCCACGTTTAGCATTTCTCTGCCGGTTTGAGACCATCCGGTAATTTCTTATAAATAATATTTACTTTGTTGTCCTCCGGCTGATAGGTTGATTGCAGGGGCGGACGATCGGCGTTGAAATTCTCTTTCAACCAGTCGATGTCCAAACGCAGTTCTCCGGCGGCGGCGGACAGTTCTTTTTCCAGCCTGTCCAGTGCTTCTTTGGTGATGCCTTTGCGGTTCGCGTTTTTGCGGAAATTTAAGATCAGGATGATCTCCTGTGCCTTGGCATAGTTTCCGTCGCGCAGAGCGCCGGCGAAATCCTCGCGCAGTCTATTGCGATAAGGCGCGTCTTTGACCGGCCCGTATTTGCGCAGGGCGCCCAGCCGAAATTTTTCTTTTTTATTTTTTTGGTAATTTACAATGTCCTGCAGATCTAAAAATATTTCTCTGGTGAGATTTAGGGCAGGGCGGATTTTTTTGCTGAACAGCTGGCGGTCTAACGGCTGTCCGGCCTGAATGAGATTAAGATGCAGTGTTTCCAGCAGGATCAATTTTTGATTTAAACTCAAGCTGCTGGCGTCGCGCAGCCTGCTGTCGGCCAGTAAAAAAAGCAGATCACGCCAAACTTCTTTTTTGATCCGGTCTGTCGCCCTGTATTCGAGCAGCCACTGCGCTTCCGCGGGCAGAACGGCGGCAGCGAGCGTCTTGCTGATCTCTTCGCGCAGTTTGGCCAATTCTTCCGGCGTGCTGTCCATTTTTAATAATAGCTGAGGTAGCCGGGCAGATCCGGCAGCGCGGGCAGTTCGCGCACCGGGTCAATAACAGTGTTGTACTGTTCAAATTCTTGGCGGTATTCCTGCCAGGTCTGGGCGCCTTGATAGAGTAGATTCTGAATGATTGGCTCGGCGTAATATACGATCGGATGGCCGAAATTTAACAAGGTGGAATTTTCAAAAGCCTTAAGCAGGGCAGGCGAGGCAAAAATATTACCGAGCAGCGGTATCAGCAGAAACAGCGTGTACAAAATACCTTTGGCCAGTCCGCACAGCGATCCGCCGACCAAATCGATATTGCGGAAACTGGATTCTTTGAGCAAAGCCTGAATATGCCGGCCAATTTCATTGACCAGAAAATAGATAATAATAAAAAGTAAAATAAGCGCCGCGGCGTAAGCGGCGGTGCCGGAAATACGCAGCCACAACAATAATTCCGCGACAGCCGGCGTGCCCTTGATGCATAAGAATAGCGCGATAATGAGGCCCAGCATTCCAAACAGCGTGCGGATCAGCCCGCGGCGCAGGCCATACAGGATATTGATGACCAAGATTATTGCGATGAGTCCATCCAGCCAGTTAAAAGACATTTTAGCCCTTGAGCGTTTCTTTATAATCCGCCAGAGCTTTGGCGGTCTTATTGTCAGTCAGCGCGACGATCTGCGCGGCCAGCAGACCAGCGTTCTGCGCGCCGTTTATCGCAACAGTGGCGACCGGCACGCCTCCCGGCATCTGCACGATAGAGAGCAGGGAATCCAGTCCGCCCAAATCTGCGGTTTTGATCGGTACGCCGATAACCGGCAGTGTGGTCTGTCCGGCAATGACGCCCGGCAGATGCGCGGCCTTGCCCGCGCCGGCGATGATGACTTTGTATTTTTGCGCGGCGCCGCGCGCGAAAGCGCGAACTTTTTCCGGATCGCGGTGCGCGCTGGCCACCGTGATATCGTAGGCCACGCCCAATTTGTCCAGAATATCCGCCGCTTTCCGCATAACATCCATATCGGAGTCGCTGCCCATAATTATGCCGATCATACTGCCTCCCGACTTTATTGTACCAAACATTGGTGTTAAAATCCTCTCACTTTTATGCTGCTCAAAGCTAAAAAACTGGGGGAGTTTCTGCCTCAAACTGTCAAAGATTTAGCCGCCGTGCTGGCGGAAAAAAATTTTGCCTGTTTCGTGGTGGGCGGTGCGATACGCGATGTATTGCGCGGTAAATCGGCCAAAGACATTGATCTGGCAACCGACGCGCGTCCAGAACAGATAGAGGAAATTTTCCCCGATTCCCTGCCGACCGGCAGAGCCTTTGGCACGATCACGGTGAAATTTGGCGGCAGTCTGTATCAGATCACCACTTTTCGCCGGGAGACTGGTTACTCAGACAGCCGTCATCCTGACCGCATCGAGTATTCCGGAGACATTCGCGAAGATCTGCGCCGCCGCGATTTTACGGTAAACGCGCTGGCGTACAGTCCGGCCACCAATGAGCTGATTGACGAGTTCAACGGTCTAGAGGATTTGCAAAATAAAATTATCCGCACGGTGGGCGATCCAGCCAGCCGTTTTGCAGAAGACGGCCTGAGAGTCTTGCGCGCGCTCAGGTTTATGTCGGCTACCGGTTTTACGCTGGAGGAAAAAACAGCCAGAGAAGTGACCGCCAGACTGGCTGATTATCTGCATCTGGCCGCCAGAGAAAGGGTTTTTGAGGAATTGAATAAAATTATTTACAGCGAGACGCCGGATTATGCGGCGCCGCTTTTGGGCTGGCCGTCCCTAAACGCGCTGGACAGAC
>JAITIS010000105.1 GCA_031279305.1 Candidatus Margulisiibacteriota bacterium | reverse complement strand
CCGCGATTTTAATCCGGAGCGGATATATTCCCCGCTCCAAATCGGCGATCAATTTAGTCTGCATAAAGAATTATCGTAAATTAGGAAAATTCATTGCGGCTGTGGTTCCCCGACAAGGATGACTTCGCGCTTCGCGCTCGTGCTCCAACAGCACTATAAACAAGATTTTGTTTTCCACATATTATGCAAGAACAGTTATGCTAAGTTCCCCGACAAGGATTCGAACCTCGATTAACAGAGCCAGAATCTGTCGTCCTACCAATTAGACGATCGGGGAGCGTTTACGCGCCCAGCTGAAAACGGGCAAAGCGCGCTACCGTGACACCCTCTGGCAGAATGTCCTTAATCTTTTTGTCCGGGTCTTTGATAAAGGCCTGTTCCAGCAGACAAATCTCCTGATAATATTTATTCAGCCGGCCTTCCACAATTTTATCCAGAATATCCGCCGGCTTATTTTTGTTTTTTTCGTCCTGCAGCAGCTGATTTTTATAAATCTCTTTTTCCGCGGCGGCCTGCTCGGACGGCACAGCGCTGCGCTCCAGATACCGCGGGTTGGCCGCGGCAATGTGCATAGCTATATCTCTGGCCAAATTTCTATCCGCCCCGGCGGACAGCTCCGCCAGCACGCCGATGGCGCCGCCTGTATGGATATAACTTTCCAGATGGCCGGCGGCGGCGGTGAATATCACAAAACGGCGGGGCACAATATTTTCGCCGATGACCGCGATGGCGTCCGTCACCAGATCGGCGATCTTTTTGCTCTCATCGCCGCTGAAAGTCTGCGCCTCCAGCTCGGCTATATCCGCGGGCTGCCTAGCCAGTGTGTGATCGAGCAGCTGGTTGAGCAAAGCGCGAAACTTAGCGTTGCGCGCCACAAAATCCGTTTCGCTGTTAAGCTCAAACAACACCGCCTGTGTCCTGTCTTCATTGAATCTAACATCGATCAGCCCCCGCGAGGCCGCGCGGTCAGCGCGTTTGGCGGCGGCAGACAGGCCTTTTTCGCGCAGGTATTTTACCGCGGCGTCAAAATCACCGGCGGTTTCCTGCAAAGCCTTTTTGCAGTCCATCATCCCGGCCTGCGTTTTTTCCCTCAATTCTTTTACCAAAACGGCGGTTATTTCAGCCATTATCGCGCTCCTTATTGCTTGTCTATCGCTTCGGTTTCCAAGATCTCTTCTTCTTTTTCGATCGCGGCGACAGTTTCCAGATTGTCATCGTCTACGACGATATTTTCCTCATAGACGCCGCCGTTTTTCTCGATGAAAATTTTGGTGCCTTCGTTGCAGGCGCTGGCGATGGTCTGGGCGATCAGCTTCACCGCGCGTATCGCGTCATCATTGCCCGGTATCGGCACATCGACCAGCAGCGGATTGGAATTGGTGTCCACGACGGCGATGACCTTGATGCCCAGACGGCGCGCCTCGCGCACGGCGATTTCTTCTTTCACCGTGTCGATGACAAAAACCGCCTCCGGCTGCTTGGTCATTTCCAGTATGCCGCCGAGATTGGTCTCCAGCTTGACCATTTCTTTGGCGAGCTTGGACACTTCTTTGGCCGGCAGTTTGGCAAAAATGCCTTTTTCTTTTTGCTCAACCAGTTTTTTATACTTGCGCACGGATTTGCGGATCGTGGCCAGATTGGTCAGCGCGCCGCCCAGCCAGCGGTTGGTGACATAGGGCATTCGGCAGCGCAGGGCTTCTTCTTTCACCGCGTCCTGCGCCTGTTTTTTGGTGCCGACAAAAAGCACCTTGCCGCCGTCCGCCACCAGATCGCGCGTGAAATTGTACGCCGCTTCCAGCCGCTCCAGCGACTGTTTGAGATCGATGACGTGTATGTCATTGCGCGCGGTGTAAATAAAAGGTTTCATCCGCGGGTCCCAGCGTTTGGTCTGGTGGCCAAAATGCACGCCCGCCTCCAGCAGCTGCCGCATACTTACTTCAAATGCCATATTGCTTCCTCTCTTTTTCAGGCCGGAATAATTAGAAAATCCCGGCGGTTTTTGCTTCTCGCCCTGCCCTCAACCCGCTTCTCCCAACCCGGAACGGGCAACCAGAAAAGCGAAAGCAAAACGATGTTTATTCTTTTTCCTGCTTAAGGAAAAAGGACAGGTATTATAAACACGCGGCGGGATTTTGGCAATGGAGGCGGCTATTTTAATTGAGCCTGATCAGATCTATTTTTATAATCGATCGAAATTCCGGAGACAGGTTATTCAAATCCACAATATCCACTTTATAAGGCAGGAGAGAATTTTCAAAATCCAAGCTCAAGCGCGGTAAATCTTTGGGCGGCATTATATTGCCGGCTTTGTCCACGGCTAAATCCAGATCAGAATACCGGCGCGCCGCGGCAAATAATTATTTCGGCCACTCCAGTAAAAGCTCCTCCAGTTCCGGAGAAATATCGCGGTCAGGGCGCTGTTCCACATTTTCCTGAATATACTGCGCCCAGTTCTCCAGTATCCGGTCGCGCTCCGCATTCGAACAAGCGCGGGACATTAGCTCAGCCAGAGCGTTCATTTCAGCCAGACGGGCCGGATCGCTGATAAGTTTGCGGCGCATAACAAGCGAGCAGTATATAGCTATTCCGGCGGCAAGGCAAGGCGGAAAAACACGGACAGTATATAGATAGCAACTACTTAAGCGACAGTAATAATAGCGTTCTGTCACCGCGCGGGAGACCTAAAATGGAGTTGTAACGTTCAATCTCAGTCGTCACTCTACGTAAATATCGGGCAATATCTTCTCTATACAGGGCATATTCTGTATCCTGCGCAAAAAACTTTAGAAATTTTTCCTGCATAATATAGGCATCGCGTTCCTGATGCACTGTAGAATAAAATAAGTCTGTCGAAATCTTACCATTCATAAACAACCTGTTAATTTCTTGATGCTTGGTCTCGTGTATGACTTCGGAAATAAGCGTAATTATAGAATTCCAACCTGATTTTCCATAAAAAGTATTAAGATATACACTGGCTTCTTCGGGATACAGAAGAATATCCAGTGCCGGATAAGCAATTCCATACATTATAGAGCCACTGGAAATACCATAGTAATAAATATCAGGGCACAAAACTATTCTATCTATATTTGCAACCAAAAAGTCATAAAATGTCCCATATTCTTCTCCGGCTGGATATTTTTGCAAGATACGCGCCATATCTTCCGGCATATTCGCCAAGGTAAAACTCACTGTGCTAGCTTTGAAGAGCGATCTCAGATTTTTCACCGGTTCCAGCACATTGATGATCAAGCGGTCCGGGCCGAAAATATCCGCATATTCTGACCGAATTTGCCGGTAAACTTCCGGGGCTATGCGCTGTATTTCCGTGGCAGTGTTCGCTATACCGGGAGCTGGCGGACTAATCGGAGTGCCGGGCAGAGTATAGACCGCCGGTTTCTGCGCAGCGCATCCCGGCAAAAACACCGGCGTGGAGCAAAGCAAAAGTTTTCCCGCCAGCAATAACGCTGGAGAAATATGGTTTTTCGATTTTACGGCAATCAGTTTACAGCCCCAGAATTGCATAGTTGGAACCTAATCGCTAGAAAAAGCAAAAAGTTGCAAAGATTTTGAGAAAAAATTACTGCAGTGGAACGGTTAAATAAAATCCAGCAAAAAATATCGATATATTTTTGTTATTTTTTTCTTCGATACTTATAACAGATGGGATTGATAACTAGGGGGGGTATGACCGCGCTTAAAAAAGCTGGCGGACATACCTTTTTTATAGGCATAAATCCCAAAAAACAGGG
>JAITIS010000047.1 GCA_031279305.1 Candidatus Margulisiibacteriota bacterium | reverse complement strand
CTAATTCCCTGTCCCTCTTTTCTTGCTGTTATTGCCGATCCATAGATGGGCTACGTCGGTCTCCAGCAGAGCTTCCATAAAAGACTTTTGGTCTAGGATGCCGCAGACGTCGCGGCCCGCCGCGTCGCGCAGGATATACAGCTCATTGTCGACTTTTTTAATGCTGCCCGGATAACAGGCGGAGTTCTTTTTAGCCAAATGGGCGTAGATGCTCATTTCCTGCATATTGGCTTGAAATTTGCTGCTGATAATAACCGCCGCTTTGTTAATTTTTTTCATAACGCACCTCTTTGCTTACACAGAGATATCGTAAGATCAGGCGGATAGTTGCAAAAAAATCCACAGTATTTTAAGCGGCTAAGTTCAGGTAATATTGCACTTCCGCCGCCGGATCGGCGGAGCGGTATATGGCGGAGCCGGCCACCAGTATATTGGCGCCCGCGCTCAGGGCCTGCGGGGCCGTTTCGCGGTTGATGCCGCCGTCTATTTCGATGTCCACCGGCAGGCCGGTTTTGGCGAGATGCTCGCGGCATTTTTTTACTTCCGGCAGAATATCCGGCCTAAATTTCTGGCCGGCGAAACCGGGCCAGACGGACATAAACAGCACTAGATCTATTTCATTCAAGTACGGCTCCACTGCCGCAAATTTTTTGTCTGGATTGAGAGCCAGCCCTGCTTTTTTGCGCAGGCTTTTTATCTGCCGCAAAACCGCTCTGGGATTATCCAGCGTTTCCAAATGAACGCAGATTAGATCCGCTCCGGCCCGGGCAAAAGCCTCCAGATAGTCTGCCGGATTTTTAATCATCAGATGCGTGTCTAAAAACAGTTTCGTGCCGGGACGGATGCTCTCTATCACCGCGGGGCCGATTGTGAGATTGGGCACGAAATGCCCGTCCATTATGTCCAGATGCAGCCATTGCGCGCCGGCCTGCTCAACCAGCTCTATGTCGCGCCCCAGCCGGGCGAAATCGGCGGATAATATCGACGGCGCGATGATGGTCATGCTTCGTCCAGATCTTTAAGCTCAGCTTTGAAAGCTAAATCGTTAAAATAATACACTTCGATGACGCCGTTTAAGTCCGTGGTGATTTCCATCCTGTCTCTGTCTCCGGGCTGCAGCAGTTTTTCGGCGTATTTGCGCCGGCCTTTGCGGTCCTGCAGATAAATCACGGCATTCTGCGGTTCCCAGTCCGGCTCATTTTGTATAAACAGCGTGACGGTGATCTGGGTCTCAGTTTTATTTTTAACCGCCAGCCACACCGGGTAGCCGTTGCTGACCGTGACGTTTATTTTTTCGCCGCGTTTGACAGCCTCGCCGGCGGGCGGCGACTGGCTGATAATCTGCTGGCGGGGATAGCGGTTGCTGAAAACCCGTTCAACGATATTGATAGTCAGCCCCCGATCAGCCACGATAGGCTCGGCGCTTTGCAGAGTGTGCTCCGCTAGATTGGGCGCGGACAGTCCCTCGCTTTGCTGGCTGGCGTAAATACGGATGATCCGGTCTTTCTTGACCACGCGCCCCGGCTCCGGATTGAGCGCCGCGACATAGTTGGGGGTAAGCTCCTCGTTGTTAATATACCCGCTGAATTTGACGCGCAGCCCCTGTCCTTTTAAGACAGCGATGGCGTCATCCACCGGCATATGCAAAACACCCGGCACCTCGATCTGCGGCACGGAATTGAAATAACTGAAAAACACCGCATTGATAAAAAGCAGCAGACAGGCGGTAAAAACACCTAACAGCGCCAAATAAATCAGCTGACGCCTGTTTTCTCTGGATAACAGGGCGCGCTTAAATGGCGCAGGGTTTTCTTCTCTGGGTTTGGGCGGCGGTGCGGTCACCGGTTTTTCCCTTTCTTTGGCCGGCCTGTGCTGCCAGTTATCCGGCGGAGTGTTAATTTTAGCATTATCCGGCGGGTTTGCCGAACTGTCCGGCGGCTTCAGCTGTCCGGCGGCCTCGCGTTCCTGCAGGACTTTTACAGGAAGAGTTACTTTTTGCAGTTTCAGGTCGCCTAAAAATTCCGTGATCGACTGCTGGCGGTGCTGGGCCCTGTGCTGGAGGGCTTTGCCGATAATATCCTCTATATACAGCGGTAGATCGGGCCGCAGAATAGTCAATTTTTCCGGCGGACGCAGATAGTTTTTGAGTATCTGGGGCAGGCTGGTGATAACCGGGTAGGGCGGGCGGCCGGTTAAGAGCAGATAAAACAAAGCGCCCAGAGCCAGAATGTCCGTGGCTTTGCTGATTTTTTCCCCGCGGATTTGCTCCGGCGCGAGATACGAGGCGTTGAGCAGATTCTGCCCTTTGCTTAATAAAAAAGAGTTAAGCAGGTGATCGAGATGAAAATTGCGCACTTTGATTTCGCCGCTGGCCAGCACATCGATATTCTCTGGATTTAGCGCGCCGTGCAGCAAATGATTGCGCGATTCGTGGGCATATTCCACCGCCCGAGCGATGTCCTGAATTATTTTTTGGCTGTCGTACAAGGGAAATTTTTTGATGCGCTGCAGCACTTCTGTTAGCGACCCGTGGTACGGCGTGTCATAAATAATAAAAAATCGGCCGTCTGCCGTGTAAACCATATCCAGAATGCCCGCGATGTTGGGATGTTTTAAGCCCGCGGTTTTCAGTCCGGCGTCATTCAGTTTTTCCACTATAGAGCGGTGGCAGAACTGCGCGTGGTATTCGCGCGCGGAGACGACCTCTCTGGTCTCGCGCAGATAGGCCGACCAGAGCCAGCCGATCCGGTCCTGTTTGAGTTTTTGGGTCAGGACATACTTGTCTTTGAGAATAGTTTCCGCCATTTTAATTGATTGGTATGTCGCTGGCGTCCAACAGGGATTTTTCTTTTTCCAGCTCGGCCTGCAAACGCTTAAAATCTATCCGGCGCGCCGCCAGTTTGTTGAGACTGATGTTGCGCGCGGTGAAATTATGCGTTTTGCCGCTGGCTGTTTTTACTTTGTGTGAACGTTTGCCCCTGTTTTTCTGCATACCGTCCCCCGCCTGCATAATAACACAAGTAGCAGGCCTTGCGAATGGCTGAGCCTCAAACTAGACTTTTGCGGCGGTTTCTCCTAAAATTTTTGCTGATGTCCGCTTTATTGGCTATTCTTATTTCCGCTTGCTTGGTCAACAATTTCGTGCTGACGCGCTTTTTGGGCATTTGCCCGTTCATCGGCGTTTCCCGGCAGCTGGAGTCTTCCGCCGGAATGGGCGGCGCGGTTATTTTTGTCCTGACGCTCTCCGCGCTGGCGACTTGGCTTATCCAACGCTGTATTCTGGCGCCCCTGCATATCGAATATTTGCAGACGGTGTTTTTTATTTTGGTCATCGCCGCGCTGGTGCAGCTGCTTGAAATGCTTTTGCGCAAATTTTCACCGGCCCTGCAAAAAATGCTCGGCGTGTATCTGCCGCTCATCACAACCAACTGTGTGGTTCTGGGCGTGGCTTTGCTCAACGCGCGGGATTACAGCGGCAGCCTGCTGGCGGCGCTGGCTAATGCGCTGGGCGCCGGGCTGGGGTTTACTCTGGCGCTGTTCGTGATGGCCGGTATCCGCGAGAGACTGGACAGCGCGCCGGTGCCCGCCGCGTTTAGGGGCGTTCCGATCACTTTCATCGCCGCGGCGTTGATGTCCATCGCTTTTTTAGGGTTTTCCGGGTTAAAACTATGATGGCCGGCTTTTGGGCTTTGACCGGGCTGGGCGTGACGCTGGGCGTGATTTTGGGGCTGGCGGCTTTGTTTCTGCTGGTGAAGGCCAGTCCTTTAGCCGGCCAGCTGCTGGAAATATTGCCGGGCTACAACTGCGGCGCCTGCGGCAGCGCGGGCTGCGCCGGTTACGCGGAGCTCTTGGCCGGGGGCAAAGCGGCTCTAAATCTCTGCGCTCCGGGCGGTGCGGATACCGGCCAAAAAATCGCCGCGCTTTTGGGCAAAGAAGCCGCCGCCGTTAAAGAAAAAAATGTTGTCTGGATTTTCTGCGGCGGCGGCGTCAAGGCTGTCGACGCCTATGTTTATTCTGGAATGCATACCTGCCGTGCGGCGATGCTGGTGCAGGGCGGCTACAAAAAATGCCGTTTTGGCTGTCTGGGTTTTGGCGATTGTTCAAAAGTCTGCCAATTCGGCGCTATTGTGATGGGCGAAGACGGCTTGCCGGTCATCGACCGGGACAAATGCCTCGACTGCGGTGCCTGTATCCGCGCCTGTCCCAAAGGCCTCCTTAGACGCGTCGTCAAAAAAGAGCTGAAATTGGTGCTTTGCAGCAATCACGACCGCGGCCCGTCCGCGCGCGCGGTCTGCGCGGCGCCCTGCACGGCCTGCGGTCTGTGCGTGAAAAACTGTCCGTATCAGGCAATTGCCCTGCGGGATAATCTGGCCGTGATCGATCCGGCCAAATGCACCAACTGCGGAGTCTGTGCCGGCAAATGTCCAACCAAGGCGATAGCTTAAAAAAAGCGAAGGAGCAGATTATGAATATTTTATTGATTGGTTCCGGCGGGCGCGAACACGCGCTGGCTGTCCAGCTGAAAAAATCGCCGCGTGTGGCCGAGCTGTACTGCGCGCCGGGCAACCCGGGCATCGGCGGGATAGCCGGACTGGTGAATATCGCTGCGGACGATATTGCTGGCCTGCGGGATTTTGCGCGGCAGAATAAAATAGACCTGACCGTCGTGGGGCCGGAAGTTCCGCTGACCTTGGGCATTGTTGATGAATTCGAGGCAGCCGGCTTAAAAATTTTCGGGCCGTCCAAGGCGGCGGCGCGTCTGGAGGGCAGCAAAGAATTTGCCAAAAAAATAATGAAAAAATACAAAATACCCACCGCCGCCTATGAGGTTTTTGACGACGCGCAAAAAGCGCTGGAGTATGTCTATATGTCCCGTTTTCCGGTGGTTATCAAGGCTGACGGACTGGCTTCTGGCAAAGGCGTGACTGTGGCCGGCTCGCTGGTCGAGGCTAGACGCGCTATCAATGCCGCGCTCAAAGACAGGATTTTTGGCGAAGCCGGCGCGCGGGTTATCATTGAGGAATTTCTGGCCGGTGAAGAAGCGTCGATGCTGGCTTTTTGCGACGGACAGAATTTTGTGCCGATGGTTTCGGCGCAGGATCATAAAGCCGTGTATGACGGCGACAAAGGCCCCAATACCGGCGGTATGGGCGCTTATTCGCCGGCGCCGGTCGTGACTGCGGAAATACTGGAGCAGGTCAATAGCTCGATTTTTAGGCCGCTCTTAAACGGCATAGCCCAAGAAGGCGCGCCCTACCGTGGTGTGCTTTACGCCGGTTTGATGATTACAGCAGACGGCCCCAAAGTCGTGGAGTTCAACTGCCGCTTTGGCGATCCGGAAACCCAGGTTGTCCTGCCCCGCTTGAAAACCGACATAGTAGACGTTTTTGAAGCCTGTCTCGCTGGTCATCTGGATGCTCTGGCCGTCGAATGGACGGATGCGGCGGCGGCCTGTGTGGTGCTGGCGGCGGACGGCTATCCGGGCAAATATGAAAAAGGACAGGAAATTACCGGCGTGGATAAAGCCGCGGCTTTGCCGGATATTTTTATTTTTCAGGCGGGCACGGCTTTACTTGACGGCAGATTGGTCGCTGCCGGCGGGCGGGTGCTGGGTGTTACGGCGCTGGGCGCGGATATTAAGACCGCTGTGAAAAATTCTTACAAGGCCGCAGAGCTGATTTCTTTTCCCGGCTTGCATAAGCGTAAAGATATAGGCCAGAAAGCTCTTGCCCGGTTGAAATGAAATTAGTTATCGCTTCCCGCAATAAACACAAAGTCGCGGAAATACAAACATTGCTTGCCGGCGCGCCGGGGCTGACGGTGGTTTCCTTGGACGGCTATGCCGTGCCGCAAATTGTGGAGGACAGAGATGCTTTTCTAGGCAACGCCCTAAAAAAAGCCGTTGAAACCGCCGGTTATATAAAGGAAACCGTGCTGGCCGATGATTCCGGTTTGTCGGTTGACGCGCTAAACGGCGCGCCGGGCGTGTATTCCGCGCGCTACGCCGGCGATGGCGCTTCTTCCGCGCGGCTGTGCGCCAAACTTTTGCGCGAATTAGAGGGCATTCCGGCCGCGCGTCGCACGGCTAGGTTTACCGCCGCGCTGGCCGTCGCCGCTCCGGACGGCCGTGTTCTCCATACCGCGGAGGGCATAGTGGAAGGAGTTATCGCCTCGGAAATACGCGGTGTAAACGGCTTTGGCTACGACCCGGTTTTTTACTATCCGCCGCTAAAAAAAACTTTTGCCGAAATGTCTCCAGCAGAAAAAAATCTGCACAGCCACAGATATAGAGCACTGCGGGAATTGTTGAAAAAACTTAGAAATTAAACAGTAATGCCGCGTTCTGGTAATTTTATGTCAGGCGTTATTCCGCCATACGATGAAGGAATGGGCATGCCTAAACCAGATCTATCTTTTTCTTCTCTGGAGCGGGGAATTGAAGTATTATTTCCATTTAACGGGTAAATTCCAAGACCAAGATGATTAAAATTAGTTTTTTCATTATTATTGATATGGGTCATTTATTCCTCCCCGCGTTTGATGTTTTTATAATGCCCAGAAATTAAAAAATTATGCATCGAGATTCTCTAGTGAATACTTGACAAGAATTATTATTATGTTAGAATTATTCTAATTATGGAAAAAATGCTGGAAAGACTGCGGGAGAAAAAAGTAAAGGCTACCCCGCAGAGGCTGGCGGTGCTGGAGTATTTGCGGAGCGGCTATATTCACCCCTCTGCCGAGGAGATCTATAAAAAATTAAAGCCCCTGTGCCCCTCGCTGTCGCTGGCCACCGTCTATAATACGCTGGAGGCTCTGGTTGATGCCGGCGCGGTCAACCGCCTGACTATCGATGCCAGACGCACTAATTATGAATACGGCCGCGCGCCGCACGCCCATTTTTTGTGCCGGGTTTGCGGGGAGATCTATGATATGCCGATCCGCCGCGCCGGCGCGGCTGTTTTGCGGGGGCACAAGATAGAAAAAACCTGGCAGTATCATCAGGGCGTCTGCCGGAAATGTTTAAAAAGCCCGCAGAAAAAGATTTAATTAAAGGAGGTTGATATGATCGAGAAGCATAAGATTTATAAATGCGCGCATTGCGGAGCGGTCGTTGAGGCGCTGACATCCGGCGGCGGGATTTTGAATTGCTGCGGAGAGCCAATGGCCGAGCTTAAAGCCAACACGACGGACGCAGCCCGGGAAAAACACCTGCCGGTACTGGAAATCACCGCGGACGGCGATCTGGTCAAAGTCGGTTCCGTCGCCCATCCTATGGAAGAAAAACATTTTATAGAGTGGATCGCGGTCAAGACCGCGGACGGCAAAATCGGGCGCAGGTTCTTAAAGCCCGGCGATCCGCCGCAAGCGCTGTTTAAGATCGCGGCGACGCAGCTAATAGAGTCGAGCGCTTACTGCAATCTGCACGGCCTGTGGTCAAGCAGGCTGAAATAAAATTTTTATAAGGAGAAAAAATTATGACATCAGTAAAAGGCACTAAAACGGAAAAGAATCTCTTAAAATCTTTTGCCGGAGAATCGCAGGCGCGCAGCCGCTACAAATTTTTTTCCAGCGCGGCGCGGAAAGAAGGCTATGAGCAGATAGCCGCCATTTTTGAGGAAACCGCCGAGAATGAAAAAGAACACGCCGAGCGGTTTTTCAAATATTTGGAGGGCGGAGCCGTAGAGATCACGGCCAGCTACCCGGCCGGCGTGATCGGCAAAACCGCGGACAATCTGCTGGCGGCGGCCAACGGCGAGCAGGAAGAGTGGGAAATATTGTACAAAAATTTTGCGGCGGAGGCGACAACGGAAGGGTTTGCGGATATTGCCAAAACTTTTGCGGAGATTGCTGAGGTCGAAAAACGCCACGAGACGCGCTACCGCAGACTGCTGGCAAATGTAAAAGGCCATAAAGTGTTTAAGAAAGACCAGTCTGCGCTCTGGAAATGCCGCAACTGCGGTTATGTTTTTGAGGGCGCGGAAGCCCCGAAACAGTGTCCGGCCTGCGCGCACGCCCAGAGTTATTTCGAGCTTTTGGCGGAGAATTATTAGCAATGCTTCACAAGCGTTAGCGCCGTGAAGTATAAGATTTATGAAACGGGTATTTTACTAGGCAATAAAATAACAAAGGAGAAATTTATGGCAAAATATATTTGCAATATTTGCGGCTATGTTTACGACCCGGCGCAGAATAACAATGTCGCTTTTGCAGATCTGCCGGAGGATTGGACCTGTCCAGAATGCGGCGCCGGCAAAGACGCTTTTGACAAAGTGTCAGACTAGAGCGGATTGATGCGCAGGCTGGCGGACAGAGTTTTTGCTGTGGGAGTCAATGACAATAAGCGTCGGTTGTTTGACGCGCTGATTCCTCTGCCTCACGGTACGAGCTACAATTCTTATCTAATCGCCGGCGAAAAAACCGCGGTGATTGACGCCTCCGATCCGCTTTTTGCGGACGAGTGGCTGAAAAATATCCGGGAGACCGGATATAAGCCGGATTACATTATTGCCAATCACGCCGAGCAGGATCACAGCGGCGCGCTGGGGGATTTTGTGCGGGAGTATCCAGAGGCTAAAATCGTCGCCAGCGCCAAAGGCCGGGATTTTTTGAAATTACTGCTGCATCTGCCGGTTGAAAAATTTGTTCTAGTAGAGGATCGCGGGACTCTGGATTTGGGCGGCGGTTTTGTGCTGGAATTTTATTTTGCGCCGTGGGTGCACTGGCCGGAGACAATGTTCACTTTTCTGCCGGCTGCAAAAATTTTATTCAGCTGTGATTTTCTGGGCGCGCATTATGCCTCGGCTGATCTGTACGTGACTGATGAGGCGGAAATATATCTGGCCGCCAAGCGGTATTACGCGGAAATAATGATGCCTTTTCGGGCGCAGTCGCGCAAGGCTCTGGAGCTGGCCAAAAAACTGGATCCGCGGATCGTCGCGCCCAGCCACGGGCAGGCCTATAACCGCCCGGAATTTATTTTTGACGCTTATGCGGACTGGACCAGCGAAGAGACGAAAAACGCGCTGATCCTGTATGTGTCAATGCACGGCAGCGTGCAGAAAATGACAGGGATAATTCGCCGTGTGCTGGAGGCGCAAGGCGCCGCCGCCCGCGCGCTGGATCTGGCCGACGCGGATCTGGGCGAGGTGGCTATGGAGCTGGTGGATGCCAGAGCGGCGCTGATCGGCGCGCCGACGGTGCTGGGCGGAGCGCATCCCGCCGCGCTTTACGCGGCGGCGCTGCTTAATGCTCTGCGCCCTAAGACCAGATATATCGGGCTGTACGGCTCTTGCCTCTGGGGCGGCAAAGCGCTGGAACAGCTGGCCGGCCTGCTCTCCAATATCAAGCCGGAGATCCTGCCGTCTTTTCTGGTCAAAGGCCTGCCCTCCGCCGCGGATGAAGACAAACTTGTTCTCTGGGCTAAAGATGTCGCGGCAAAGGTAAATTAGCTTATGCCGGAACTGCCGGAAGTGGAGACGATAGTCAGTGGCCTAAATAAAACCTGCCTATGCCGGAAAATTAAAAAAGTACGGGTGTCCTGTCCGGCTCTGGCCAGTCCCCGCGGAGGGCTGAGCGCTCTGGCCGGCGACAGTTTTGTGTCTATCAGCCGCCACGGCAAGTACATTAAAATCACCACGCGGCGAGGCGCGCGGCTGGTCGTGCATTTACGGATGACCGGACAATTATTTCTAGCGGAAAATTATCAGCCGGACAAGCACGTGCATATTATTCTGGAATTGGCCAATATGGCGGCAAAAATGTATTACCGCGATATACGTAAATTTGGCCGCTGGCAAATCGTGCCGCCGCGGAAAAATTTTGCGGACTATATCAACGCCGGGACGGACGCCTTGGCGGTCACTCCGCGGGAATTTCGTGCTTTATGCCGGAGATATGCCGACAAGGCGCTAAAAGTTTTTTTGCTTGATCAAACTATTTTGGCCGGAGTGGGCAATATTTATGCGGACGAAACAGCTTTTTATTTAGGAGTAGATCCGCATACTCCGGTAAACCGGCTCGCGCCGGAAAAATTATTAAAAGCTGTGACCGCGGTCTTGCGGCTTGGCATCAAAAACAAGGGCGCTTCGGTCTCGGATTACATCACCTCGACCGGCGCGCGCGGCAATTTTCAAAACCTGCTCAATGTGTACAAGCAAAAAAACTGCCGCCGGTGCGGCACGCCCATCCGGCGCGTAAAACTAGCCGGACGGACCACGCACATTTGCCCCAAATGCCAAAAATAATTGTGCTATAATTCTATTCCTAAATAAAAACGGGGTTTATATGGGACTTGATCTCAAAATCAAAAGCCGAAAAATTCAGGATATTCCGGTGCTGGATCTGGAAGGCGAAATAGATGTGTACACTTATCCTATCTTAAATGACGCGCTTTTGGCGCTCATCAAAGACGGCCACGCGACGATCACGGTCAATATGGAAAATGTTTCTTATATCGACAGCACAGGTCTTGGCGTTCTGGCCAACAGCCTGAATAAAATAGCCGGAAAAAAAGGCGAGCTTAGGGTGATCTGCAATCAACCCAATCTCCTTAAAATTTTTACGGTGTCCGGCCTCTTGAACCGCAACTTAAAGATTTTTCCCGGCGAAACAGAAGCTTTCCAAACCGCCCGCTAATGCCCGTCCGGCAGGAAGATGTTGTCACTTTTCCCGCTTTGCCGCAGTATGTCGGCGCCGTCCGTTCCGCCCTAGGTGATTTTCTGGCCGCCGCCGGTTTGGGCGATGAAGCCGCGGCTGACCTAAAGGCGGCGGTGTCCGAAGCCTGCGCCAATATTGTGCGTTACGCTTATGCGGATAAACTTGGCAATATGGAGATAAGATTTGCCAGAAAGCCCGGCGCGGTGGCCGTGACAGTAGCCGACCGCGGACGCGGTTTTGATCCAGACCATCCGCCGCGCCGTTCGCTAAAAGACGAGGATATTCATTTGGGGCTGGGGTTAAAGTTAATGCGTTCTCTGGTGGATGAATTAAAAATCCGCTCCGGCGCATCCGGTACTGTGGTGACGCTGGTGAAAAAAATATAAAGTTTTTAGCAAAGCGGGGAAAACTTTGAATAGACCGGGGCTGTTAGAGCCGCAGGAAAAAATAGAGTTGCTGGAACTGGATCCGTGGCTTAGGCCTTATGCCGGGGATCTAAAACTGCGCCTGGAGCGTTACCAGCAGCTCAAAAGCTCTTTATTGGGCGGCGCGAAATATTTTAGAAATTTTGCCAACGGCCATCTGTATTTTGGTTTTCATCGCGAACCGCAGGGCTGGGTTTACCGCGAGTGGGCGCCGGCTGCCAGAGCGCTGTATCTCATCGGCGATTTTAATAACTGGGATAGAACCGCCCATCCCTTGACGCGCGTCGAGAACGGCTGCTGGGAACTGCGGCTGGATAAAGAAAAGCACCGGGATAGTTTCGGCGACGGCGCGCGGGTCAAGGTGTATGTAGTCAGCGACAACGGGCGGGAAGACCGGATACCGCTGTATATACGCCGGGTCGTGCAGGACGAGCGCACCAAAGATTTTTGCGGTCAGGTCTGGGACAAAAATTTTGTCTGGACGGACGGACATTTTCGGCCGGACAAAAAAAATATTTTTATCTACGAGGCGCACGTAGGTATGGCTCTGGAAAAAGAAGGCATCGGAACCTACCGCGAGTTTGCGGCAGAAATACTGCCGCGTATTAAACAGGCCGGCTACACCGCGGTGCAGCTGATGGCGGTGCAGGAACATCCCTATTACGGTTCTTTCGGCTATCAGGTTTCCAATTTTTTTGCGCCCTCCTCGCGTTTCGGCACGCCGGAAGATCTGAAATATCTGATCAATAAAGCGCACAACATAGGTCTATCCGTGCTGCTGGATCTGGTGCATTCCCACGCGGTGAAAAACAAGGCCGAGGGCATCAATGGTTTTGACGGCACAGTGTACCAGTTTTTTCACGCTGGAGCCAAAGGCGATCATCCGGCTTGGGGTTCTAAACTTTTTGATTACGGCAAGGCGGCGGCACTGCATTTTCTTTTATCCAATGTGCAGTACTGGCTCACAGAATTTCATTTCGACGGCCTGCGTTTCGACGGGGTGACTTCGATGCTCTATCACGACCACGGCCTCGGCACGGCTTTTACGGATTACAGCAAATATTTTAGTATGAACACCGATCTGGACGCGGCGACTTATTTACAGTTTGCCAATGAGCTGGTCAAAGAAATAAATCCCGCGGCCGTCACTATCGCCGAGGATATGAGCGGTATGCCGGGAATGTGCCTGCCGGTAAAACAGGGCGGGCTGGGCTTTGATTACCGGCTGGCGATGGGCAGTCCGGATTTTTGGGTCAAAACCCTGCGTGAAAAATCCGATGAGCAGTGGGACCTCTGGGAAATGTGGAATGTGCTATCCGGCCGCCGTCCGCAGGAAAAAGTGATCGGTTACTGCGAGTCGCACGATCAGGCGCTGGTCGGCGACAAAACTATCGCTTTCTGGCTGATGGACAAAGAAATGTACTGGCATATGCAGATCGCTGATGACGATCTGCGCGTCGCGCGCGGGCTGGCTCTGCACAAAATGATCAGATTTATTTCGCTGGCGCTGGCCGGCGAGGGCTATCTTAATTTTATGGGCAACGAATTTGGCCATCCGGAATGGATAGATTTTCCGCGCGCCGGCAACAAATGGAGCTATAAATACGCGCGCCGCCAGTGGAGTCTGGCGGATAATAAAAAACTAAAATACCAGTTTCTGGCCAGATTTGACCGGGATATGCTCGCGCTGGCGAAAAAAACCAGACTGTTGTCCGCCGCCGACACCCGCCAGCTCTGGGTGGATCAGGAGAATAAAATTCTGGCGTTTCGTAAAGCGAGAATGATTTTTGTTTTTAATTTTCATCCGCAGTATTCGCCGCCGGATTATGTGCTGCCGGCGGACAGCGGCAGATACAGAGTGGTTTTTGATACCGATCAAAAAATATACGGCGGGCAGGAGCGCGTCGCTCAGCAGGTGGTTTATCAAACCAGACAGCTGGACAAATACGGCTTTCCTATTTATCTGCCCTGCCGCGCGGCTCTGGTTTTGCAAAAATTATGATACTAGCGCCCGGCATTATAATATTAGTGTTCGGCG
>JAITIS010000044.1 GCA_031279305.1 Candidatus Margulisiibacteriota bacterium | reverse complement strand
AACCTCGCCGTCGAACGTCCGCTCGGCGTCGGATAATTTTTTTATAAAATCCCGCGCCTCTTTATCGTCAATCGTGATAGAAAATTCAATCATTACAAAATGATACACCAAAGAAAAATAAACACCACTGCTCGCAAACCCTTATCTGGCTGGGCTTCCAGCCCGTCCTAAAAATCTCGCTTGACACGCCGACACAAAATCTGATACTGTGTCCCCGCCTTATGGCACAGGATTTTGAGAGCTTGCATTTGTCTAAACATTAGACCATTTGTATAATTCCTCTGCAATCGTATTGCGGAGGGGTGTCAGAGTGGTCGATCGTATCTGACTCGAAATCAGATGTGCCGCAAGGCACCGTGGGTTCAAATCCCACCCCCTCCGCCAGAAACTTTTCTGAACACTAAGAAGTGAACTAAATCTAAAATTATATTAGGAAATTTATTTTAAGTACTGCTAATGGATATAAAATTAACGCCGGAATAAATTAAGAAGCGATTTGATAATGATGTTAAGTAAGCTGCCCGATCTAAATTGTACTTTGGTGGATTTGAGCAGGCCAATGCTGGATAGGGCGTTGGAACGAGTCAGCAAACAAACAAAAAATACTGTTAATGTTTTACAAGGGGACATAAGAAACATTGAACTAAAAGAAAATTATTTTGATATTATTTTGGCGGGAGCAGTTTTGCATCATTTGAGAGAAGATCAAGACTGGAGAAAAGTATTTAATAAACTTTATAAATTACTTAAACCAGCTGGCTGCCTGATGATTTCTGATCTAATAACCCAAGACAACGAATTATTGACAAAATATACTTGGCAAAAATATGCTGATTATTTGGAAAGAATCGGTGGACAAGAATACCGCCAAAAAGTGCTTGCTTATGTCGAAAAAGAAGATTCACCGCGCTCAATTACATACCAACTAGATTTGCTGAAAACGGTGGGTTTTAAAGCAGTGGAAATCTTACATAAAAATATCTGTTCTGGCGCATTTTGCGGCATAAAATAAGCAGCTGGGCAATATAAGCACATATAAAACACGGGAAGCGCGGCATATAACATAAAAGTCCGCGTAAAAACCGTGTAGCCGGGTTATTCTCTGGCGTGCCGCGAGATATTTAAGAGCACACCCAGCATAAACAAGGAGACGATTAACGAGGTGCCGCCGTAGGAGACGAAAGGCAGGGTGAGGCCTTTGGTCGGCGCCCAGCCGGTCACCACCAGCATATGCGCCAGCGCCTGAATGCCCAAACACAGCGAAAACCCCAGCGCCAAAAAACCGCCAAAAGGCGTGTCCGCTCTGGCGGTCAGCCGCAATCCTCTGAGCACCAGCACGGCAAAAGCGCAGATAATCAGCGCGCCCCAGAGAAATCCGCCCTCCTCGCAGATCACGGCAAAAATAAAATCCGTAAAGTTCTCCGGCAGATAGGCGAATTTCTGCCGGCTGTGCCCCAAACCCAGCCCCCAGAAACCGCCGGAGCCGACCGCGATCAGCGACTGGCGGATATTATAGCCGGCGCCCAAAGGATCCTGTTCGGGATTTAAGAACGTCGTCCAACGTTCGAGCTGATAGGGCGTGCGCGGCACCAGAAAAGCCAGTGCGCGCAAACCCAACAGCGCGAGCAGAAAAAGATCGGCCAGATTGCTTCCTGCCGCGATCAAAAGCAAAAAAACCGTGGCGGCGATCACCAGACTGGTGCCCAGATCCGGCTGGCATAAAATAGCCGTTATCACCGTCCCGCTGACCAGCAGCAGCGGAAAAATACCGCGCCAGAAATTCCGGATATTTTTTTTGCCGGCCAGAGCCCGCGCGATATAAATAACTATAAATATTTTGGCCAGCTCCGCCGGCTGAAAACTAAAAAATCCGAGGGACAGCCAGCGCGCGGCGCCGCCGGCATTCAGCCTGAAAACCGGGATATAAGTCAGCCCCAGCAGGAGCAGAGAGAGCAGCAACCCCGGCGCGGCCAGATAGCCAAGCCTGCGGTAATCCAGCCGCACGGCGCCCCAGCAGACTGCCGCGCCCAGCAGTAAATAAGCCAACTGTCTTTTGCTGAAATAAAATCCATCCGCGGAAATCCGCGCCGCGCTGGCCGGCGAGGCGGACAGGATCATCATAAATCCTAACAGGAGCAGGGCTAGGGCGGCGCCCAGCATATATTTGTCAATTCCGCGGGGCATATTTTTTAACCAGCTCCTTAAAATAACTGCCGCGCTCCGCAAAACTCTGAAACATATCCCACGAAGCGCAGGCCGGCGAGAGCAAAATCAGGTCGCCGCGCCGCGCCGCGCGGAAACTTTCGCGCACCGCCGCGGCATAATCTGCGACCTGTGCCTGCGGAAACTCTGCCAGCGCGCGGGCAAAACGTTCTCCGGCCTCGCCTAATAAGATGAGTTTTTTCACCCGGCCGCGCAGAGCGTCCGCCAGCGGCGCAAGATCGGTCAGCTTATCCCGGCCGCCGGCGATCAAAATGATATGTCTGTTTCGCGGCTCGGACTCCAGCGCCACCACCGCGGCATCCACATTGGTGGCTTTGGAATCATTGATAACCCGAACACCGCCGAAAACGCCGACTTTCTCCATTCGGTGCTCCACGCCGGGAAATTCCGCCAAAATTTTGGCGGTGTGTTCGGCAGATTTACCGCAGATCTGCGCCACCGCGGCCGCTGCCGCAAAATTCTGCTGTAGTTTAGTCTCCGCGGTGAAAGGCACCCTCTGAGCCTTGGCGTCTTTGACCAGCTCCGCCAGCCGCGGATCGTCCGCGTTGTAGATCACATAATCCGCGGCGGTCTGGTTTAACAGTATCCTTTTTTTGGCGGCGGCATAGCCGGCCATATCGCCGTGCCGCGCCAGATGATCCTCGGTCAGATTGAGCAGCACCGCGATATGCGGCCGGAAAGTCTGAATATTTTCCAGCATATAGCTCGACACTTCCACCGCCAGATAGGGATATTCTTTTTCGACAGAGATATACGGCACGCCGATATTGCCGACTGCCGGCACCTCTAAGAGCAAAGCGATCAAAGTAGTGGCGGTTGTCTTGCCATTGGTGCCGGTGACCGCCACCACCGGCGAGGGATTGAGCCGGTAAGCCAACTCTATCTCGCTGATGATCGGGATATCCACCGCTGGAAATTCTCCGGGCGGTATGCCCGGCGACACGACCAGCAGATCCGCTTGAGCCAAGTCCGGCGTATATTGATAATCCAGCGTGGTTTTGAGCCGCGCGATGACCGCCTGTCCGGTTTTGCCCTCTGTGCCTAACACCGCGACTTTAAGCATTACCTGCTCCTAAGAATCACCGTCACGCCGACCATCAGCAAAGTGACCAGCCAAGCCAGACGCACGATGCGTTTTTCCGGCCAGCCGCACAGCTCCAAATGATGATGCAGAGGCGACATCTTAAAAAGCCGCCGGCCTCCGGTGAGCCGGAAATATCCGACTTGCAGGATTACCGACAGAGTTTCCAAAACGAACACCAGTCCAGCCAGAGCTAGATACAACTCGGCGTGCAAAAGCAAAGCAAAGCCGGCGAGCAAAGTGCCGAGCGCCAGCGAGCCGACATCGCCCATAAACATCCGCGCCGGGTGAATATTAAAAATCAAAAAACCCAGACAGGAAATCGCCGCCAGCAGAGCTAAAAAAGCCAGCTGCGGGTTATGAAAGTTGTGCCAAGCGATAAAAGCGAAAGCCAGCAGGACAAGCATCGATACGCCGGCGGCCAGTCCGTCCAGACCGTCGGTCAAGTTTACCGCATTGGATACGCCGACCACGATAAAAGAAGCTAACAGCACGTACAAAACCGGCTGGTTCATTCCTACCAAATGCAGCAGCGGCGAAACCTGTTGATGAAAACCATTTTTCAAAAGGTAAGCGCAGAACAAAGCCGCGATGATCAGCTGTCCCAGCAGTTTGTAGCGCGGTTTGAGGCCGTTATTTTTACCGCGGCGGACAATCAAAAAATCGTCCCCAAATCCGATGACGCCGGTCAGCGTAAAAAGCGCGAGCAGAATAATCACTTCGTTGGTCAAGCGCGGCAGCCCGCTCAAGCGCGGCAAAAACAGCAGAGCCAGCAGATCCAGCGAGCCGATAATCATCAGTCCGCCCATCACCGGCGTGCCGGATTTGGCCTGATGTCTGGCCGGGCCGCATTCGCGTATAGTCTGCTTAAATTGAAAAACTCTAAGCGCCTGTAGTCCCAGATAATTGCTGAAAATACTAATGCACAGCGCCCAGAAAAAACTTAGAATATTTTGCACCATTTCCCCCAGAATGGTTTAATTATAACATCTATTTTAGCGGGACAAAATTCGTTAAACTGCGATATCTGAGCGAGGAAATCTTATGTATCTGGATAAAATAAATATTTTTCAGCCGGATTATCGCATCACGCGTGTCAATAATTCTGTCCGGGTGGAGGACAGGCTGGAGCAGTTTCGGCAAATCTGCGAATTTCGCAAATATACGGAGCGTCTGGGCGCCCTCTCGCAAAACGAATGGGACAAAGCAGGCTGGTATTTGTCTCTCATCACGCAGGTGCTGGAACAGGGCGAAAACTGCGCCTACTTAAACGGCCGCGCGCCGGAGCAAAAAATCGCCGCGCTAAATCAGCTGGAAAAAGAAATAGAAGATTTTTTGAAGCGAGCGGAAACTAATTAAACCGTCTGTTCACCGACGCGGCGTGCGCGGTCAAGCCTTCGGCGCGCGCCAGCAGGTCTATATATTTTTGCACAGACTTGAGGTCAGATTTGGCATACTCCACCAAGGAAGTGCGCTTGATAAAATCTTCCACGCCGAGCGGCGAGGCAAATCTGGCTGTGCCGCCGGTCGGCAGCACGTGATTGGGGCCGGCGATATAGTCGCCCAGCGCCGCCGGCGAATAGGGGCCGATAAAAACCGCCCCGGCGTTATTAATCTTGTCCGCCACGGCGTCCGCGTCTTTCAGTATTATCTGCAAATGCTCCGGGGCGATCAGATCCGCCAGCCGGGCAAAATCCGCCCTGTCTTTGATGACAAAAATGCCGCCGTGGTTTTTCAGGGCGCCGGCGATGACCTCCCGGCGCGCCAGTTTTTTTAACTGCCCGCGCGCCGCAGACGCGACCCGTCTGGCCAGAGCCGGACTATCCGTGATCAGCAGCGCCGAGGCCAGTGTGTCGTGCTCTGCCTGCGCCAGCAGATCAGCGGCGACATATTCGGGATTGGCTGTCCGGTCTGCCAAGATCAGGCAGTCTGAAGGGCCGGCTAGTTTGTCAAAACCCACCGTGCCGTAAAGCAGTTTTTTAGCCAGCGTCACATAGATATTGCCCGGACCGACAATCATATCCACGCGCGGCATAGTTTCTGTGCCATAGGCTAATGCGGCGACAGCCTGCGCGCCGCCGCAGAGATATATCTCGTCCACGCCTAGCTCCACAGCCGCGGCCAGTATCACCGGATGCGCCGTCCCATTCCGTCCCGGCGGCGTGATCAGGCAGATGCGCGGCACGCCGGCGATCTTGGCCGGGACAATATTCATCAGCGCCGAGGAAGGATACACCGCCCGGCCGCCCGGCACGTAGACTCCCGCGGCAGACACCGGAGAATAACGCAAACCCACTCTGGATCTTTTGCCGGCTTTACGCAGCCACGAATGCGGCACCTGTCTCAGCTGGTATTCAGCGATATTTTTGATCGCCACGCGCAATGCTGTGAGCAGGGGCTTAGGCGTCTGGCGGTGCGCCAGCGCCATTTCCAGCCGGTCTACCCGCAGATTTTCCAGAGCAACGCCGTCAAATTTGCGCGTGTACTCCAGCAGAGCTTTATCTCCGCGAGCGCGGACATTTTCAATGATTTCCGCGGCTATTTTAGCCTCCGGCCGGCCGAGGCTTAATTCCGCGCGCCTAAGCATACGGCGCAGCTGACCCTCGGCATCCTTGCTGTAAACAGGGATCATTTCAGCGCGCCAAGCAAGGCCTGCTCAAACCGCGGAAAAGAAGTTTCTATGCATTTATCCGCGCTGATCAGCGTTTCTTTTTGATTCAATAAGCCCAGCACCGCGGCGGTCATCGCAATGCGGTGATCGTAAGCCGGGTCAATTTTAATATTTTTGCTGATCTGCCGGCCGGGACTGCCGTCGATGATCAAGCCGTCCGCGGTTTCCCCAGCTTTGAAACCGAAAGCACTAAGCAGCGCGCAAATGGATTTTAGCCGGTCGGATTCTTTTACCCTAAGCTCGCCGGCATCTTTGATAACCGTGCGTCCCTGCGCCAGAGCGGCGGCGGCGGCCAGCACGGGCACTTCGTCTATCAGGCGGACGATCAGCGCGCCATCCACCGTCGTGCCTTTGAGCGGAGAATAAGCCGCCTCTATATCCGCCACCGGCTCGCCGGAAACTATTTTTTTATTTTTGAGCGCCAAGCGCGCGCCCATTTTTTTCAAGACATCGATAAGCCCGGCGCGCGCCGGATTGACGCCGATATTTTTAAGCGTGATCTTGCTGCCCGGCACCAGCAACGCCGCCACGATAAAAAAAGCCGCCGAAGAAAAGTCGCCCGGCACAGCGATTTTCAGGCCGCCGCGCAGTTTGTGCCGGCCGGCCGGCAGGGTTACTTTGTATTTGCCGGAGACCGACGTGTCGGTTTTTAGTTTCACGCCGAAATTTTTGAGCATGCGTTCCGTGTGATCACGCGACAGGACTTTTTCTGTGACGCTAACCGCGCCGCTGGCGTACAGTCCGGCCAAAAGCAGAGCGGATTTAACCTGCGCCGAGGCTATTGGAGACTCATAGTTTAGGCCTTTGAGTTTGCCGGGAAAAATAATCAAAGGAGCGCTTTCACCGGAAAATCTCCCGCCCATTTTACGCAGAGGCTCCACCACTCTTTTCATCGGGCGTTTTTGAATAGACGCATCGCCGGTTAGCTTCGTGATAAATTCCTGTCCGGCCAAAATGCCGGTCATCAAGCGGAAAGCCGTGCCGGAATTGCCGACGTCCAGCGCTTTGCCGGGTTTCTGCAGGCCTTTTAAGCCTCTGCCTTTGATGAGCAGTTTGTCTTTTTTTTCTATATAATCAACGCCCATCATCTTAAAATTTTTAAGCGTGTTCAGACAGTCCTCGCCGCGCAGAAAACCGCCGATCTCAGTCCTGCCGTCCGCCAGCGCGGCGAGCATCACCGCGCGGTGGGAAATAGATTTGTCTCCCGGCATCGCGAGGCTGCCGCGCAAACTTTTTTTGGTGCCCTTTATTCTCATAAAACTCTTTTCATCCTTCCCGCCAGAGCCATAATCTCTGGGTATTTGCTTTTTACTTTGACTCTGTTGGCAACCAGCCGGGCTGTGGTGTCGTAAATCTCAGCCACTATTTCCAAGCCGTTCTCCTGCAAAGTTTTACCGGTCGCCACCAGATCGACGATCACATCGGACAGCCCGTCGATCGGCGCCAGCTCCACCGAACCGTACATCTTGATCAGCTCCACATCCAGACCGCGGCCGGCAAAATAAGCCGCCGCGCTGTTTATATATTTTGTCGCGGCGCGCAGCCCGGAAACCAGCGTCGCGGCTTTGTGCCGGCCTCTCTGCGCCGCCACGACCAGCCGGCAATAGCCGAATTTCAGATCCAGCAGCTCCACCAGTTTGTAGCTGTTTTCCCGCAGCACATCTTTGCCGGCAATGCCCAAATCCGCCGCGCCGTATTCCACATACACCGGCACATCCATCGGACGCACAATCAAAAAACGGTATTTTTGCTGTATATCCGTAAACTCCAGTTTGCGCGACAGATCAGCCGCCGGCAGGCGCACTCCAGCCGCGCCGCAAAGCTTCAGCGCCTCATTTAACAAATAACCTTTGGATAGCGCGATAGTGAGCATTATTTTTTCCCCTGCGCTTCCAGCGCCAGCACCAGTTTGTCCAGATTAAAAGCAAAACCCACAGCCGCCCGGCGGCGGCCAAACACCGCACAAAGATTGTCATAACGCCCGCCGGAGCCTAGTATGTAGCCCATTTCCGGCACAAAACATTCAAAATAAAGCCCCGTGTAATAATCCAGATCCACCGCCAGCAGTTCGGAAATACGCGGCAGGCGTCCCAGCGCCGCAAAATCCTGCCGGCGCAGAGCTTCCCGTGCTTTAAGCGGCAGTTTGTTGATCCGCCCCGCGTTGGTCTCATCCAGCCGATAGTTCCGCAGGCCTACAGCCTGTAAAGCGGCTTTGGCCAGCGCAATTATTTCTTTTTCACCTCTGGCGCCCGGCACGTCAAAAAGCTCCACGCCGATCTGATAAAACTGATTCTGCTGGCCGATCTCCAGCTGTCCGGCGCGGTACACATCACCGGAATAATACAGCCTCAGCGGGCCTTTAACTTTAGCCATTTTAGAGCCGACCACCCGCGCGATCTGCGTCGTAATATCTGGACGCAGGATCATCTGCACCCCGCGGCGGTCAAAAAACCGATAGGCCGCGTCTTTGAGATGCGCCGGCAGTCCGGCGCTTAACTGCTCGTATTCCTCAAAAGTAGGCGTCATCACCTCAGCATAACCGGCCTTTTCAATCACAGCTGTTATTTTAGTTAAAATAGCCCGCCGCAGTTTTACGTCCGGCGGGAGTATGTCCCTGACTATTTTCATTATTGCTCTTCCGATTGGACCGCCGGATTTTCGAGCAGCTCAATCTTTTCAATATCTTCGGAAAGCTTCTGGGCTTCACGAACCACTAAAGCGGGCAGCACACCGATCAGTTCTGCTTCTTTCACTGTCATACCGGCTCCCTCCGCCAGAGATTTAACACTGGCATAGACTTCTTCCGGCCCGGCAACCTGAGGCGCAACCAGATTTGTGCTGATCTGGACGCAGCCGCGAGATTTCAAATAAAAACCGAGGGCTTTTACACTGCCCTCTTTCCGTATCCGCTTCGCCAGCGCGCTAGCCGCTTGAACATCTGTCCCGGCCAGATTGATATTGTAGGCCACCAAAAAATCTCTGGCGCCGACGCACACCAAACCCGCTGTTTTATGCTTCTTAATATTATAACTTTTACGGCGGGCATCCGCAAGGTTGCGAAGCCCCGGCATAAGCGCGGCATACTCATAAAATACGACAGGCAAGCCAAATTTTTGAATGGCCTCGCCTAATTCATGCGCGAGCTTAACCGCCGCGGGCATACTTGTTTGCCAAGCGGGAATGACCGGCAGAACATCAACCACGCCCAGACGCGGATGCACGCCCTCGTGTTTATGCAAGTCCAGAATTTCCGCCGCCTTTCTGACCAAGGCCAACCCGGCATCAAGAATAGCCTCGCGCGTGCCTATATATGTAAACACGCTGCGATTATGGTCAGGATCGCTGGAATAGTCCAAAATTTTGAGGTTTTTGACCGGACGAATAACCTCCAGCAAAACCGCTATCTTTTTTTTATCCCGCCCTTCGGAGATATTGGGCACGGATTCGAAAATCTGCATAATAGAGAATTATAACACTCTCAATCTGGGACAAACCGGCGGAAGTTACGATAAAAAATTAGATTATTATTCTGGAGCGAGTTATGGAGAAAAAAAGCATTTCACTGGAACAGGCCGTGCGCAATCAGCATACAAATCTTAACTGGCTTTTTCATAAAGCCTATCCGCACAACACGATCATCTTTTCCGATATGACAGGAACGCTGATCGAACGGCGCGCGGATGGCTTCAGCGCGGAGCAGAGGGACGCGCTTTTGTATTATCTGGTCAACGGCGGGAAACTGGCGCTGGTGACCGGCGATTCAATAGACACCGCGCAGGAAATGTTTTTGGACAAACTGCGGTA
>JAITIS010000001.1 GCA_031279305.1 Candidatus Margulisiibacteriota bacterium | reverse complement strand
GAGGAGCAGACCGCGGGGCGCGGGCGGCTCGACAGGCACTGGCTGTCGCCGGCTGGACAGAATATTTATTGCTCGATCATTCTCAAGGAGCTGACCGATAAACCCGCCCTGCTGACTATACTGGCCGCGCTGGCTGTCAAAGAAACCCTGCAAAAAAACAATACCGCCGCAGAGTTAAAATGGCCGAATGATGTGCTGGCGGGAGGCCGCAAAATCTGCGGCATACTGGCCGAAGCCAGCAGCGGCGGACTGGTCATCGGCATAGGCGTAAACGTAAATATGAAAAAAAAACTTTTGGAGGACGTCGGCCGGCCGGCGACGTCTATGCTGGCGGAAACCGGACAGCTGTTTGACAGAGACAAAATACTGAACGAAATACTGGAAAATTTTTTTGTTTTTTATGAGCACGTTTTAGAGCGCGGGTTTGCCTCTTTGCGCCAAATCTGGCAGAATGAACTGCATATAATTGGGGCCAAAGTGCGCGTGCAGACTATTCAGAAAGAGTTTGACGGCACGGTGCTTAGTGTCGATGATGACGGGGCGTTAATAATCGAAACTGCCCGGGGTCTGGAAAAAGTGCTGGCGGGAGATATTTATGTGGTTTAGCGCAGTGCGGCTGACTGTTGTGGGAATGGGCGTGACTTTTATTTTCCTGCTCATAATGGTCTGGGCTATCAGTCTTTTGGGCGCGGTGGCGGCCAGATTTTTTACAGAACCAGCTGTCCTGTCCGGCGGCGGTGAAGAAACTGAAATAGTCGCGGCAATAGCGGCCGCGGTCACCAGTCTGCAGTAAGGAGGCGAGCTTATGGCAAAGAAAAGAATCAATGTTATGTGCACCGCTTTCCGCGACGGTTTTCAATCGGTGTTCGGCGCCAGAGTTTTTATGAAAGACTATCTGCCCGCTCTGGAGGCCGCAGTCGAGGCCGGCCTCAAGCATTTTGAGTTTGGCGGCGGCGCGTTGTTCCAGAGCTCGTTTTTTTACGCCAATGAAAACGCTTTTGAAAATATGGCCAAATTCCGCGAGCTGGCCGGACCGGAAGCCGATCTGCAAACCCTCGCCAGAGGCGTAAACGTGGTGGGGCTGGAATCCCAGCCGCGCGACATCATCAGCCTGCACGCCAAACTCTTTAAGAAATACGGCGCGACCACGATACGCAATTTTGACGCGCTCAACGACGTGGACAATCTGGAATACAGCGGCAAATGCATCGCGGACAACGGTCTCCGGCACGAAATAGCCATAACGATGATGGACCTGCCGCCGGGCTGCGAGGGCGCGCACGATGTGGCTTTCTACGAAAAGACCCTGCGCCGGATACTGGACTCCGGCATACCCTACGCCGCGCTGTGCTTCAAGGACGCTTCCGGCACGAGCAATCCGCGCAAAGTCCACGAAACGCTCAAAATGGCCCGCAAGCTGCTGGACAAAAAAATACCGATTAGTTTTCACACGCACGAGACGGCGGGCATTTCGGTGGCCGCCTATCTGGCCGCCATCGAGGCCGGCGCGGACAGCATAGACCTGTCGCTCGCCCCGGTGTCGGGCGGCACCTGCTCGCCGGACATCCTGACGATGCGCCACGCGCTCAAGGGCAGTGAATACGATTTGGGCCTAAATCCAGACCGGATACTCAAAGCCGAGGAAGTTCTGACCGAATGTCTCAAGGATTATTTCGTGCCGCCGGAAGCGCTGGCCGTCTCGCCGCTCATTCCGTTCTCGCCGATGCCGGGCGGCGCGCTGACCGCCAATACTCAGATGCTGCGCGACAACGGCCTGCTGGACAAATACCCCGCCATAATCAAAGCGATGGGCGAAGTCGTGCGCCGCGGCGGTTTTGGCACCTCGGTCACGCCGGTGTCGCAGTTTTATTTTCAGCAAGCTTTCAATAACGTGATGTTCGGCCCCTGGGAAAAATTTGCGGACGGCTACGGCCGGATGATTTTGGGTTATTTCGGCAAAACGCCCGCGGCGCCGGATGAGACGCTGATCAAGCTGGCCGAGGAAAAAATGAAACTGCCCCGCACCGCGGAAAAAGTTGTGGACATCAACGAAAAAGACCCGGCCAAAGGCATTATGGCCGCCAAGAAAATGCTGGCCGACGCCGGACTGCCGGACACGGAGGAAAATATTTTCATCGCCGCGGCCTGCAAAGAAAAAGGCTTGGCTTTCCTCAAGGGCGAGGGCAAGATCGGCGTGCGCAAGATCGAACGCACTAAAAAAGAAAAAACGGACAGTTTCATCGTCACAGTCAACGGCAAAAAACATCCGGTTATTTATCAGAACGGCATAGCCACGGTGGACGGCAAAAAATATGACGTAAAGGTGGAGGCCCAAATCGCCGACACGACCGTCCAGCCTATCGACCACGGCGTGGAAACCACAGATGTAAAATCGCCGTTTCCCGGCACCATACTCAAAGTGGCGCGCGAGGCCGGCAAACGGGTGGTCAAAAACGATTTATTGTTTGTCATCGAGGCGATGAAAATGGAAACGGAGATCAAGGCGCCGCGCGACGGCGTGCTGCTCGCGGTCAGGGTCAAGGCCGGCGACGCGGTGGTCAGCGGACAGGCGCTGGCGCAGCTAGGTTAAAAAATGGATGCGCTGAATACCGGACATTTGCTCCAAAATATTCTGACCGGCACGGGATTGCTGAATTTTCACTGGAACAATCTGCTAATGATCGGCATTTGTTTTGTCCTGCTCTATCTGGCCATAGTCAGAGGGTTTGAACCGCTGCTTCTGGTGCCGATCGGGTTCGGCGGCCTGCTCTCCAATATACCGCTCGCCGGGATCATAGATGAGGGCGGTTTTTTGTGGTATGTCTACAACGCCGGCATCAGCACCGGGCTTTTCCCGTTGTTGATTTTCATCGGTGTCGGGGCTATGACCGATTTTGGGCCGTTAATCGCCAACCCCCGGCTGGCTCTGCTGGGCGGCGCGGCGCAGTTCGGCATATTTACCACCCTGATCGGCGCGGTGTGCCTGCCCGGTATGAATTTCACGCTCAAGCAGGCCGCCTCTATCGGCATCATCGGCGGCGCGGACGGCCCCACCGCGATTTTTGTGACCACCCGGCTGGCCCCGGAGCTGCTCGGCGCCATAGCCGTTGCCGCTTATTCTTATATGGCGCTGGTGCCGATCATCCAGCCGCCGATAATGCGCTGGCTGACCACGCCGGCTGAACGCCAAATCAAGATGAGCCAGCTGCGCCACGTCAGCCGGCTGGAAAAAATAATTTTTCCGCTGGTCGTGCTGGCGCTCTGCGCCCTGTTTATCCCGTCGGCGGCCCCGCTCATCGGCGCGCTGATGTTTGGCAATCTGCTCAACGAATGCGGCCAAACCAGCCGTCTCGCCGACACGGCCAAAAACGCGTTGATCAATATAGTGACCATTCTGCTGGGATTGGCGGTCGGCTCCAAACTGGAAGCCGGCGCGTTCTTAAACATCCAGACTGTCGGGATCATCCTGCTGGGGCTCTGCGCTTTTACGGTGGGTTCCGGGGCCGGAGTTTTGATGGCCAGATTTATGAATTTATTTTCCAAACAAAAAATAAATCCGCTTATCGGCTCAGCAGGCGTGTCTGCCGTGCCTATGGCCGCCCGCGTGTCCAATAAAGTCGGGCTGGAAGCCGACCCGCAGAATTTCCTGATGATGCACGCGATGGGGCCGAATGTGGCGGGCGTTATTGGTTCCGCGGTGGTGGCCGGAATTTTACTGGCGGTGTTTCAGTAAACTTTTAACAATTATTATCTATTATCGCTCGTTTTGAGAAATAAAAACTTCTTTATGCCCTGCGCCGCAATAAACTAATATATTTTTTCTATCTGGATATTTTTCCAAAACTGCGTCCAGTCTTCCCCTGGCTATCTCGTTGCGAATTTCTCTATAAACGGTCGACACCTCTACGCCTAACGTTATCCGCTCACCCATAGAGAGATCGCTATCTTTCGACAAAGGAGAAAACTTGATAAAATATTCGTCTAATTTACTAAAATCATATTTCTCCAGCATATTGCGAGAACTTAGATATTTATCTACAAGCAAGTCCACTTCCTGAAGCTCGGCTTCCAATTCTTTTTCTCTCATTATGCTGTTTCTGATATTCCTGCTATGAAGCATAAGCGTCATATCAAAAATATAAATAATTCCTTTTTCAAGACCAACCTTATCCCAAAATCTAAAAACTACTTCGGGCTCTTTGAATCCAGGAATAATATTATCCAGCGGAATATGCCAGGCTTTAGCCGATAATGCCGCGTAAAAAGTTTCATTATTTTCGAACACTGGATATTCTGCCACCTGCAGATAATCCGATAAGGAAGTTTTTTGATGCTCTTCCGCAGAACATCCTTCCAGCAAAAATAGCCAGTCATCGGTATGCGTTTCTATATCCTGTTCTGTAAATATTTTCTCCATATTTTCAATATGTCCGGGGAAATAATGACTGCCGGTTGTCATAAAAATATTACGCCCTTTATAAGTTCCATACACTAAATCAGCAGATGCATCCTCAGGATAAGCTGGTATTGATTTAGTTATTTTACTCAAATGGGCAATGTACTTGCGGGCATAGGCCTTGTAATCATAATTAAACGCCGGGGGTTTTACCGGCCTGTATTGTATTGCCGGAGGAGGATTTACCGGCAGAGCATTCCTGGGAGGCGCTGTTTGAGTAGACTTATCCCCGCCACATCCCGTGAAAAGAGTTAAAGGCAAGCCGGCAATGCCCGCCGCGGTCTTGCCGGCTATTTTTAAGCCATCAAAAACATCAGACCATTCAAAGCGATTATTACCCCAATTAGCGCTGACGCCTCCCAAGAGTTGTGTATATAAATAATGCATAGTTATGCTCTCCTAAATGTTCTATTTACATTAGTATCGTTAGAATAAATAAAAGATTGCAAAAATTTACCCGCCGGATATAGCGCGGCCGGGACAGCGCCGTATTCCGGCAAGCCTATTTTGCTGTCTGCTGCAATGTCTGTTTTAATTCAGCAAGCGCGCTTTCCGCCCGGCGCAGGGCTTCTTTGACACGCGCAAACTCCTCTGTATTGCCAATGGCAGACACGTCGGGCACAGCCGAAGCGTTTGTCCGTTTGGGCGCCAGTCCGGTCACAATATCCAGCGAGGTTTTCAGCGCTGGAGTCATCGCCAGCGTCTCGCCGCCGGCCACGGCTATGCGTTTAAGCTCCGGCAGTTTGGACGCGGTGGCCTGCAGGTACACCGGTTCGATATAAAGCAGGCTGTCCGCGACAGGCACCACCATCATATTGCCGCGGATCACCCGCGAACCCTGCGAGGACCACAGCGACAGTTCTTTGGCAATTTCTGTGTCTTGATCGATGCGCGACTCGATCTGCATCGGCCCGTAAACCAGCTCGTTTTTGGGCATTTTATAAAGATAAAACCGGCCGTATCCATCGGGATCGCATTTCACAGCCAAGAGGCCGATAAGATTATTTTTATTCACCGGCGTAAAAGGCAGCGCCAGCAGAAAAGACAATTTATCCTCGCCGGGAATTTTGCCAAAAATATAGTAAGGCTCCATCTCAATCACGCCGGATTCATAAGTCTCTTTAGGGATTTCCCATAAATCCTCTTGATTGTAAAAAATCTGCGGGTCATTCATATGAAAAGCCCTGAACATCCGCGCTTGCAGATAAAAAAGATCCAGCGGATAGCGGATATGGGGCAGCAATTCCGCCGGAAAATCCTCTGAGGGGTGGAAAAGACCGGGGAAAACTTTGGCATAAGCATCTAAAATCGGATCGGCAGAAAATTTATAAAATGTCGTCGTGCCGTGGTAAGCGTCGATCACCACCTTGACCGAATTGCGGATGTAATTGACCCGGCGGTTGTAGGGGTGGGCGTAGGGATATTTGTTAGAAAATGTGTAGGCGTCTATGATCCAGTACAGCCGCCCGTCCGGCGCACAGACTATATAAGGATCCGAGTCATAGCTCAAAAAAGGCGCGATCTTGCGCGCTCTGTCCTGAATATTGCGCGCGTAAAGTATTTTGCTCCGGGGGGTGATATAGCCGCTGATCAAAATCCGAAAATCCCGGAATTTCGCGGCATAGAGCGCGCGTCTAAAAAAACTATTTAAGACCACGTCGCCCCGCCCCTGATAGGCCGTGTAAACGTTTTCGTCGCCCAGCGGATAGTCGAACTCGCCGGTTTTTGTATTGACGATGACATAGCCGTCTGTTTTTTCGCCGTAGTAAATCTCCGGGCGCGTCACCCGGAGCAGGTCAGAAGCCGGCGGTATATCCCGCACGACAAGCTCCGGCAGGCCATCTTCCGTGACCTCCGTCACTTTGTTCAAAACCAAACCGTAGCCGTGCGTGTATTTTAGCCTTTCATTTATCCAAGTCCGCGCGCGGTCAGGCAGCTTGCGCGCATCCAGCTCGCGCACCGAAAGCATCACTTGTTCCGGCCGGCCGGAAAAAGCGTAGCGGTCTACATCCACGTCATTGAAATCATAGTACAGACGAATGCCCTGAATCTGCCTGTAAGTCTCCAGCAGCGGCGCATCGTCCCATAGGCGGATATTAGCGATAATATCCTGATTGGTCTGCACATCCGCGGCAGCAAGAGAGCTGCGGTAAGCAAAATCTATCGGCCTGACATCCGTCAGTCCGTAGGCGCGGCCGGTATATTCAATACTGTGTTTAATATACGGCGCTTCTTTGGTGATCTCATTGGGATTAACGAAAAAAGTCTGCAAAAGCGGCGGGTAAAGCACGCCCAGAACAAAAGCGCTGACCACCAGCAAACCGCCGGCGAGAAAAGGCCAGCGCGGCGCCGGCCAGAAAATATTGGCCAGAAAAGCCACGGCCAGCGCGGCGCCGCCGGCACCAAGCAGGCGCAGGGCCGGCAGCTGCGCGTAAATATCCGTATATTTTGCGCCGAAAATCACGCCAGAAGAGGAATACAGCAGATCACAGGCCGCTAAAAATAAAAATAGCAGCAGCCACAGGCTAAAAAGAAAACCTAAAACCGAAAGATGAACGCGTATCCAGCGCGGTAGAACGGCAAAAATCCGCCAGCTTATGGCCAAGACTTTACCGGACAGCACATACAAAAACACGGCGCCCAGAGCGGAGATGAGCAGCAGCGACCCGAACGCTCCGGAAAAAATTTTTAGAACCGGCAGCGTAAAAACATAAAAGCCGATGTCTCTGGCGAAAAGCGGATCGGTCAGGCCGAAAGCAGTCTGCTTAAAACAGGCCAGCGCCGCCAGCCATTGTCCAGAGAGCATGCCCGCCGCGCCCAGCGCGAAAAAAACGGACACGCCGAGCAAAATAAAAGTCAGCCAGTCCAGCCGAAAGTAATTGACCGTGACAACTTCTGGATCTCTCGGTCTGGAAAAACGGCCGAACAGCGCGCGCAGATTGCCCAGCCAGTCGGCAGAGCAACGCGCCAAGAAAACTCTGGCGATGTATAAATTGCCAAAAATAAACAGAAACCCAAACAAAAAACTGCCCAGCCACAAACCCAGCTGCGCGCCAAGGCGCGTAAAAAACACCCGTTCATAACCGAGATTGGCAAACCAGTATATATCCGGCAAAAAACGCAGAGCCAGCCGGTTGAGCAGAATAAGCGCAATGACTAAGGACAGCAGCAGCCAAAGCTTCCAGTGTTTCATAATCTGGAAAGTATAGCGAATATTCGCCGTCATTACCATCAAAAATACAGGCAAATATTTTTGCTTATAATTTCTTTACAGCATAGCCGTCTATATTTGCAGGATTGTTTTATCTGTGCTACTATAAATCTCCTCTTTAGTGGCGCGGGGTGGAGCAGTCTGGTAGCTCGTCGGGCTCATAACCCGAAGGTCCTAGGTTCAAATCCTAGCCCCGCAACCAAAATCCACAAAATTTTCCAGTGTCAAAAATTCTTAATTATTTCGTGTTAAAATTTACCGGTATGGATAAAGTTACCGCCAAGCAAAAAATAGCAGAATTGGCAACACGTTTTGCGGAAAATATCGATTCATATAAAAACGGCCTATATAATGAAACCCAGACTAGGCGTGAATTTATCGACCCGTTTTTTGAAGCGTTAGGCTGGGATGTGAATAATAAACAAGGTTTGGCCGAGGCATATAAAGAAGTAATTCACGAGTACAAAATAGACAATGGAGATATTCGCCAGTCGCCGGATTATTGTTTCACGATTTACGGGCAGGAAAAGTTTTTTGTTGAAGCTAAGAAGCCTAGTGTCAACATCAAACAGGATGTTGCCCCGGCCTATCAGGTGCGCAGTTATGCTTGGAGCGCGGGACTGCCTGTTTCGCTGGTCACGGATTTTGAGGAGTTTGCTGTATATGATTGCTCCAAAAAACCAAATGCAAAAGATAAAGCCGAGGTTGCTAGAATAGAGTATTTCACTTTCAGGGAATATCTGGAAAAATTTGATTTTCTCTGGGATACTTTTTCCAAAGAACGGGTTTTGCAGGGCAGTTTTGACAAATATGCGTCGGCGGACAAAGGCAATCGCGGCAAGGAAACTGTCGGCAAAGAATTTTTAAAACTTATCGAGGAATGGCGGAGAAATTTAGCCAATAATATTGCGTCTAATAATAATTTATCCGATGATGAGTTAAATTTTACAGTTCAGCAAACAATAGACAGGATAATCTTTTTAATCATTTGTGAGGACAGAAAAATTGAGCCGCCCAATCGTTTAAGAGAGCTGGCTGTCAAACCTGATATTTATAAAAATCTTTTTAAACTATTCAGAGAAGCTGACGAAAAATATAATTCCGGTCTATTCGATTTTCGCAAAGACACTATTTCGATTAAGATTATTATTGACGATAAAAAATTAAAAACTTTAATAGACGATTTATACAACAGCCCCTATCAATTTTCGCGCATCCCTGTAGAAATACTGGGCAGTGTATATGAGCAGTTTTTGGGCAAGGTCATCCGCCAGACCAAAGCCGGGGCGGTCATTGACGACAAGCCAGAGGTGAAAGTGGCGGGCGGGATTTTTTATACGCCGCAGTATGTCGTGAATTACATTGTGCGGAATACGGTCGGCACAGTTGTAAGCGGTAAAAACCCAAAAGAAATACAGAAAATTAAGATTGTTGACCCCGCCTGCGGCAGCGGTTCTTTTTTGATAGGAGTATACCAATATTTGCTGGATTATCATCAAAAATATTACTTAAATAACCCGAAAAAGAACAATCCGCTGACACCGCAGGGCGGACTGACAACAGCCGAGAAAAAACGCATACTGCTTAATAATCTATACGGGGTGGACATCGACGCGCAGGCGGTGGAAGTAACCAAATTAAGTTTGCTGTTGCAGGCTTTGGACGGCGAGACAGAAGCATCTATTAATGAACAACTATCTTTGTACAGAGAGCGAGTTTTGCCAACGCTGGATGATAATGTCAAATGCGGCAATTCGCTGGTATCCAACGATGGAGCTCTTTTTAACCTCAACGTGACAAAGCCTTTTGACTGGAAAATAAATTTTCCCGCAGTTTTTGCGCAGGGCGGCTTTGATGTGGTCATTGGCAACCCGCCGTATGTAAAAGAATATGTTGCCAAAGAGATTTTTCATTCAGTGAAACAATCGCATCTAGCAAAATACTACCAGGGCAAAATGGACTTCTATCAATTCTTTGTCTGTTGGGGAGTTGATATTCTGAAAGAAAAAGGCTTATTAAGTTTTATCGCGCCGAATACTTGGGTAACTAATGATGGCGCCTCATTAACCCGAAATAAAATATTGGCCGATACAGAGATATTAGATTATTTTGATTTTTATGAATACAAAGTTTTTCAAAACGCGAGCATTCATACAGCCATTTTTAATCTGCAAAAAACCACACCGAAAACATCATACAGGTTTTTATATAGAAAAGTTTTAGACAAGAAAATTGACAACACAAAACTTAAAAGTGTTTTATTGAATAACGAAAAAGATGACGCGGTAAAACAAATAAAAATAAAAATTCAACCGAAAACAATGAGAGATAAAACCATTGCGCTGGTTGACACAAGCGTGGATAAAATATTAGAAAAAATTATTGCTGTTGGCAATTATTTTTTAACCGATGACAATGTGGCGCAAGGCATTGTTCCCAATCCCGATGTCGTAAACAATAGAAACCTAAAACTACTATCTTCACGGACAAGACAAAACATCGTTGTAAATGACGGCGTATTTGTCTTAAATGAAAAAGAAATAAAAAAATTAGATCTTGCCCCTGCTGAAAAGAAATTTATAAAAACTTACTATACTAATTGCGAAAAATACTATTTGCCAGATACGCCGTATAAAATATTGTATATAACCAAACACAACTGCATTTCACTGGAAGGCTTAAAAAATATTGAGCAGCACTTGGAAAAGTTCAAGCCGATTATGAAAGAAAGACGCGAAACACAAAGCGGCTCTATAAAATGGTTTCAACTGCATTGGCCGAGAGACGAGCGGTTTTTTACCGGCGAGAAAATCTTGTCATTGCGGAAGGCTTCTGTTCAGAAATTTTGCTATTCCTGTACAGCTGATTATGTTTCACTGTCCATAAATGTGTTAAAACCACAAGACATCAATCTAAAATACTTAACCGGCTTGCTTAATTCTTCCCTAATATATTTTTGGCTGTATCATAAAGGCAAAAAAATCGGCGAGCAATTACAGGTGGATAAAGAGCCACTGTTACAGATACCACTTATAAAAACAGAGAATAAAGAAATAGAAAATACTATTATTAAATGTGTTGATGAAGTTATTGAATTAAATAAACAGCTACGCACTGTTTCGCTGGCAAATCAAAAAGAGCAAATCGAAAACAGGATTAAGTTTTTAGAAAATAAAATCGACGAGATTGTTTATAAATTATATGACTTGAGCGGCGAGGATATAAAGATAATAGAGCATAAATAAACGCGGTCAAAATAAATAAATCCTGCGGTAACGTCGTCTCACTTCAGGTACTTTTTAACCGCCCAGCCGCTCAGATACACGGACAAAACAAACGCGCAAATATCCGCCGCCGGAATGCTGAGCTGCAGCCCCCGCAATCCCTGCCAGCGCGTCAGGACAAACAGAAGCGGCAGCAGGAACAATCCCTGTCTGGACACGGCCACCAGACTGGCCGGCAGAGTTTTGCCGATAGTCTGCAAAAACATATTGTCAATAATTATCCGTCCGGCCAGCGGAAAAGTAAGGCATTGCAGGCGCAGGGTCAACGCGCCTATATCCGTCACCGCCGGATCCGCAATGCGGAAAAGCAAAATGATCGGTTTGGCCGCCACAAAACAGCTAAACGACAGCGCGGTCAGCAGTATTGTGGAGACCCGGAGGCAAAATCCATAGGCTTGTTTCACCCGGATATAATTGCCGGCGCCGTAATTAAAACCGCAGACCGGCTGAAACCCCTGCCCCAGCCCCAACAGGGCCGCGCCCATTATCTGAATTATCCGGCTGACTATAGAAATCGCCGCGATCGCCGCGTCGCCGAAATTACCAGCGGCGTGGTTGATAAATATGGTTGAAATGCTCAGCAGGGACTGGCGCAGCAGGGAGGGAGAACCGCCGCGGATTATTTCTTTGTACACACGCAAGCCCGGCGTAAATTCGCCGGGTCTTATCGGCACATTGTGCCGGACATTGCAGGCCAGCCAGAGCAGCAGGACAAAACTAAACAGCTGGCTGAGCATAGTCGCCAGCGCCGCGCCGCTGACGCCCAGCCGAAAAACAAAAATAAATAAAGGGTCTAACGCCACATTCAGCGCCGCGCCGCTGACCATACCGACCATACTCCAGAAAGTATTGCCCTGAAAACGCAGGCAGTTATTAAGCATAAACGCGCAGACCATAAACGGCGCGCCCAGCAGGATGTAGCGCAGATATTCCACCGTGTACGGCAGTATCGTCTCCGTCGCGCCCAGCAGTCTGGCCAAAGGCGCCAGATAAACACTGCCGGTCAGCGCTATCAGCAGGCCGAAACCCAGAGCCGTAAAAAACCCGGTGGCGGCCATTTTTAGCGCGGCGGAATTGTTGCGCGCGCCGAGCGAGCGGGCTATGTAATTGCCGGCGCCATTGCCAAAGAAAAATCCCGCGGCCTGCAGCACCGCCATCAGGGAAAAAACCACGCCCAGCGCGGCAGTGGCGTTGACGCCTAAGAAACTGACAAAATAAGTGTCCGCTATGTTGTACATAGCGGACACCAGCATTATGGTGATCGTCGGCAGAGCCATCTGAATGATCAGTTTTTCTACCGGTGAGCCGGTCATTTGCTGGAATTTAGCGTCGGTCAAACAAATGCCCCCCCCTTGCTATCTTCTTATAGACGTAATTTATTTGCAACATATTGGCTCTAACTACGATAAAGGCTTGTATTTTATTTTGAGGAGCAATTATGTTTAACAAAATAGTGGCGGAAAAACCAGCGGATAAAATCGCCGCTTTTTTCCGGCACCCGCTGCGGACAGTGTGCGAGGCCATAGACGCTCATCGTCAAGCTGAACAGCAGGCGCTGGAAAGCTATGCCAAGCAGGCCGCTTTGCTCAAAGAAATTATTAACAGCGCGGTCATCGCTGGAACTGCCATAAATCCGCGGCGGCGCAGCACACTGCGGGACGCTTTGCAAATGCTGGAATTTATTATATATAAAGAAACGGATAAAAAAATCGCCGGGCTGGCTAGAGAAATACTAGATAGTATTTTGGAAGAAGAGCAACGGATAGACCAAAAATACCGCGTAGTCTCTCCTGTCTGGCGGGAACAACTCAAACAAAATATCCCGGCTAAACTCATCGAGCGCGGAGAATCCGCCGAGCGGATACTGAGACGGCGTTAGACCTTAAACCCGCGCGGGCGATACGCGGCCGCCACGGAGCCAGCACCCGGCGCAAAGCGGCCTCTCCCTGCATATAGGCCAAAAACAGGCCGTAATTGGTGATCGGCACGCCAGTCGTTTCGAGATCGCGCAGTCTGGCCTGCAATTTTTGCGCGCTGATCATACAGCCGCCGCAGTGAATGATCAGTTTGTACTGCGCCAGCTGTTTATTGTCCCGAAACTCGCGGCCAAAATTATGCTCCAACGCCACGCCGGGATAGCGGCGCGCAAAATATCTCGGTATCTGCACCGTGCCGATGTCTTCGCCCACCCGCGAATGATTGCAGGCTTCGGCGATCAAAGCCTTGTCGCCGGGGCGCAGTTTCCGCAAAACCCTAAGCCCGTCCGCGAATTTCCGCAGGCGGCCGCGGCTGAAATAATTGATCATCACTATCGAAAAAGTCGTTAGAGCGATTGCCGGCGGGCACCATTTACAGAGAATATCCATAGCCTGCGAATCGGTGATGACAGCCCGCGGTTTTATGTTTTGCAAAAAATCCGCGAAACGTTTTTTCTCCAGAATAGCGCGGCGGTCCCCGGCCGGAGCGCGCGCCGCGCCCAAATCCAGCCGGAAGGACACCGGATAAGCCCAGCGCCGGGCGATATACTCCTCCACCATAGCCTGCGGGCGCAGATAACGGCCGGGCGGCGTCTCGACATCCATCGGAATTATCAGCGCGTAATATCTATTTTTTTGGAGAAAAGGCAAAAGTTCCAGTTTGTCATTTTTGGAGCGGTAATGAGCTAAAATAAATTGCAGCAGTTTAGCGCGGCACGCCGGCTTATTCGCCCGCACGGTAACAACGGGACAAAAACGCAGCAGCTTGAGCTTTTGCCCGACAGTTTTTATTTTAGTCCTGTCCGGCGTCTGAAAAATATTGCAAACAACCAGCAGCTGTTTAGCCAATTCCCGCGCTCGAGCGACGAGTTTTTTTTCCACGGCAAAATTTGAGGAAGTCGGATCGATGACCAGCAGCGCCAGATCGCATTCTTTGAGATCAGTGTAAACCTTGCGGCGTTTTTTGGCGCCCAGCCGCCCCCGTTCGTCCAGCCCTGCGGTGTCAAACAGCTTGACCGGCCCCAGACCGTGCAGCTCCAGCAAAGCTGTGCGGGTGTCCGCCGTCGTGCCCGGAGCGGCATCCACCAGCGAGGTTTCCTGCTGGGTCAGCAGGTTCATCACCGAGCTTTTGCCGGCGTTCATTTTGCCGAAAATACCGATATTATCCCGCTCAACCAGCACAGACATAGCGAAAATTATACAGTATAATGGAGCTATTATGAAAATATTGGCTGGAATACACCAATTGCTGCCCGGTCTGGACCCTTACTGGAAACTGGCCCGCGGTGTTTTTGTAATTCTGCTGGTTTATTTTGGCGTGCGTTTCACGCTCAAAATAGCAATGCCGCTCATCGAGCGCGCGATCAGCAAAAAATCCGGAGCGCACAGCAAGCAGACTATGACGTTAATCAAAATGCTGGTGCAGTTATTTGTCTGGATCATCACGCTGACCGTGCTGCTCGACAATCTGGGCATCCGGGTTTCCGCGCTGATCACCGGACTGGGTATCGGCGGTATCGCCATCGCGCTAGCCGCGCAGACTATTCTGGGCGATTTGTTCAGTTATTTTATTATTTTCTTTGACCGGCCTTTCGAGCTGGGCGACCTGATCGTCATCAATGACTTTCGCGGCACAGTCGAGAACATCGGCATTAAAACCACCCGCCTGCGCAGTCTGGATGGCGAGGAACTGGTGTTTTCCAACACAGACTTGACCAGCTCGCGCGTGCGCAATTACAAGCGGATGCATCTGCGCCGGATAGTTTTTCAGCTCAATATCGAGTACCAGACGCCGCTGGAAAAACTGCGGGAGATACCCAGCATACTGGCCGCTATCATCCGCGGCTGCCAGCAGGCCAGTTTTGACCGCGCGCATTTTGCGGAATACAGCCAATCCGCTCTGGTATTTGAGGTCGTCTATTATGTTTTAAGCAATGATTACACCCGCTATATGGACATCCAGCAGGAAATAAACTTCCAGATCAAAGAGGCATTCACGCAAAAAGACATCCGTTTCGCCTATCCTACCCAGACTATTTTTCTTAAATAAGGAGGCCATCCGATGAGCAAATCCGCCAACTATGTGCTGGAGTCTTTACAAAAAATTTTGGACTGGCTGGCCGCGCACAAATACTGGCTCACGGCCGTCATTCTGGCCGCGGCGGCGCGGATTTTCGCGCCTACGGTTTTCTGGATCAGCGTCATCGCTTTTTTTCTCTATGTGCTGGTGCGCCCTGCCGTGGATTGCCTGCACGGACTGGTCAAATCCCGCCGGCTGGCCGCGCTGATCACGATTATTCTGCTGACCGGATTTTTAGTTTTTGCTTTGTCGGTGATCATTCCGGATCTGGTCAGTCAGACTCTGGAGTTTATCAAAAATTCCCAGAATATCGACGCGCAGATTCAGAGTCTAAGCGGCGCCCTCCAGCAAAAATTGCAGGAGTTTCAAGAGCTGTTTCCTGCCGCCGCTCAAATATCCATTAAAGAAAGCATCAGCCAGTATCTGCTGATCTGGAGCAACAGTTTATTAAACTTTTTCCGGGATATCGTAAGCTCGCTGACCAGAGTGGTTACTTCAATATTGCAGTTTTTGGTCGCCTATGTCCTGCTTATTTATATGCTTTTTGACACCCAGCCGGTGGAGAAAATCAAGGCTTTCCTGCTGCGCGAAACCACCGCCAAAGAAAAAAAAATGCTAAGCATCACTTATGAGCAGCTCACCGCCTATTTTGGCGGGCAGATACTGATGTCCGTGCTAAGCTTCATCGCCACTTGGATATTTTACGCTGTCATCGGCCTGCGTTTTTCCCTGCTACTCGCACTCTGGGACGGCTTTATGCAGTTCATTCCTTTTTTTGGCCCGGCGCTGGCGATGGCGCCGGCGCTTTTGGTCACCCTGCCGGACAAAATATCTTTAATTATTCCCATCCTCATCTTTTTCGGCATACAGCAGGCCCTGCTCGCCAACGTGCTCGCCCCGCAAATTTTGAGCAAGAGCACGCGCCTGTCGCCGCTGGTGGTTTTTCTGGTGATGATGATCGGCGCGGAAGTCTGGGGCATCTGGGGAATGATCATCTCTCTGCCGCTTACCTCGTTAATTATTCTGTATTTTCAAACCAGAAAAAACTAAACGGGGCGTTGGGCGCGGTTATCTATTGACAGACAATTTCAATAATGTTAAATTAACCAGCGGATTTATTGAAATCTATATTCAATAATTAGAAGCGGACTGGAGTCGTATGCCTCTAACCAAACTGGAGCCCCGGCAGAGAGCAAGGATCGTCGCAGTGGACGGGCCGCGGGATATTGTTTCCCGGATGGTCGATATGGGCGTGGTCAAAGGCGTCACGCTGGAGCTGGTGCGCAAAGCACCGCTGGGCGATCCGCTGGAGATAAAAATTCACCGGTTTCTCCTCTCCCTGCGCCGGGAAGAAGCGCGGGCTATCACTGTAGAAACTCTGTGAAAAGCCGGCATATTTTGGTCGCGCTGGCTGGCAATCCCAATTGCGGCAAGACATCGCTTTTTAACAGTCTGGTTGGCGCGCATCTCAAGGTTGGCAATTATCCCGGCGTGACTATCGAAAAAACCGAAGGCCGCCTCAAATACCAAAAATACAGCCTAACGCTGGTTGATCTGCCGGGCACATATTCTTTGTCGCCTTATTCGCCGGAAGAGATTATCACCAGAGATTTCATCATCAAAGAAAAACCGGATGTGGTGCTCAATGTGGTGGACGGCACCAATCTGGAGCGCAATCTCTATCTCACCACCCAGCTGATGGAGTTAGGCGCCAATATGCTCATCGCGCTCAATATGTACGATGAAGTTTTGCAGCAGGGCACCAAAATAGACATCAAACAATTGCAGCGCATCTTGGGCTGCCACATCGTCCCGACCAGCGCCACCCGCCAAAAAGGGCTGGATAGACTGCTGGAGCACATCGTTAAAATCTATGAAAAAAAAATCCTCATCGCCAAAAATAAGTTGAGTTATGACCCGCTGGAAACCGACACGCAAAAACTGGCGGAGGGGCGCTACGCTTTTATCAACGGCGCGGCGCAGGAAACCGTCCAGTACCTGAATAAACCCATCACATCTATGACCGATTGGGTGGACGCCGTGGTTATCAATAGAGCGCTGGGCATACCGATATTTTTACTCGTGATGTGGGCGATGTTTCAGCTGACTTTCAAGCTCGGCGAGGCCCCGATGGTCTGGCTGGACACATTATTCGGCTGGTTAAGCGGCCTCGTCTCCTCGCTCCTGCCCGCCGGACTGCTCAATTCATTGATCGTGGACGGCATTATCGCCGGCGTGGGCGGCGTCTTAAGTTTTGTGCCGAATATCCTGCTGTTATTTTTAGGCATATCTTTTTTAGAAGCCACCGGTTATATGGCCAGAGCGGCTTTTGTCGTGGACAGGCTGATGCACAAAATCGGTCTGCACGGCCGGTCTTTTATTCCGATGCTGACCGGCTTTGGCTGCTCGGTGCCGGCTTTTCTGGCCTGCCGCACGCTTAAAAATCCGGCGGACAGAATCACCACGATGTTAATCATTCCTTTTATGAGCTGCGGCGCCAAGCTGCCCGTGCACCTGCTCCTCATCGGCGCGTTTTTCCCGGCGGCCATAGCCGGCAACATACTTTTTGGCGTGTATTTTTTCGGCATTATCTTCGCGTTGTTTTCCGCTTTTATTTTCAAAAAATTTTTATTCCGGGGCGAATCTGAGCCTTTTGTGATGGAACTGCCGCCCTACCGCCTGCCCTCGCTCAAATATCTGTTAATCCAGATGTTCATCAAAGCCCAGCTGTACATTAAAAAAGCCGGCACAACTATTTTATTCGTCTCCGTGCTTGTCTGGGCGCTGACTACTTTTCCGTCCCTGCCCGAACATTACGAAGGAAATTTTTCGCCGATCGAGTATAGTCTGGCCGGACGAATCGGCAAAGCAGTCGAGCCGGTCATTAAACCGCTGGGTTTTGATTGGAAAATCGGCATAGCGCTCATCACCGGCGTAGCCGCCAAAGAAGTTGTGGTCTCCACGCTCGGCACGATTTACGCGCTGGATGAGGCCGATCTGGATGACGATGACGCCCTAGCGCTCAAAGACCGGATCAGCCGGGATCCGATCTTTACCCTGCCGACCGCGCTGGCCTTGCTCGTTTTTGTCCTGCTGTATGTGCCCTGTCTGGCCGCGACGGTGGTGTTTCACAAAGAAGCCGGAGCGCTTAAATACACTTTGATCTATTTTGGCTACACCTGCGGCGCGGCTTGGCTCGCCGCATTTTTGATCCAGCGCCTTAGCTCTCTATTTTTTTAAGCAGGGAAAACAATCTTTTGGCGGGTTTTCCCCGTCCGGCGTAGGTAACGGCGCTTAGCACGGGGGTCAGCTCGATCATCGCGGCGGAGGACTGCTGGAAAAAATTAGATTTTTCCATATCTTTAATCAAGTCCATACAAATAACATTTGGAATAACCAGATCGCAGATTTCCCGGGCGCCGGAAGCTATTTTATTTTGCTCATCTGGACTGTAGGATTGGAACATTATCGGCAGCCGGGTCGCGCCGCCGGCCCCGCGTTCCAAAGCCAGCTTTACATAAGACGCCAGCTGACCCTCATCCGTAATAAAAGAAAAACAGGTGAGTTTTTCTTTTTCCGCATTTTTTTCTCGGGCGCCGCGTTTCTGTCTAGCACCCAGCCGCCGCCATTCACTGGAGCCGCGCAGCTGATCCAGCGCCGTGATGATCTGCTCCATAGTCGCCGCCGAAGTGCGGTTGCCGCTGCGCATCCGCAGATTTACCGCCGGCGCGCAGACGTGGTGCTGGTATAAAAAACCGTGGCCTGGCAGGTCTAGGCGGGCTTTACGGATAATAATCTCCTGCAAGAAATCCGCGTCGATCTTGGGTATCAGAAAATAGATCACTTCTTTTGCCACGGGGATAGCAATGCGCAAAAGCCCCAGCCGTTCGCGGCCTCCCATACCGTCCGCGAAAGAAATTAGCGGCACGCTCAAACCCATTTCTAAAATAGCGGCGGCGAGCGCGGAAGCCATACCGCGCTGCACCACACAGGTCAGCACCGCATAATTTTCCGCGCCGGCCGGTCCGGCGCCGCAGACTTCGGCCAGCAGTTTTTCATTAAATTTAAGCTGGTTTTTGCGCAGCAAGATCACGTCTTTGGCGCAGACTGAGCCGCGCCCCGGCAGATAGAGATCTGTCGCTTCGGCAACATAGCGCATCGCGCCGGCCTCATAGATTTTTGGCACATAGAAACGGCACAGCGTGGCGCGGTTTTCCTCCAGCGTAGTGTAACTGCGCAGGCCGAACAGGCGGGAGCGGTCGTTCAGCGACACCTGCTTGGCGCGCTGGGTGTATACTTTGGGTATTTCCAGCATTTGCAGCGCCGTGTTCAGCGCCGCCAGCACATTGTCGTCAACCACGCAGGTTATGCGGCTCAAATTAGTTTGTCTATACATATTTTATCCTTTACATCACCGTATCCGCGATAGATTTTCGCGCGTGCAGGCGGTTCAGTATGCCGGAGATCAAAACAGCCAGTATGGGAAACACGCTGGACAGCGCCACCACGCCAAAAGCTCCGCCTAAAACACCGGACTCTTGGCCGATGCTCAAGCCCGCGGCGATAACCAGCGGCACGGTTACCGGACCGGTGGTCACGCCGGCCGAGTCCCAAGCTATAGCCGCAAAGTTTTCATCGGAAAAAATCGTCAGCGCCAGAGCCGGAATATAAGAAACGATCAGCATCCAGATCAATGGCAGATCAAATAGTATTCGGGCAAAGCCCGCCGCCATACCAAAACCCACGCCGATCGCCACGGTTCTGATCAGGGTGCCTTTTTTATAAGTGCCGGTAGTCAGGTCTTCGACGGTGGCGCCCAGCGCCGAGAGCGACGGCTCGGCCAGCGTCGCGCCAAACCCCAGTACATAAACAAAAACTAAAACCGCCGCGAGACCGGCTGTCCGCCCCCAGCCGGCGAATACCGCGTTTTGCACCGGGGTGTGGCTGTAAATGCCGGCGCGCGTATCCAAAGCGGCGCGTTCCAGAGGCACCGCTTCCGGCCGGTCATTTAACTGCAGCCAGATATATTCCCTAGGGCCTGCGGGAGCGGCCACGGTAAAAACGGCGTCCTGCCCGCCGCGCATCACGATTGGCGGCTGTCTGGTCTCCGTATAGGCGCGCGGCAGCGCCGTCCCGGCTTGCGCGCCCA
>JAITIS010000065.1 GCA_031279305.1 Candidatus Margulisiibacteriota bacterium | reverse complement strand
ACAGTTTTGCGCACTTCGATGATCTCCGGGTCGTGGGTGATGATGTCCATACCTTCCTCGACCGGCGTCGAGCAGGCGCGGAACATTTTGGGCGCATTGGCCGCTTTGACCACGCAGATGCCGCAGGCCGCCCAGGCGGTCAGGTCTGGATGATAACAAAGCGTCGGTATTTTTACGCCGACCTGTTTGGCAGCGTTGAGTATGGTCGTGCCCTGCCTGACCGTCACAGCCGCGCCGTTGATCTTGAGAGTTACTTTTGGCATCTTATCTCTCCTCTGGCTATTTTTTCACAACCGCCTTAAACCGGCAGGCGCGGAAACACTCGCCGCATTTAGTGCACAAGCCGTCTTTGATAGTATGCGGTTTGCCTTTTTCTCCGGTGATCGCGTTGACCGGACATTTGCGGGCGCACAGGCCGCAGCCGATGCACTTGTCGGTCAAAATGCTAAAAGCAAACAGATCTTTGCATTTGCCCGACCGGCATTTTTTATCTTTAACGTGCTCCAGATATTCAGCCTCAAAATATTTAAGCGTGGACAGCACCGGATTGGCCGCCGTGCCGCCCAGCGCGCAGAGCGAGGCGCGTTGCATAGCTTTGCCGATTTTTTTAATTTTTTCCAGATCGTGCAGGCTGGCCCGGCCTTTGGTGATGCTGTCCAAAAGCTCCAGTATCTGGCGGCCGCCGATGCGGCAGGGCGAGCATTTGCCGCAGGATTCATCGACGGTGAACTCCAGATAAAATTTGGCCACATCGACCATACAGTCATCCTCATCCATTACAATCAATCCGCCGGAGCCCATAATTGAGCCGATTTTAGCCAGATTTTCGTAATCGATCGGCGTGTCCAGAAACTCCTCCGGTATCACGCCGCCGGACGGGCCGCCGGATTGCGCCGCTTTGAATTTTTTGCCGCCGATGATGCCGCCGCCGATGTCAAAAATAATCTCGCGCAGGGTCGTGCCCATCGGCACCTCGATCAGGCCGGAGTTGTTGATTTTGCCGGTCAGCGCGAAGACTTTGGTGCCTTTGGAAGCAGCGGTGCCGATCCGGCCAAACCAGTCGCCGCCTTTGAGAATGATGACCGGAATATTGGCGTAAGTTTCCACATTATTGATGACCGTCGGCTTGCCCCACAAGCCCTTCACGGCCGGAAACGGCGGGCGGGGCTTGGGCATACCGCGCGCGCCCTCGATAGAGGCCAAGAGAGCCGTTTCCTCGCCGCAGACAAAAGCGCCGGCGCCCAGACGCAGCTCTATATCAAAATCAAAACCGCTGTCCAGAATATTTTGGCCGAGCAGTCCCAGTTCTTTGGCCTGCTGGATGGCAATCTCCAGCCGCTGGATAGCCAGCGGGTATTCCGCGCGGATATAGATGTAGCCCTGATTGGCGCCGATAGTGCGGCCGGCGATAGTCATCGCTTCCAGCACAGAATGCGGATCGCCTTCCAGCGTGCTGCGATCCATATAAGCGCCAGGATCGCCCTCATCCGCGTTGCAGACCACATATTTCTGCCCGCTCGCCACGGACTTGGTAAAACTCCATTTTTTCCAAGTCGGGAAACCCGCGCCGCCGCGGCCGCGCAGCCCGGATTTTTTCAACTCATCTATCACCTCATCCGGCTTCAGCTCAAAAAGCGCTTTCTCCAGCGCCGCGTAGCCGTCGCGGGCGATGTACTCATTGATGTTTTCCGGATCGATAAAACCGCAGTTGCGCAGGACAATGCGCACCTGCTTTTGGTAAAATTCGATGTCGTCAATTTTAGCGTTTTTTTGGCTCTCCTCTTTATTATAAAGCAGGCGCTTGACCTCGCGTCCTTTGACCAGATGTTCGGCCACTATTTCCGCGGCGTCTTCCGGCTTGACCTCGACATAAAAAGATTCATCGGGCAGCACCTTGACTACCGGGCCTTTTTCACAGAAACCAAAACAGCCGGTCTTGATAACCTGCACTTCGTCCGCCAGACCGGCGGATTCCACCCCGGCCAGCAGATTGGCGTAGATCTCGGCGGATTTGCTGGACTCGCAGCCCGTGCCGCCGCAGACCAAAACATAGTTTCTGTAACTGGCCATTATCCCCTCCTACCTCACGATGTTGTCGGCCGCCGGGCGGTCAAAAACGTGGTCGCTGACCAGTGTTTTATTTAGAATATGGCTGTGCACGATTTTTTTCGCCACTTCCGCGTTGACTTTGCCGTAAATCACCGTCGGCATACCCGGCATAATCACTTCAACGGTCGGCTCGTTGGCGCAAAAACCCATACAGCCGGTCTGCCTGACCACCACATTGTTTAGGTTTTGCGCCTCGATCTCCGTCATAAAAGCTTTGAGCGTGTCGCGCGCGCCGGCGGCGATACCGCAGGTGGCCATTCCGATCACCAGCTGTATTTCTTTGCCCTCCGCCTCGCGCCGGCTCATCGCCGTTCTTTGCTGCTCGCGGATTTTTTTTAATTCAGCCAGCGTTAATTTAGCCATTGTCTCCTCCTGCGGCATTTTCCAGTCCGGCCAGATACTCCCCGGCCAGTTTCAAAGACCGCGCGTCCGTCCAGCCGCCGACGGCTTCCGCCAGCTCGCCGCGCAGCGCCGTGTATTTTTTGCCGTTTAATTCCCGCGTGACGTTTAGTTCATAGCCGCCGGGATAGGCAAACATCCACAGCAGGGTTTCCGGCAAATTGCCCAACGGCGGACAGTCAATATGGCTCTTAGGAAAAGAAAACCGCACCGTGGTGCCCTCTCCAGCCCGCGAGTCGATCTCAAAATCGCCGTCCACCGCTTTGACCGCCTGATTTAAGAAGGCCAGCCCCAGACCCACTTTGCGCTTTTTATGTTTCCGCCCGTCTGTATAAAACGGGTCCAGCGCCCGGCGCAAAACCTCCCGGCTCATTCCGTGTCCGTCATCCGCCACATATATCAAATATTCCGCCGGGGTTTCCACAATATCCACCATTATCATCCCGGCGCCGGCTTCCACAGAATTTTGCACAATATCCTGCAAAAAATCTGTCACAGCAAAATGCATTCAGGCTTTTTCTTTATACTTGGCGATGATGTCCGGCAGCTGTTCTTTTTTCAGCTTGCCAAAAACCTCGCCGGCGCACACCGCCACCGGAGCCAGACCGCAGCAGCCCACACAGCGCACGCCTTCGATCGAAAATAATCCATCCGCGGTCACGCCGCCGATGCCGATGCCGAGCAGATTTTCCAGCTCCTGCAAAATATCGCCGCCGCCTTTGAGATAACAGGCCGTGCCGATGCAGACCTGAATATTATACTTGCCGGGTTTTTTGAGCTTGAAAAAATGATAAAAAGTAATCACGCCGTAAATTTTGGCCAGCGCCACGTTTAACTCTCTGGACAAAAACAGCGCCATTTCCCGCGGTATATACCGGTATTCCTCCTGCACTTTGTGCAGGATCATAATCAAATTGCCGGGTTTGTCTCTCCAGCGGTCAATAAACTCGCGCAGTTCAGCGGAAATTTTTATCTCTTCGTCGGCCTTGGTAAACATCACTGCCTCCGGCGTTTATTGTCACGCTTTTCACACAGAATATAATTTGAAACGGGCTAATGATATTGTTTTTCCCAAAAAATTGCAAGCGCGGGGGTGGTTTGCGCGCCGCATCTCCTTTGATATATTACCCTCTCAAGTAGATGGATTACCGTGAACTTTCGAGGGCAGTATATTCACTCCACTAACTACGGCTCTTCGCTCCCCTCTTTAGAGGGGAGCTGTCTCGCATTAGCGAGACAGAGGAGTTGAAATCCACCCTATGGCAATGTATATATACTTATATATACCGGCGGATACAAACAAAAAGGGCTGGAATGTTCCAGCCCTTTAGTATCTTCACACAGAGAAAATTTCATTTCCATCTTTCCGGCATCTGGTTATAGTCGCTAAGCCCCGTGGAACCAGTGTAACACAACCAATAATGCGAAAGACCATTATTACTAGGAATAGTATACGGCGCATAAATATATTGACCATTTGCCATTTTGGCGCTGTAGCCAGCAAGAGCCGTGCAGTTACTAAATGTACTGCGGTACATATACGGCTGAGCTGGTCCTGAAATATTCCCAATAAACGGTACGCCAATACCAATCAATCCGCTACAGTTAGTAAATGTACCTTGAAACATACTCTCAGCCGGAGCGCCGCTTATGTTACTGAACAGTCCGGCCGGTACGCTCCCCGTCAAGCCACTACAGTTATAGAATGTTTGGGCAAACATATACGGAGCAGGAATGCCGCTTATGTTACCAAAAAGGCCGTCCGGTATACCCGTCAAGCCGCAACAATTATAGAATGTGGAGGCGAACATAGACTCAGTCGGAGCGCCGCTTATATTGCCAAAAAGGCAGTCCGGTATACCCGTCAAGCCGACACAGCCAGAGAATGTGGAGGCGAACATATACGGAGCAGGAATGCCGCTTATGTTACCAAAAAGGCCGGCCGGTATACTCCCCGTCAACCCACTGCAGGCAGTAAACGTGTAGGAGAACATATAAGGGGCTGGAGCACCATTTATGCCAGCAAACAAATCATCTGGTATTTCGCCAGTCAATCCTTTACAGCCAAAGAATGTGTAGTAGAACATATAATCAGCAGGAGCGCCGCTTATTTTAGAGAACAAGCCAGCCGGTATACTTGTCAATCCGCTATAAGCGAATGTAGCGTCGAACATATGCTCAGCCGGAATGCCGCTTATGTTGGCGAATAGGTCAGCCGGTATACTCGTCAGTCCGCCACAGTTACCGAATGTGCTGTAGAACATATACGGAGTTGGAGCACTGCTTATGTTATCGAAAAGGTCGGCCGGTATACTCGTTAATCCACTACAGGTAGAGAATGTACCATAAAAAATATTTTTGGAATTTTTTGGAAAAGGCGTGAGTATTCTTTTCAGTTTAACGCTGTTCTCAAACGTGGTAACAGATGAGTTGCCTCCCCAGCCAAAAGCCTGCAACCAGTTCTCGCCACCGACGCTATCGGCCGAGGATATTTCTATGTCATAGTCTTCATTAGCAATGTCATAATCGTGCAATATACCGGGACTGTCAGCCTTGCTTGTGCCAGAATATGTCCCCTCTGCGCCATCGCCCCAGTTTATTTTCCAGTTATACGTGGCGGTGCTAGGATACCAGAACTGTGTCGGCACAATAAATTTCTTATCACTGCCAGAGTTTACTCTGAACTTAAAAGACGGCAATGCTGTTTTTATCGTGACCGTAAATGTATCCCTTATAGTTCCGACGCTGACCGTTACTGTCCTCTCGCCTGCTTCCGAAAAAGCATACTCGTAAGCCG
>JAITIS010000028.1 GCA_031279305.1 Candidatus Margulisiibacteriota bacterium | reverse complement strand
AGCCGGACAAAATCCGGCGTGACACCGGTGGCGGCCTGTTCCTCCGCGCTTAGCTGCTGGTGGGTCGTGCTGGCCGGATGGATAGCCAGCGATTTGGCGTCGCCGACATTGGCCAGATTGGAAAACAGCTTGAGGCTGTCGATAAATTTCTCACCGGCCGCCGCGCCGCCTTTGAGGCCGAAACCTAAAATTGCCCCCGCGCCTTTGGGCAGATATTTTCGCGCTTTTTTATACTCCGGGCTGGATTTCAGACCGGGATAATTGACCCAAGCGACTTTCGGATGTTTTTCCAGATACTGCGCCACGGCCAGCGCGTTCTCCGCGTGGCGGACTATACGCAGATGCAGGGTTTCCAGCCCCTGCAGGAACAGGAAAGAATTGAACGGCGAAATAGCCGGCCCGATATCGCGCAGGACAGTGGTGCGCGCCTTTAATATGTAGGCTAGGTTGCCGAGCGCCTCCACAAAATTGAGCCCGTGATAACTGGGATCGGGATCGGCGATCAGCGGAAACTTGCTTATGCCATTTTCCTTGACCGCCCAGTTAAATTTACCGGCCTCCACGATCACGCCGCCCAGACTGGTGCCGTGCCCGCCGATAAATTTGGTGGCGGAGTAAACCACAATGTCTACGCCGTACTGAATGGGTTTGAGCAGATACGGTGAAACCGTATTGTCCAGAATAACCGGCAGATTGCGCTGGTGGGCAATTTTAGCCAATTTTTCCAGATCGGTCACGTTGTTTTTGGGATTGCCGATGCTTTCGGCGTACACCGCTTTGGTTTTGTCCGTGATGGCGGCCTCGATATTTTGCGGATCGCTGGAGTCCGCGAATTTTACCGTGATGCCGAGTTTGCGCAGGGTGTGATGAAATAAATTGTAAGTGCCGCCGTAAAGATTGTCGAAAGACACAATCTCATCGCCGGCCTGCGCCAAAGTAAGTATGGACAGCGTGATAGCGGACTGCCCGGAAGCCAGCGCCAGAGCGCCTACGCCGCCATCCAGCTCGGCCAGCCTTTTCTCGAAAACATCTGAGGTGGGATTCATCAAGCGTCCGTAAATGTTGCCAAATTTGCGCAAGCCAAAAAGATCGGCGGCATCTTTGGCGTTCTCGAATACGTAAGATGTGGTTTGATAGATAGGCACTGCCCGCGCGCGCGTGGTCGGATCGACCGTCTGCCCGCCGTGCAGTAATATAGTTTCGTCTTTATAGGTCATTATTTCCTCCTGATTGTTTTTATAAACTCATCTTTGTAACAGCCAATTAAAGCATTTTTTTGCGCGGCGTTCACCTCCTGTAGATTTCATTATTCTCGCCTGTTGGACGACTGGAATTTTACGTGTCAAACTTTTTAACTAAGTACAGTAAAAATCCGGCAAATGTCGCAGGGTAAATGAACAGCAGTAGTATATCCTCCATAATCTCCTCACCCCTTATTGGACAGAAATTTATATAATTCCTATCGATATAGTATAGATTATAGTATATTCAGGATTTTGTCAAGCGGTATTTGTGTAATTCCTACTCTTTCGGTATAATTTGAATATGCAGGTTTCCTATAAGTGTGATTATGCTCTGAAGGTTTTGCTGGAATTAGCCCTGCGCCGGACTGGCGGGGTCATTTCCTCGCAGGAACTGTCCAAAAAACTGGATATACCGTTAAAATTTCTGGAACAGGTGCTGGCGGATCTGCGCAAGGGCGGTTTTGTGGAAAGCCGCCGCGGCAATATGGGCGGTTATGCTCTGGTCGGCAGCCCGTCTAAAATAACGCTGGGCAAAGTGTTGCGGCATATAGACGGCCCCGTGGAGCCGATCGACTGCTTAAACAGCGGTTACAAAAACTGCCGCGATCTGGAGAGCTGCGTTTACAAACAGGTCTGGAGCAGAGTGAACAAGGCCATCACGGACATTATCGACAATGTTTCGCTGGAGGACATAGCCCAGAATGTGCTCAGCGCCGGAGAAGCGCTGAATTATTCGATTTGATTTTTCTATAATCTGCGGATAAAGAGGACGCGCCGGGATGCTGACGATAGAACAAATAGCGGAAACAGCGAATATGACAGTTAAGCGTGTTCGGCGCGAAATAGCCGCCGGTTCGTTAAAGTCTGTAAAACGCAACAATAGATATTTTGTCCGCGCTGATGATTTAGCGCAATGGACTCCGTCATTTGCGCCGGACAGGACAAAGCCGTGCTCCAGACCGGCCGATATAATAAACTGGCTTGATGTGTCTAAGGAAATGCAAAGTTGTGACGGCTGGCGGAATCCAGAACAAAGCAAAAACTTTAATTTTATTGATTTATTTGCCGGCGCTGGCGGATTGTCCTGCGGTCTGGCAATGGCGGGTTTGTCCCCTGCCGCCGCTGTGGAAATTATGGAGCCGGCAGTGGCGACATATAACCGAAATTTTGGCGAAAAACTTGAGCCTTTCGATATTTGTGATGAACGAAAATGCAGAAAATTGATAGATAGCGTCAAAGACAAACATATTCACCTGATCGCCGGCGGATTTCCCTGTCAGGGATTTAGCATTGCCGGACATCGTATCGCCAATGATGAGCGCAATTCTCTTTACCGCGAAATGCTCAAAATTGTCATAGCGATTAAACCAGACTTCGTGCTTATGGAAAATGTTGAGGGTTTGCGTTCAATGCTCGGCGGACGGATCGAGCGGCAAATTATTAACGATTACGAGGCTATAGGCTACGCTGTAAATGTGGCCGTCTTAAACAGCGCGGATTATGGCGTGCCGCAAATAAGAAAAAGAGTTATTTTTATTGGGAACCGTCTGGGCAAAAAAAATTATCATCCTAAACCTATATTGTTGCCTGAAAATTACAGGACGGTGGAAGACGGAATAGCCAGATTTGCCGGTCTCCCCGAAGACAGGGCGATAAATCATATTTTTTCAAAACACAACAAGAAAATGATAAAACGTCTTGCCAAATTGCCGGAAGGCCAGTCGTTATATGGCAACTACTCTGACGCCTGGAAAAAAGTTTACTGGAAACAGCCGTCCGTAACCGTTAAAGAAAATCACGGCGGCGTAAATGTGCACCCTAAGTTCCCGCGCGTGATGACGCCGCGTGAATTAGCGTCTTTACAATCTTTCCCGGACGATTTTATATTTGAAGGCAACAAAAAATGGCAGCTTGTGCAGATCGGCAATGCCGTGCCGCCGCTGCTGGGAAAAGCGCTGGGTCTGGCGATTAAAAAAGCGCTGGTATGACAAATTCCTACTATTCCAGAATAAAAGATTTTCAAGCGAAAATCACATATTACGCCAAAGAGATTTTTAAGGTTTACGGAAATGAGCTTCAGCTATGTCTGGAGGATTACAACTTGCTTGCTCACAAGGACAATTGTCTGGAGTCATCGACCGCTTTTGGTTATCTTATCGAAGAATTTCTAGTTTCAAAACTTGAAATATTTTCCCTGAACCACACAGACGCGGATTATGTGATTAAGCGTGCCAAGGGATCCGCCACGGCATCAAGCTATGATTGCTTCTCGGTTATTGGCGGCCTAAAAGCGCTGGTCAATATTAAGGCCGACAAACGGAACAATAACGCGATAGCCGCAATAAACAAATTGTATGCTGATTATGTTTTGTCTGAACAAATTAAATGTTATCTAGTTTTGAAAGTTCATTATAGTATTAAGATTTCCGAACGAGACGGCAAACGAAAAATATTTATTGACGAAGTTAGTTCTTTCTTTTTGGAGGAAATAGACTTTTCCGGCGGTCATAAACAAGACCATCGAAATTGGTCGGCAAAATTTAACGCCAATTCAGGCCGATTGCAGGCCACCGATATGTTCCGGCAGCAAAACAAAGTGCCCGAACAAAATATTTCTTATGAAAACACCAGAGCGATGCTGGAGTGTATTTATAATAATAATCTGTCTGCGCGCGCATAGGCGCGAGCGGAGGAGGTAGGATTTGAACCCACGGTGCCCGCGAGGGCACAACGGTTTTCAAGACCGCCGCAATCGACCACTCTGCCACTCCTCCGAGATGCGGAGGAATTATATAAGAGGATTAAGTGTTTAGACAAATACCATAATCTCAAAAATACAATGCCATTAAAGGCAACCTAATAATACATTGTGCCTGCCAATTTGTAAACACCCCCTTTTAGGCTTCACCGGAAGCCCAGCCAGATAAGGGTTTGCGAGCAGTGGTGTTTATTTTTCTTTGGTGTATCATTTTGACAATGATTGAATTTTCTATCACGATTGACGATAAAGAGATGCGGGATTTTATTAAAAAATTATCCGACGCCGAGCGGGTATTCGATAGCGACGTGCGTGCTGTCGCGCTGGCGGCGAGCCGCGAGTTAAAGGAAAAAACGCCCAAAGATACCGGCACCACCGCGCGCGCTTGGTCTGCGGCGCGAAAATTAGCCCCGTCCAGTTATCAGATAAGCAATGCCGA
>JAITIS010000016.1 GCA_031279305.1 Candidatus Margulisiibacteriota bacterium | reverse complement strand
CGCGCCGGTTCTCTGCCGGTGCCGATCGAAGTGCTAAATAACGAAGTGATCGGCCCCACGCTCGGCAAAGACGCCATCGACCAGTCGAAATTTGCCGGAACGCTCGCACTGCTTTTGGTGGCGGCCGCAATGCTTTTGGTTTACCGACTCAACGGTTTGCTGGCGGATCTGGCTTTGCTGGTTTACGCCGCGCTGGTCCTGGCGGCGCTGATCCTGCTGAACGCCACGTTGACACTGCCTGGCATCGCTGGCTTGATCCTGTCGGTCGGCATGGCGGTTGACGCTAATGTCATCATTTACGAGCGGCTCAAGGAAGAATTGCGCGGCGGTCTGCCGCTGCTCTCCGCGATTGACAGCGCTTTTAATAAATCACTCTCGGCGATTTTGGACGGCAATGTGACGACGATCATTGCCGCGTTTTTCCTGTACTGGCAGGGCACCAAAGCGATACAGAGTTTTGCCGTAACTTTGTTTGTCGGCACGCTGCTCTCTATGTTTACGGCGCTGGTCGTAACCAGGCTGTTTATGCAAAACCTTTACCAGCTGAAATTTTTACAGCCCAAGACGCTAAAAGAGGAGGCTTAAATGAGCTTTGTAAAATTAAGCAAGTTGTGGTTTGCGCTGGGCGGTTTATTCATGGCCGCCAGCCTCGCTGTTTTGGTTTTTAATTGGCGGGCAACCGGACAGCTTTTTAATTTTGGCATTGATTTTACCGGCGGGACAGTCTGGATTATCCGCTTTGCACAGCCGGTCGCCCTGGCGGATTTGCGCGCCGGATTGAGCGGCGAGCGGGTGGATATCACTACTATTAAGGCGCAAAATTCCGCCGCGGAAGATTTCCGGCTGAAAACCATAGAGCTGTCCGATGAACAGCGCGAGCAGTTTACCGCTGTTTTGCGGGAAAATTTTGGCGCTTACGAAATTTTGAGTTTTGAAAACATCGGCGCGTCAGCCGGCAGTGATCTGGCCAGACAAGCCCTGGTCTTAACTGTTTTGGTTTTGTCCGGTATGCTGATTTACATCACTTTCCGTTTTGAGTTTTGGACCGGACTGGCGGCGGTGCTGTGTTTACTGCACGATGTGCTGGTAACGCTGGGGGTGGTGTCTTTCCTGCGGCTGGATTTTAATCTCTCGATGATTGCGGCGATTTTAACTATTGTCGGCTACTCGATCAATGCCACGATTATTATTTTTGACCGTGTGCGCGAAAATCTGCAGTCCGGGCAGCAGACTGAACAACAGCCGGATTTTGCGGCGGTGGCCGACGTTTCTCTGCGCAGCGTGCTGGGGCGCTGCCTGATGACTTCGTTTACAACCATGCTGGCGGTGCTGGCAGTTTATATTTTCGGCGGCGCCAGTATTAAAAATTTTGCTTTGACGATGTTCATCGGTTTTGCCGCGGGCGCTTATTCGTCAATATTTTTGGCGGCGCCGCTGTATGCCCTGTTTAGAAAAGCCGCTTGAGAGTTATGTCTTTGGCCTTAAAAGAAACACTGCGGGAATTTCTAACTCCGGCAGAATATCTCGATAATCTCTTCGCGCTCAATCTACAGAGTCTGGCCGCCCGCGGCATTAAATTATTGCTGGTCGACGTGGACAATACCGTCCTGCCGCCGGACAGCACCGAGCCGTCTTTGCGGGCGGTTTATTGGTTTGAGCAGCTGAAAAACTATCCGTTCCAGACAGTTTTAATTTCCGGCAGTTTAGACCGCAGGCGTTTGGCACAGATTTCCGCCGCTTTGCATACGCCGGTTTATTACGCGTTGCTCAAGCCTTTTTTGAGTGGATTCCAGGCCGTGCTGGCCGAGCATGGCGCGCGTCCGGCAGAGTGCGCTCTGGTCGGCGACGCGCTCTGGTCAGATATTCTGCCGGCCAAGTTTTTAGGTTTTTACGCGGTGCTGGTTAAAAATTGTGACCAGCCTGTTATAATTGAGCGGCGCACGGGGTTACTGCGGCGGACGCGTGCGGCGTTTTTAGAAAAACTAATCCAGAGGCAGGTGTGATTTTGCGTAAATTTTGCGGTTTCTTGATTTTGCTGGCTTTGGCCGCGGCTCTGGAAATCAAGGGTCCGCAGGAGTTGGTGCGTTTGCCGCGCGGCGATAGCGTGAAACATACCGTCCTGCTGAACAACCCGACCGCTCAGCCGGAGAAAATAACGGTTGCTTATTATCTCGAGCAGTGTCCGGATGACGGCCGGCAGTACAATTACCGGCAAATGCTGGACAGCATTGAGCAAAAAACTGAGGTGCGGCTTGAGCCGAATTCTTTTCAAGAATATTCTTGGACTATCCAGACCGACGATTACACGGCGCTGGGCAAGTATTTGTTTTGGGTGGTTTTCACGCGCGACACTTTCACGCAGAGCAATGAGGAAAGCGTTTTTGTGGTGCAGGAGGCCAGTTCTTTTCCACTGCGCGTGGAATGTCTAGCGCCGGAGATAAAGGGAAATTAAAAAAACAGGAGGTAAATTTATGTTTGGCGGATTGGGCGATATGGCTGGCATGTTGAAAAAAGTCGGTGAGATGAAAGCGAAAATGGCCGCGGCGGAAAAAGAATTGCAGAATACAATTGTCAAAGAAATTTCCGCGGACGGCGCGCTGGAGGTGGAAATCACCGGCAAAATGAAATTGAAAAGCGTCCGGCTGCTCAAAGACTTTGCGGCCAGTGACCGTGGCCGTCTCGAAAAAACGATTTACGAAGTTTTTAACAAAGCGCTGGAGCGGGTCGGCCAGACCGCACAGCAAAAACTTTCCGCGGTGACCGGCGGTTTGAAAATTCCCGGACTGCTTTGATGGGGCCGCTTGACGAACTGGCCAAATATTTTCAAAAAATGCCGTCAGTCGGCGCACGGTTAAGCGCGCGTCTGGCTTTTTTTGTTTTGAGCCAGTCGCCGGGCTGGGTGGACGGTTTTACGCAGGCGCTGCAAGCGGTCAAGAAAAATATCCGTTATTGTTCGCAGTGCCACAATATCACACTGCAGGACCCTTGCGAGATTTGCCGCGACCAGACACGTGACCGCGCTCTGCTCTGCGTGGTGGCCGAGCCGCGCGATCAGCAGGCCATCGAAAAGATCGGCTACAAAGGTCTCTACCATATTCTCGGCGGACTGCTCTCGCCGCTGGACAATATCAC
>JAITIS010000006.1 GCA_031279305.1 Candidatus Margulisiibacteriota bacterium | reverse complement strand
TATATCAATATGCTGGCCAGGCAGATCAACGATGATGTGACTTTGCAGGATAAATTAAAAGTTGTTTTTGTGGAGAATTATAATGTTAGCAAAGCCCAGCTGCTTATTCCCGCGACAGATATTAGCCTGCAGATTTCCACGGCGGGCTTAGAGGCTTCTGGCACCGGCAATATGAAATTTGCCCTGAATGGAGCGATCACCGTCGGCACATTGGACGGCGCGAATGTGGAAATGCTGGAAGAAATAGGCGCGGACAATATTATCATTTTTGGCCGCCGCGCTGAAGAGATAGCGGCTATGAAACAGGGGAAAGGAAAGAACGGGCATAAATCCTCAGGTATTTATGACAAAAATCCAGTGATCAAGCGCTGTCTGGATGAAATGTTAAACGGCGGCCTGCTGGCTCAACCAGATAATACCGCAGAACACGAACTGCTGACGCATTTAGCCCGCAGGCTTTTGACTAACGATCAATATTTTATCTTAGAGGATTTTGCGGCGTTTCAAGAGGCGATGCAGAAAGCCTTTTCGTGGCATCAAGAACCTCTGGTCTGGGCGCGCAGGATGCTGCTTAATATTGCTCGTATGGGTAAATTTTCCAGCGACCGCAGTATTGCAGAATACGCGCGGGACATCTGGCATTTGCAGCCTATAGATCCCAGATAAGCGGCGAAAATATTTCTTGCAACAAATTAGAACTGCTTACGATATCTTACTGTAAGCGATGAACCTCCCTCCCCCAAGTAATTGCTTACAGTTATGCAGAATGAGACCAATGCTTCTTCCCTCCCCCTAAGCATTGGTCTTTTTCTTTAATTATGCCCCCCAATAGGCCGGAGTTATTTGTTTTTTCCGGCCAATAGTGATATACATTAGCCAGTAAAACGTGTTTATCAGGCGAGGCTTATTATGGCGAATTACTGGCAAAACTGGCAGATAGCCCCGGAAGTGCGGGCGGTTTTGGACAAGGCCCCGGAGGTTGTTTTGCCAAAAAACAAAGACGAGATTATCGAGCTGGCTATGGGCGGCCAAGAAGATACTTTTGAGGTCAAATACGAGATACCTGATTCCAACATCGTGGTGACCGAAGCCGCGGTGGTTAGATGCCGCAACGGTCTGTCGGTTAATTTTCCAGAGCCGCATATGCGCCGCCGCGACCCGAACTGTATGTTCATCGGCGACAGCCGTCCGACGGACAAGCCGCGTTTTGACGAAGCTTTTCCGCAGTATAGATTTGCGGATGTACGCCGGGATACTTTTGCCTGGCTGGCCGGACAGCCGCTGTCAGTCATCTGCACCTATATCGGCGGCGCGGAAACCGGACTGCTCGGCATTTTGATCGCGCCGAAAAACGCCGGCTGTTTCAGCGGCGCGCTGGCAGATATACAGGGTTTGGTCAATATTGACGATTTGCCCAAGACCTTTAAGCCGGACGCCATCATCTATTTGGCGCCGGTTTTCCGCCACACGCACTTTGGCGGCAAACAGGTCGTAGTCAATAATCGTTTTGACGATCTGCACGAAGTTTTTTCTTACAATCTTTATCCGGGGCCCAGCGCGAAAAAAGGTATTTACAGCGTGCTGCTAGACATCGGCGAGCGCGAGCAGTGGCTGACCCTGCACGGCGCGGCGGTGCAGGTCGTGACGCCTTATGAAAATATTGTGACTATCCTGCACGAAGGCGCCAGCGGCAGCGGCAAGAGCGAGATGTTAGAATACGCGCATCGGCAGCGCGACGGCCGGCTTTTGCTGGGCGTGAACAGAGTGACCAAAGAAGCGCTGGATTTGAGTATGGATGAAACCTGTATGCTCAAGCCGGTGACGGATGATATGGCTATCTCCCATCCGCGCGACCAGAAAAAAAATCCCAAGCTGGTCGTCCGCGACGCGGAACAAGCTTGGTTTATCCGCATCAACCACATCACCAGCTACGGCACCGATCCTCATCTGGAGCGCACCTGTATCCATACGGCCGAACCGCTGCTGTACCTGAATATAGCCGGCCAGCCGCATTCCACCGCTTTGCTCTGGGAACATATCGAGGACGCGCCGGGCAAGCCCTGCACCAATCCGCGCGTGATTCTGCCGCGCAAGCTGATGGACAATGTCGTGAACTATCCGGTGGAGGTGGATTTCCGCAGTTTTGGCATCCGCGCGCCGCTTTGCACGCAAAAAAATCCCACCTACGGCATTATTGGTATGCTGCATATTCTGCCGCCGGCTCTGGCTTGGCTGTGGCGGCTGGTTGCTCCGCGCGGCGATTCCAATCCGAGTATTATCGGCTCCAGCGGTTTGCAGACCGAAGGCGTGGGGACTTTCTGGCCTTTTGCCACCGGCAAAATGGCAAATTACGCCAATCTGCTGCTTGACCAGTTTGTCAGCACGCCGCAGACCAGACACGTCTTGATCCCCAATCAGCATATTGGCGCTTGGAAAGTCGGTTTTATGCCGCAGTGGCTGGTGCGTGAATATCTGGCGCGCCGTGGCGCGGCTAAATATTTGCCGGAACATATCGGCGCCGCCCGTTGTCCGCTGCTGGGTTATATCCCCAACCGGATGAAAATAGAAGGCACGGTGGTGCCGGAAGAATTTTTCCACGTGGAGCGCCAGCCGGAAGTCGGCGAGCAGGCCTATGATGTCGGCGCAAAAATCTTGACCGGATTTTTCCATCAGGAGATTAAAAAATATTTGCAGCCGGAGTTAAGCCAGCTCGGGCAGGACATCATCAACTGCTGTCTGGAAGGCGGCGATTTGGAAGACTACAAGAAGTTTTGTTAATTGTGAGTGTATGATGAATAAGAAAAATAAATACACAATAGAAGTGGATTGTGAATTTATCTATGCGGTAGAAAAATTAAAAGATTATTTATATAAAGGCGAAAATTGTAGTTATAAAGAATACTGCTAGGATAGGAAAAATGAAAATATTGATAAGATTGAAAAAATGTGTATTTTTTATTGTATAAATATAAATGACAAACTATTAAAACGAATAAATCGAATATGAAACAATATGAAGCAGTAATTGCTACTATAGAGCGATTAGGCGGGATCGCTACACTTGGACAGATAAATCATAAGATATTCCAAATACAAGACTGTATTTGGAATACTAAGACGCCATACGCAAGTATCAGAAGAATAGTTCAGACGAATGAGAATATATACAAACTTAGGCCTGGCTTGTATGCGTTAACGAAATATAGAAATATATTAGAAAAGCAAGGTATTTTTCCTGAAATCACAGCCAAAAAACACCCAGAAAAATATGATGCATTTAGTCATTCATATTATCAAGGCCTCCTTTTGGAAATAGGTAATTGGAAAGGCTTTAATACTTGTGTTCCCGCGCAAGATAAAAATAGGTTATTTATAGATAGACCATTAAAGACTATAGCTTCATTGGATAAATTGTTTGATTTTTCTTATCCTGAATTAGTTAATAGAGCTAGCAATATAGATGTTATCTGGTTTAATAATAGAAAATTAATATCATCTGTTTTTGAGGTGGAACATTCTACAGATATGCATAATTCACTGCTTAAATATAATGATTTGCAAGATTTCTATATAGAATTCTATATAGTAAGTAATAAAAATCGGATTAAAGAATTCTCTGAAAAAATCAATTACTCTGCATTTAATAGTATAAAAACAAGGGTTAGGTTTATAGATTATGATTTTGTATCTAAATTACATACAAAAATATCAGAATTGCGAGCGATAGGAGATATTTAAGAGTTGTTTTATGGTGGATAAAAATTCCGACGATTGTAATAAGCTGGTTAATGTTGCGAATTTCTGCAATGTGTTAATAAAACATTTCGATAATGTTTGAGTAAATATGGCTTTAATAAAATTTATTCAGCAGCTCTCTCCCGCCGTTTACCGTCTTACTGTCGCCGCGCCGGAGATCGCCCGCAAACACCGTCCGGGGCAGTTTATTATGCTGCGTATAGATGGCAACGGCGAGCGTATACCGCTGACTGTGGCGGATAAAAATCCTGAAGCCGGCGCCATAGACCTCATCGTGCAGACAGTGGGCAAAACCACTTATCAGTTATGTCGCCTAAAAGCTGGAGACAATATCAAAGATATTGCCGGGCCGCTGGGACGTCCGACAGCCATAGAAAAACTGGGAGCAGTGGCTGTTATCGGCGGCGGCATAGGTATCGCGCCGTTGTATCCGATCGCCGTCGGTTTTCAAAAAGCCGGCAACGATGTTATTTCTATTCTGGGCGCGCGCGGCCGAGACCTGCTTATTTTGACGGAAAAATTCGCGGCGTTTAGCAGCGAGCTGATCCTGACGACGGATGACGGTTCCGCCGGTGCGCAAGGGTTTGTGACAAATGCCCTGCAGAAACTTTTGGATGCCGGACGAGATATAAAAAAAGTTATAGCGATTGGTCCGCTTATTATGATGAAAGCCGTGGCAGAATTGACCAGACCGCGCGGCATACCGACCGTGGTCAGCCTGAACAGCCTGATGATTGACGGCACTGGTATGTGCGGCTGCTGCCGGACGACGATCGGCGGCCGTGTGCAGTTTGCCTGCGTGCACGGTCCAGAATTTGACGGTCATCTGGTGGATTTTGACGCTTTGCTCCGGCGCGCCAATACTTACAAAGATATAGAGCAAAAACGTTTGGCAAAATATCTGGGATAATTTATGACGGAGAAAATATTAAGACAAAAAAAACAAGAACAGACTCCGCAGGCGCGGAGTAGAAACTTTGAGGAAGTGTCCTTGGGCTACGCGCCCGAGCGGGCTAGGTTGGAAGCCGGCCGCTGTCTGCAATGTAAAAATCCACTTTGCGTGTCCGGCTGTCCGGTCAATGTCAAAATACCGCAGTTCATTCGGAAAATTAAAGAAGGCGATTTTTGCGGAGCTTATGCGGTCATCCGAGAGGATAATTATCTGCCTGCGGTTTGCGGCCGGGTCTGCCCGCAGGAGACGCAATGCGAGGGGCGGTGCATACTGGGGCGAAAAAATGAGCCGGTGGCTGTGGGTGATCTGGAGCGTTTTGCGGCGGACTGGGCGGCGGCGAATGCCGCCGCTGGGAAGCGGCAGCTTGCTTCCCAGCGCGCAGCGCGCGCCCAGCCCGCCGCAAAAATCGCCGTTGTCGGCTCCGGCCCTTCGGGGTTGACCTGCGCCGCGGAGCTTAACACCGCCGGATTTGACGTGACCGTTTTTGAGGCCCTGCACGAGCCAGGCGGCGTGCTGGTTTATGGCATTCCAGAATTTCGCCTGCCCAAAAATATAGTCCGCCGCGAAATAGACGCGCTGGCCGCCGCCGGCGTAAAATTTGAGTTAAATGCGGTTATCGGCAAACTTTTTACCGTAGATGAATTGCTGAGTGGCAAAGGTTTTGCCGCGTTGTATATCGCCAGCGGCGCGGGCTTTCCTCTATTTATGGATATACCCGGCGAGGATCTGAACGGCGTATATTCCGCAAATGAATATCTGACTAGGATAAATTTGATGAAAGCCTGCGCGGATGCAGACACGCCCGTTTTGCGCGGACGGCGCGCGGCGGTGGTCGGCGGCGGCAATGTCGCGCTGGACGCGGCGCGCTCGGCCCTGCGTCTCGGCGCGGAAAAAGTTTATCTGCTTTACCGCCGTTCACGCGCGGAAATGCCGGCCAGATGCGAGGAAGCGCGGCACGCTGAAGAAGAGGGGGTGGAATTTTTATTCTTGCACAATCCGGTCAAATATTTGGGCGATGCCCGGGGTTTTGTGCAAAAGGCGCTGGTGCAAAAAATGGAATTGGGCGCGCCGGATACTTCAGGGCGGCGGCGTCCTCTGCCGGTAGCCGGCAGTGAGTATGAGCTGGCGGTGGATGCGGTGATCGTGGCGGTAGGCACGCAGGCCAATCCGCTTATCAAAGACAGCGCGCCCGATCTGGAGACCGGCCGGAGCGGCTATATTATTATCGATGAAAACGGCAAAACTTCCAAAAACAGGGTGTACGCGGGCGGAGATATAACCAGCGGCGCGGCCACGGTGATCCTGGCGATGGGCGCGGGTAAAAAAGCGGCCAGAGCTATTGGCGGAATATTGTAACTAAAAATTAACCGTGCTTAAGCGTACAAATAACAATGTTTTCGTTATAATTTGCCGGTGAAAATCGGAACTTTTGGCGCAGCCAGATTGTATAAGTAAAATATGTTTAAAATTCGTGTTTTATTTTTATTGCTCTGTTCACTCGGTTTTGCCGCGGAGCTTTCCCTGTCGGACTGCATTGCGGCTGCTTTGTCCAATAATGAGACAGTCAAAATTCAGGAACTGCGGGTGGAACAGGCCAGAGCCGGTGTCTGGGCCAGAACTGCCGCGCTGCTGCCTCGTCTGGGTTTGAATGCCGGCTATACCAGAATGCGTGCGAATACTGATGATTATAGCGCCGCGCTGGCGCTGGAACAGCCGCTTTTTGCCGGCGGCAAATACTGGCGGGACCGTAAACTGGCCTTGCTGGAATTACGGCAGGCAGAATTAGAACTGGCCGGAATTAAACAGGAGCTGGCGCTCGATGTCGCGGCGGCGTATTACCGGCTGCGGCGCGCGCAGGGAATTCTCTTTGCCAATATTCAGTCGCGTGATAACCTGCAAGACTACTATAATAAATCCCGCCAGCTGGCCGCTCAGACGAAATTGCCCAGACCGGAAGATTTACTGCAAATTGAGATACAACTGGGCAGCGTGGAGATCGCCGTTGGCAATGCGGAGCTGGTCTGGCGGCAGGCATATAATTTGCTGGATAATCTGCTGGGCGGCTTGCCGGTCAAACTTTATAAGGCTGACGAGCCGCGTGATTTTGTTTTTACCGCCGCGCCGATTCTGAATATTGTCCCGCCGGAAAATGCGTTTGCTAAAATAGAAAATAATTATACTCTCAGGCTGGCCGCGCTGGCGGAGCATCAGCGGGAGACTGCGGTGAAATCCGCGGCGGCCGCCTACTGGCCGCAGATAAATCTGCAGGCTTACTCCGGCGTGGAATGGGGCGAGACTTTTCCACAGGACGGCGCGAATTATTCGCAGTGGGGCGTTTCCCTGCAAATGCTTTTATTCGATTTTTTCAAAACGCCAAAACAGATTGAACAAAATGCTAAAGCGTATGAACAGGCTTTGCTGAATTCTGAATTGCTTGCCAGAAATGAGTTGATAAAATATTCTGATGTTTTGCTTGCGCTGCGAACCGCCGAACAAAAAATAAAATTGACCGCCCAAAATATGCATAAAGCGGAAGAAAGTCTGCGGCTGTATCAGGAGCGCGGGCAGAGCTATACCGCCAACAGCAAGCAGCTGCTGGACGCCGAGCAGACAGCGCTGCAAGCGAAGATCAGCCAGCTGGATAGCGCGCTGGACTACAATCTGCAGGCTGTCGAATTAAAACGGCTGTTAGGAGAAAGTTTGTGAATATCAGCAGATTGGCCATCAGGAGAGTTATCGGCACGCTGGTCATCGCCGTTTTGTTCTGCGGCCTAGGTGTATTTTTTCTGCGCGAGCAGTCCATTGATATGCTGCCGCGCATCATTTATCCGCAGATTAACGTGCGTGTATCTTGGGAGGGCGCCTCGCCGGAGGAGATCGAGACAAATATTACCAGACGGGTGGAGGCGGCGGTGGCCTCGGCGGAGGATGCCATCCGCGTGGTTTCGACCGTATGGGAAGGAGTGTCTGTAACCAATGTCTATTTTGACTATCGTAAAAATATGGAGGAGGCGCTCAATGATGTGCGCGCCCGGCTGGACAGGGTAAATAATCTGCCGGATGATGCCGACCGTCCCTCCGTCGGCAAGGCCGATCCCTCTCAAATGCCGGTCATTGAAGTGGGATTTTCCTCGAGCCAGCGCGGCGAGATCGAGATGAACCGCTGGGCGGACAGGGAATTGTCAGAATTTTTTACCGGCATTCCGGGACTGGCCTCGATCACGGTCAGCGGCGGACGACTCCGCGAGATAAAAGTCGTTTTTGATCCGCGCCTGCTAGAGCGCTATGAGATAGCTCCAGAACAAATTGTGCGGCGGCTGGCCGAGGAGAATGTGAACCTGCCCGGCGGCTATATTACCAGCGGCGCCGTGGAGCTGACAGTGCGGCTTTCCGCCAAATACCGCTCGCTGGAGGACATCGAGCGCGTGATTGTCGCCAACCGCGAGGGTGTGCCGCTGCGTCTGGGACAGCTGGCGCGGGTTTTAGATACCAGCAGCGATCAGCGCGTGATGGTGCGCATCAATAAAACTCCCTCGGTTTTGCTGAGTTTCATCAAGCAGCCCAATGCTAACACCGTCGAGGTTTGCGCCGCCGTGCGTCGGAAGCTGGCCGAATTTCAAGAGAACGGCATCATTCCGCCGGATATGGAGGTCAGCATAGTCAATGACCAGTCCTACTATATTGCTAATTCTATCCAAAGCGTCGGCTCCTCGCTGATTTTTGGCGCGCTGTTGACGATCGTCGTGGTTTTTCTTTTTTTGCGCAGTTTTATCCGCACGCTGATTGTGGCGCTGGCTATGCCGATCTCGCTGCTGTTTACTTTTTTCTTTATGTCGATGTTCGGCATCAATATCAATATGATCAGTCTGGGCGGGCTGGTGTTAGGCATCGGTATGCTTTTGGATAATTCTATTGTGATGTTAGAAAACATCACGCGCCACCAGCAGATCAAGCACGAGGATATTCTCACTGCCGCCGAGGAAGCCAGCACGGAAATAAGCTCGGCGGTCGCGGCATCCACGCTGACCAATCTGGCTTCGGTGCTGCCGTTTATTATGATCAGCGGCATAGCCGTGCTGCTCTTCCGCGATCTGATTATTACTATTTCCGTGGCGATCATCGCCTCGCTTTTGACCGCGCTCACTATAGTGCCGTCCCTTACCGCCCGTTTGGCTAAATATTCCCGTAAACGCCGGGCGGAGGAACGCCATTTTATGAGCGCCCTGACCGCGCTGTATGTCCGGCTGTTGAAAATTGCCTTGCGGCTGCGCTGGGGCATCATTCTGCTGCTGGTGGGCTTGGGCGCTCTGACTTACCTGAGCCTGAGCCTTTCCGGCTCGGAATTTTTGCCGCAGATCGACGACGGGCGGATCAATATCGGCGTTTATTTTCCGCAGGGCACGGCTCTGCACGTGACTGATACTCTGGTTCGGGAGCTGGAAAACGAGATACTGGCCGCGGATGAGGATGTGCAGACGCTTTATTCCTCGACCGGCGGGATGTGGTTTGGCGGCAATGTGGCGCAGTATTCCAATCAGGCCAGACTCAATATTCAGCTCGTGCCGAAAAACAAACGCCGGGGCAGCACGGATATTTCGATTGGCAAAGTCCGGGAAATCACCCGCAAACACGAAGCAGCCGGCGCGGAAATACGCGTGACCAAGGCGCGCCTGCGCGGACTGCGCATCGGCGCCACGGAGGAAGCCGTGGAAATAAAGATTTTCGGTCCGGATATTGGCCGGCTTTATGCTTACGCGGAGGAAGCGCTGGAGCGCCTGCGTGCTATCGAAGGACTAACCAATCTGGATATTTCGCTCGATATCTCGCGCCCGGAACTGCAGATCGCGCTGGATCGCGCTAAAATGAGCGATTACGGTCTCTCCGCCGAACAGGTGGGCAATGCTTTGCGCACCACATTAACTGGTTTAGTTGCCACCCCTTATACGGATATCCGCTACGGCGATGATTTTGACATCCGCGTGGTTTATGGCCGGGAAAATTTTAACACCAGACAGTCCGTCGGCAATATTCTGCTGACCTCGCCGTCTGGATTTGCGGTGCGTTTGAGCGAGATAGCGCGGATCAGCGACACGCTTGGCCCTGTGCGGATAGAACGGGAAAATCAATCGCGGCTGGTGCGCGTGGTGGCTGATGCCGCGCCCGGCTACTCGGTCGGCAAATTATCCGCGCAGGCCAGAGAGGCGCTGTCTGATTACACATTGCCGGGGCAGTACCGGATGGACATCGGCGGCGAGCTGGAGAGTATGCGCGAGAGCAATCAAGCCTTGGCCGCGGCGGCTTTTCTGGCGCTGTTTTTAGTTTTCGGCATTATGGCTGTGCAGTTCGAGTCCCTGCGCGACCCGCTGGTTATTATGTTTACCGTGCCTTTTGCGGTGATGGGCGCGGTTTTTTCGCTGTCGGTCACCGGCACGTCTTTCAGCACGGTGGTTTTCTTGGGCATTATTCTGCTGATCGGCGTGGCGGTCAACAACGGCATCGTGATGGTTGATTATTTTGGCACACTGCGGCGTATGCAGGGTTTGAGCGTGTATCAGGCCGTGTTGGCCGGCGCTCCGACGCGGCTAAGGCCGGTGATGATGACCAGCTTGACCACCATTGTGGGTCTCCTGCCGATGAGTTTGGGGTTAGGCGAAGGCTCGGAAATGCTGGTGCCGCTGGGACGCTCGGTGCTGGGCGGTATGTTATTATCTTTTCTTTTGACTCTGTTCGTAATACCGGCAATGTATTTGATCTTCAATAGAGGCGGGATCGAGTCCGCGCCGGCAAAATAACGCCAAAATCGGAGAAATACAGCCTGTAAATTTTTATTATGCTTTTCCCGGAAATCTGGAGTAAAATAATGATATGACGAGAAACGAGGCTAATACAGAGACGATTTGTGAAAGTTTTTTTCAGAAATATGCTGACGCGGTGGCTCTTGGCACAAATAATTTTGATTGGATTTATGAACGAAAAACTTCTCAAAATGAGAAAATAAAAAAGTTATTGCGCGGTGCATCCAAGCAGGACAGCACAGGCAAAGGCCAGCCTGATTTTATTATTCAAAATCGCAGCAACCCGAATTTTATCATTGCGGTGGAGTGCAAAGCGTCTATATTAAAACACGAGAGCAAAACCCGCGGCTGCTACGCAGATTACGCGGTGGACGGCGCATTGCTTTACAGTTCTTTTTTGTCCAAAAGTTTTGATGTTTTAAGCATTGCGGTAAGTGGCGAGAAATTAAAAGACCTGAGGGTGTCGCATTTCTTGCAGTTAAAAGGCGAGCAAACCGCTCTGCCTATATTTGGCGGTAAACTTTTGCCGTTAAATAATTACTTAAAGGAATATTTGGGAAGTCCTGAGAAATTCCGCCAAGATTATCAGACATTGCTGGCCTTCTCGAAAATTCTTAATGACAAACTTCATAAGTGGAAAATTGCCGAGGAGGAGCGGGCCTTATTGATTAGTTGTATATTGGTTGCTTTAGAAAACAGTGGTTTTGTGAAATCTTACGCTGGCTATGCTGACGCTAAGCAGCTTGCCAGTTATTTAATAACTACCGTTTGTAACGCGTTTGAAAACGATAAAATCAGGGGCAGAAAATTAGAGGTTTTGGCCGCGCGATTTGCCTTTATTAAAACAAACTCCACTTTGTCCAAGAAATCAGATGTCTTAAAAGAAATCATCGCGGATATTAAAGATAATATTAAAAATTTTAGCGAGACGCACGAATATTTTGATGTTCTAGGGCAGCTTTACATCGAATTTCTGCGCTATGCCAATTCAGACAAAGGCTTGGGAATTGTGCTGACGCCGCCGCATATTACCGAGTTTATGGCGGAGCTTGCCGAAGTCAATAAGGACAGCATAGTTTATGACAACTGCACCGGCACCGGCGGCTTTTTAGTCTCGGCAATGAATTTGATGATTAAAAATGCGCGCGGGGATGAGGCAAAAATCAAGCAAATTAAATCGAGCCAGTTGATAGGAGTGGAGTACTCGGATAAGATTTTTGCGCTAGCTTGTTCCAATATGTTTATTCACCGCGATGGGAAAACTAATATTTTTTTGGGTAGTTGTTTTGATGAGTATATACAGATGCGGGTGCGAAAGCAGCATCCGACGGTTGGACTGTTAAATCCGCCGTACAAAAGCGACAAAAAAACTGACACAGATGAATATGAATTTATTTTGAGCAATCTGGAATGTTTGGAGCAGGGCGGGCGATGTGTGGCTATTGTGCCTATGCAGGAAGCTCTAGCGACCGGCGGCAAAGTGTATGAGTGGAAGAAAAAAATTTTGCAAAATCATACCTTGGATGCGGTTTTCTCTATGCCGGACGAATTATTTTTTAATTCCAAAGTTGGCGTGGTCTCCTGCATTATGGTTTTCACCGCAAAACGCCCGCATCCTAAAAACAAAGAAGTTTACTTTGGCTATTATAAAAATGATGGCTTTGTAAAGCGTAAAAACAAAGGCCGTGTTGATTTGTTTGGCAAATTTGCTGACGAGATTAAACAAAAATGGCTCGATAACTATCGCAATCACAAGGATGTTCCCGGGCTTTCAGTGCTCAAAACCGTTGCTGCCGGCGATGAATGGTGCGCCGAAGCCTATATGGAGACTGACTACTCTGATTTGACGGTCGATGATTTTACCGAAACGATCGAGCAATTTACAATTTTTAAGCTGGGCGTCAACAATGAAAAATAAAATAGACACAAGCAATTGGCAAAACTTTAATCTAGCGGATTTATTTGAAATTAAAGGCACAAAGACCACGCCGTTAATAGAGCTTCAGGAATACGGCGCCGGCCGGTTTCCGTTTGTGACTACCCAGGCCACCAATAATGGTGTTGAGGGTTATTATAATTTTTCAACAGAAAAAGGCGGTGTTTTGACAGTGGATAGCGCTGTGCTCGGTTTTTGTTCTTATCAAGATGCTGATTTTTCTGCCAGCGATCACGTGGAAAAACTAACGCCTAAATTTAATATGACGAAAAACATTGCGATGTTTTTAGTGACGATTATGAACCGTGAGCAATACCGTTATAATTATGGGCGAAAAGCCAGCCAAGAACGCTTAAAAGCTCGCTCAATTAAACTTCCCGCCAAAAATAACCAGCCTGACTGGGATTTTATGGAAAAATTCATTGACACACACACACACAGTTATTCGTATGCTAAGCGGCCGGCTAAAAATATACCAATACCGAGGTTAACTGTTGATGCTTGGAAATATTATGAATTAGGCGAGTTGTTCGATGTTAAATATGGCGTAAACCTTGAGTTGATAAATTTGGAAAAGACCGTTCGATCAGACAAATACGCTATTCGTTTTGTGTCTCGTACCGAAAATAATAACGGTCTGTCTGCTTTTGTAAAAAAACAAATTGACATTGAGCCAAATCCGGCCGGCACTCTTTCGATCGCTTGCGGGGGGTCGGTGCTTGCCGCGTTTTTACAGAACAAGGAATATTATAGCGGCCGGGATATTTATTGCCTGAAACCGAAACAAAAACTCAGCGATGAAGTTTTATTATTTATTAGTGTGCTTATCCGCCGTGAAAAATATCGGTTTAATTATGGCAGACAAGCCAATAAATCATTGCGGACTCTCAGAATCAAATTGCCGGCTAAAAATGCTAATATAGATTGTAATTTTATGACCAAATTCGTGCAGGCGTTGCCATTTAGTTCGCAAATTTAACTTGTTTAATTTTTATCCAAAATACCTTGTTGACATAAATTGCCGCGTATAGTTAAATATCCGTCCTTTTTGTGTATTAAGGTATATTAAAATCGGCAGAAAAAGCGCGGGAAAAGGCCAAAATGAGAGAAATAATTACTCTGGAATGTGAAGTTTGCAAGCGACGGAATTATGTCACTACCAAAGAAAAAAAGAATAATCCAGAGCGCATAACTTTGCAGAAGTATTGTAAATGGGACAAAAAGCATACTCCGCACAAAGAAACAAAATAGTTTTCCGCGGGGAGGCGGCTTAATCGTGCCGGGTTTGGCGTCGGTGCGGCGCGCTGGAAGTAACGGATAATTTGGCGGATTATTTTGTTTTGGAGAAAATAGGCGAGTAGCTCAACTGGTAGAGTGGCGGTCTCCAAAACCGTAGGTTGCAGGTTCGATTCCTGTCTCGCCTGCCAAGCGCGGTGTTCCTAGCGCGCTTGAGGCGTGCCGGCCGCAGAGGCGGACGGCCTGCCAAGCGCGGTGTTCCTAGCGCGCTTGAGGCGTGCCGGCCGCAGGGGCGGGCTGGCCTGCCAGCAAAGGATAGCAAGATTGGCATTTGACGGCGAGGGAAAATAATGGCATTTTTGGCCGATTTGAAAACGGAAGTGAAAAAAGTAGACTGGCCGGCTCCCGGCAGAGTGTGGCAGATAACGCTGGTGGTTTTTTTGATCGTGGCGTTAATGACCGCCTTTGCTTTTGTGCTGGATCTGGCGCTGGGCGGGCTGTTGTTTAGATAAGAGGGCAAAAGTGACTGAAGACAATAACATAGATGTGTCCGGCGCTCCGGTGGACACAGCGGAGAAACCAGTGGACACTTCGGTGTTGACCGCGCCGGCTGAAACGCCGGCGCCGGAAACGCCTTTATCCGAGCTGAAAGGCGATTGGTTTATCCTGCACGTCTTCACCGGCTATGAGAGAAAAGTCTGCACTGCCATCGAGCAGAAAATAAAAGAATTTCATCTGGACGACCGGGTGCATAAAGTGCTGATCCCGGAGGAAGATGTCATTGAGGTGAAAAATAACAAACGCCGGGAACACCGCCGGATGATGTATCCCGGTTATGTGTTCATCAATATGGAAAAAGACGATGAGGCGTGGTATCAAATCCGCCGCATTAACGGCGTGTCCAAATTTGTGGGCGCCGGTTTTCCGGAGCCGGTGCCGGAAAAAGATATGCAGCGCATACTCAATCAAACCGGCGAGGATGTGCAGCCGCGCACGGAAATCGATTTTGAAGTGAATGAGAGCGTGAAAGTCATTTCCGGGCCTTTCCGCGGCTATGTCGGCGAGATCAAAGAAATACTGGCCGAACGCGGCAAAGTAAAAGTGATGATTTCGATTTTTGGCCGCTCCACGCCGATGGAGCTGGATTTTAACCAGATCGAAAAAAACACTTAAATAAAGAAAGAGAGGAAAAAATGGGCGAGCAGAAAAAAAGCGGCAGACCGGGCGGTCCGAAACAGCTGACCGCTGTTATTAAATTGCAGATCGAGGCCGGCAAGGCTAATCCCGCTCCGCCGGTAGGCCCGGCGCTGGGGCAGCACGGCCTGAATATTATGGATTTTTGCAAGGCCTACAATGATCAAACCAAAGACAAAGCCGGTCAGACTATTCCGGTGGAAATTTCAGTTTTCAGCGACCGCACTTTTACTTTTAAGCTCAAATCGCCGCCGGCTTCGGTGCTCATCCGCAAAGCCCTGAATATCCCCAAAGGCTCCGCGGTGCCGAACAAAAACAAAGTCGGCAGGATCAGCAGAGCCAAACTGCTGGAAATAGCCAGACAAAAAATGGACGGTCTAAATACTTACACTCCAGAGGAAGCGGTCAGCGTGATCGCCGGCACCTGCCGTTCGATGGGCGTGGATGTAGAGGATTAAAGGAGCTTAAAAATGGCGCACGGTAAAAAATACAACGCTAAGCTGGAACTTATCAAAGGAAAAAATATTCTGCCGCTGGAAGAGGCTCTGGCTATGGTGCGGGAACTGGGCGCCGCCAAATTTGACGAGACTATTGAGGCGACTTTTGTGCTGGGTGTCGATCCCAAAAAAGGCGAGCAGATGGTGCGCGGCGCCGTGGCTATGCCGGCGGGACTGGGCAAAAAAATCACAGTGGCCATCATCACCAACGGCGACAATCTCAAACTGGCGGAAAAAGCCGGCGCGGATTTTGTCGGCGCGGATGAGCTGGTGGAGAAAATCAGCGGCGGTTTCACGGATTTTAACGTGCTGTTAGCCACTCCCGATATGATGCCCAAAGTCTCCCGGCTCGGTAAAATACTGGGGCGCAAAGGTTTGATGCCCACGCCCAGAGCCGGCACGGTGGTCAATGACGTGGCCAAAGCCATCAAAGAACAAAAAGCCGGCAAAGTCGAGTACAAAAGCGACAAATCCGGCGTGATTCATACGGTTATTGGCAAAAAATCTTTTTCCGCCGAGCAGCTGAAAACTAATTACGACGCGCTGTACGAGGCCATACTCAAAGCCAAGCCGTCGACTTTGAAGGGCGTTTATGTCAAAGGCATCTATCTGGCGCCGACTATGGGGCCGGGGGTCAGAGTAACGGTGAGCGTTAATTAAAAATCCTAAGAAGCCGGCGGCTCTGTCTAAATAGAGCGGTAAGACCTGCGGAGGAAAACAAATGGTAAAAGAAAGCAAAAAAGTTTTGGTCGAGGAAATAAAACAAAAAATCTCCGCCGCGGACTTGATAGTTTTTTCCCATTACAACAAACTGACAGTAGCCGCTGACCGTGAGCTGCGCCGCAAACTGCGCGCGGCTAAAGCGGAATACTGTGTGTACAAAAATAATCTGGTTTCTCTCGCTTTCCGGGATCTGCAGATCGCCTATGACGAAAAACAGCTGGTTGGCCCCACCGCCTATGTTTTTGCTAAAGAGCCGGCGGCTCCGGCCAAAGCGCTGGTGGAGTTTGCCAGAAACAATGAGGCGGTGTCGGTCAAAGGCGGCATTTTTCAGAAACAGGCCGTGGATGCCGCCGCAGTCCAGGAGCTGGCCGCTCTGCCGGGGCGGGAGGAGCTGCTATCCAAACTGGTCTATCTGTTGCAATCGCCGATCAGCGGACTGGCCAATGTTTTGCAGGGCCCTATCCGCAAACTGGTGTACGGCTTAAACGCCGTCGCGGAGAAAAGACCGCGGTAAGATAACTATTTTTATTTACGAGGAGGTGAATTTAATATGGTAGAAGTAACTGCAGTGGCTCAAGAAATTATTGACAAAGTGGAAAAATTGTCCGTGCTGGAGCTGAATGGCTTGGTGAAAGCCTTAGAGGAAAAATTTGGCGTGACCGCCGCCGCTCCGGTGGCTGTGGCTGCCGCTCCTGCCGCTGTCGCGGGCGGAGCCGAAGCTGCCGCTTCTACTGTCAATGTCATTCTGGCCGCCGCCGGAGATAAAAAAATCCAGGTGCTGAAAGTCCTGCGTGAGATCACCGGACTGGGCTTGAAAGAAGCCAAAGATGTCGTTGACGGAGCGCCGAAACCTGTGAAAGAAGGTATCAGCGCGGAAGAAGCCAAAGCAATCAAAGAAAAGCTGGAAAAAGAAGGCGCTAAGGTTGAAATTAAGTAATTAAGCGTTTGTAAAGCTGACACCCTGGATTTTTGCCAAAAAGCAAAAGTCCGGGGCTTCGGCGTGTGTGCGGATGAGTTTTTTGTAGGAGGCTATAGTGGCGGTAAAAATTGCACCAAGAGTAAAATTAAATCAGAATATTCCCGATGAAATACTGGATGTCCCCAAGCTGACCTCGCTGCAGCTTGATTCTTTTCAGAAATTTCTGGAAAGCGGCATTTCCCAAGAGCTGGATCTGGTCAGCCCGATCAAGGGCTTCAGCAATCGGTATGAATTGTATTTTTCCGAAAACGTCAAAATTGACGGGCCGAAATATTCCGCCGAGGAATGTCTCCGCCGCGAGATCACTTATTCCGTTTCACTGACCGTGCCGGTAAAATTGGTTGACACCGAGACCGGCGAGGTTAAAAAACAGGATATTTATATGGGTGAGATCCCCTGTATGACCGGGCAGGGCACGTTCATTTTCAACGGCGACGAGCGCGTGGTCATTTCACAGTTTGTGCGTTCGTCCGGCGTTTATTTCAAAGAAAAAGAGGATTTGAAAAAAAGCAAAAAATCCTATATGGCAACGATCATTCCCAACCGCGGAGCGTGGCTGGAGTTTGAGGCGGATGCGGCGGGTATTTTGTATGTGTACATCAATAAAATGAAAAAAATCGGCCTGCCGCTTTTTTTGGCGGCGCTGGGCTATACCGCGGAGGAAATGTATAAATTGATCGGGAGCAAAGAAGCTCTGGATAAAACCGTCGCCAAAACCGGCGAGGCCCTGCCGCAAAAAGAAGCGCTGATGGAGATACACCGCAAACTGCGCCCTGGCGATCACATCACCGAGGAAGGCGCCAATGTTTTTCTAACCAATCTGTTTTTTAACCCGGAGCGTTACGATCTAGGCTATATCGGCCGCTACAAGATGAATCAAAAACTGGGCTTGAAAGTGGATCCGGCGGTGCAGTATCTGACCAAAGAAGATGTCATCGGCGTGGTGAATTACATCATTAAATTAACCAAAGACGAGGGCACCATCGATGACATCGATCATCTGGCCAACCGCCGCGTGCGCGCGGTGGGCGAGCTGATGCAAAAGCAGTTCAAAGTGGGGCTGGCGCGGCTGGAGCGCCTCATCAAGGAACAGATGATGCTCAAAGGCAATGAGGATTTTATGCCGCAGAATCTCATCAATATCCGCCCGTTGATCGCGGTGATGAATGAATTTTTCGGCTCCTCCCAGTTGTCGCAGTTTATGGATCAGACCAATCCGCTGTCCGAGCTGACGCACAAACGCCGTCTCTCGGCGATGGGGCCCGGAGGCCTGACCAAAGAGCGCGCCGGTTTTGAGGTGCGGGATATTCATCCCTCGCATTACGGCCGCATCTGTCCGATCGAGACGCCCGAAGGCCCGAACTCCGGCCTCATTTCTCCTCTGGCCACCTACGCCCGCGTGAATGAATTTGGCTTCATCGAGACGCCTTACCGCAAAGTTGAGAACGGCAAGGTGACCAATAAGGTGGAATATCTGCCGGCGGAAGGCGAAGACCTGCTCAAAATCGCGCCCTATGACCACAGTATCACTAAAGACGGCCGGCTCAAAGGCGAACGCGTGCCGGTGCGCTACAAGAAAAAATTCCAGATGTCCGCCGCCTCGGAAGTGGATTATGTCGGTATTTCGCCGAAGCAGATTTTTGGCATCAGCTCTTGTCTGGTGCCTTTCTTAGAGCACGATGACGCGAACCGCGCGTTGATGGGATCTAATATGATGCGGCAGGCCACGCCGCTCATCAATCCAGATCGCGCGCTGGTCGGCACCGGTATGGAAAAATACATCGGCCGCAACACTTCCACCGCGCTTTTGGCCAAGGAATCCGGCGAGGTGAGCGAAGTAGACGCCAATAAGATCGTCATCAGAAATAATAACGGTAAAAAAGACGTTTACAATCTGGTCAAATACCAGCGCACCAACCAGAACACCTGCCGCAACCAAAAGCCGACGGTCAGCGCCGGGCAGAAAGTCAAAGCCGGCGATCCGCTGGTGGAGGGCACTTGTTACAAAGACGGCGAGCTGGCGGTCGGCAAAAATATCTTAATCGCCTTTGTGCCTTTTGAGGGCTACAATTTCGAGGATGCGATACTGGTCTCGGAAAAAATGGTGCGTGAGGATACGTTTACTTCTATTCATATTACCCGTTATGAGATTGATGTGCGCTCCACCAAGCTCGGCGACGAGGAGCTGACGCCGGAGATACCAAATGTCAGCGAGGATGCTCTGCGCAATCTGGACGAGCGCGGCATAGTGCGCGTCGGCTCGACGGTGACTCCGGGCGACATACTGGTCGGCAAGGTCACGCCCAAAGGCGAGTCCGAGCAGCCGGCCGAGGAAAAACTGCTGCGCGCGATCTTCGGCGACAAAGCCCGCGATATGAAAGACAATTCGCTTAGAGTTACTTCCGGCGAGGGTGGCAAAGTCGTCGACGTGCGGATTTTTTCCAGCGAAAACAATGATGATCTGCCGCCGGGCGTGCATATGATCGTGCGGGTCTATGTAGCCCAGCTGCGCAAAGTGATGGTCGGCGACAAGATGTCCGGCCGTCACGGCAACAAAGGCGTCATCTCGCGCATTATGCCGGTCGAGGATATGCCTTTTCTGCCGGACGGCACGCCGGTGGATATAGTGCTCAATCCGCTGGGAGTGCCTTCTCGTATGAACGTGGGGCAGGTGTACGAGACGGTCTTGGGCAACGCGGCCTATGCTCTGGGCGAATATATCGAAACCCAGCAGTTTGACGAAGCCTATGAGCCGGAAGCCTCGGTTAAAGCAATCGCGGCCAAGATGAATGAAGCCAAAAAAGTTCCGGGGTTTGGGTGGCTGACCGACAACGGTAAAATCCCCCTGCGCGACGGGCGCACCGGCGAGCTTTTTGATCAGCCGATTATGTGCGGTTATATGTATATGCTCAAGCTGATCCATCTGGTTGAAGAAAAAATGCACGCCCGCGCTACCGGCCCTTATTCGCTGGTCACTCAGCAGCCGCTGGGCGGCAAGGCGCAGTTCGGCGGCCAGCGTTTCGGCGAAATGGAAGTCTGGGCGCTGGAAGCCTACGGCGCGGCCTATACCCTGCAGGAGCTTTTGACCGTGAAGTCAGACGACGTGTCCGGTCGCGCGCGAGTGTATGAAGCGATCATCAAAGGCAAAAACCTGCCCAAACCCGGCACCCCGGAATCTTTCCGCGTGCTGGTGCGGGAATTGCGCTCTCTGGGTCTGGATATGAAAGTAATCACCGCCGACGGCATCGAAATAGACAAGCGGTAATTTAGGTTCTGAAAATTTTTGAGGAGGAATAAATGCTAGTTCGCAATCCTAATGATTTTAAGTGTATCCGTCTGGGCGTGGCTTCGCCGGAAACTATCCGTTTTTGGTCGCACGGCGAGGTTAAAAAACCCGAGACGATCAATTACCGCACTTTCAAGCCGGAGCGCAACGGTCTTTTCTGCGAAAAAACTTTTGGGCCGGTCAAAGACTGGGAATGTTCCTGCGGCAAATACCGCCGGGTGCGCTACCGCGGCATAGTCTGCGAGCGCTGCGGCGTCGAAGTCACTCACTCCAAAGTGCGCCGCGAGCGTATGGGGCATATCGAGCTGGCCACGCCGGTCACCCATATCTGGTTCCTCAAAGGCGTGCCGTCTTATATCGGCCTGATGCTGGATATGCAGTACAAATCGCTGGAAAAAGTGATTTACTACGATTCTTATATGGTGACTAAAGTGGACGACACGGTGAGCGATCAGCTCCGGGTTACCCAGCTTTTGTCCGAGGAAGAATATTTTGACCTCAAGAAAAAATACGGCAGCAAGTTTCAAGCGGATATGGGCGCCAAGGCCGTGAAAGACGTGCTGGAGAGCATCGAGTTAGACAAACTGATCAAAGACCTGCGCAAGCAGCTGGTCAAATCTACCGGCGCCAATTATCTCAAACTGACCAAGCGCATCCGTGCCGCCGAGGCTTTTCGCGACAGCGGCAACAAACCGGCTTGGATGGTGTTAGACTGCGTGCCGGTGATGCCGCCTGATCTGCGGCCGATGGTGCAGCTAGAGGGCGGGCGTTTCGCCACCTCTGATCTCAATGACCTGTACCGCCGTGTCATCAATCGTAACAACCGCCTGCGCCGCCTGATCGACATCGGCGCGCCGAATATGATCGTGCGCAATGAAAAACGTATGCTGCAGGAAGCCGTGGATGTGCTGTTTGACAACGGCAAACGCGGCCGTGAAGTGACCGGCACCAACGGCCGGCCGCTGCGTTCTATCTCGGATATTATCGAAGGCAAACAGGGACGTTTCCGTCAAAACCTGCTGGGCAAGCGCGTCGATTATTCCGGCCGCTCCGTGATCGTGGTTGGCCCTTCGCTCAAACTGCATCAATGCGGCCTGCCCAAAGAAATGGCGATTGAGCTGTTCAAGCCTTTTATTATCCGCGAGCTGGTCAAAAGCGGCAATGTGCAAAATGTCAAATCCGCCAAACGTAAAATCGATAACAAAGAAGTCATCGTGTACGATATTCTGGACAAGGTTATCAAAGGCCATCCCGTGATGCTCAACCGCGCGCCGACTCTGCACCGGCTGGGCATCCAAGCTTTTGAGCCGGTGCTGGTCGAAGGCAAGGCTATTCAGATCCATCCGCTGGTCTGCACCGCTTTTAACGCGGATTTTGACGGTGATCAAATGGCCGTGCACGTGCCGCTCTCGCTGGAGGCGCAGGCCGAATGCCGGATGCTGCTTTTGTCTTCCAATAATATTTTGTCTTCCTCCAACGGCAATCCGGTCATCACGCCGACACAGGATATGATTCTGGGCATTTACTGTATGACTATTGAGCGCGAGTTTGACAAAAAAACGCGCGCTTTTGCCGATGTCAATGAAGCGCTCAAAGCCTACGATCTCGGCCTGATTCGGATGCAGCAGCCGCTGGATGTCACGATTGACGGCGCCAGACTGCGCACCACGATCGGCAAAATTATTTTTAACTCGACGGTTGTCGAGGTGCTGGAGCATTTCGGCAAAGAAAAATATCCCTATATCAACACGCAGGTCGGCAAAAAAGATATGTCCCGCCTGATCTCCCAGTGGTATGACACCTATGGCGCCACGGTGACCGCCGAATTGTGCGACCGCCTGAAAAATCTGGGATTCCATTACGCGATGAAAGCCGGTGTGTCTATCGCTATCGACGATATGGTCGTGCCGGGCAGCGAGAAATCCAAATATATTGAACGCGGCGACAAAGAGCAGTCGCGCATTGACAGACAGCTGGCCAATAATGAATTGACCGAACGCGAAGCCAGAGAGAAAACCCACGATTTGTGGCGCCGCGTCACCGCCAATGTGACAGAGGATATGAAATCCAAGCTCGGCAAATACAACAGCGTCTGGATTATGGCCAATTCCGGCGCCCGCGGCAACATCGATCAGGTGCGCCAGCTCTCCGGTATGCGCGGACTGATGGCTGACGCGCAGGGTAACACGGTGGATATTCCTATCCGCACCAATTTTTACGAAGGCTTGAGCCTGACGGAATATTTCATTTCCGCTTACGGCGCGCGCAAAGGCTTGGTAGACACCGCGCTGCGCACCGCGGACTCCGGGTATCTGACCCGCCGTTTGGTTGACATAGCACAGGACGTGATCATCACCGAGGAAGACTGCGGCACCAGTGATGGTATGCGGATGGGACCGATCAAAGACGGCTTTACGACCGTGCTGCCGCTAGAGGAGCGGCTGATCGGCCGCAATACCGCCGAGACAGTGAAAGATCCGATCACCGGCGAGGAGCTGATCAAAAAAAATCAGGAGATCACCGCGGAAATTGCCCAGCGGATCGTGGATTCCGGTTTGGAGTCGGTCAAGGTGCGTTCTATCCTGACCTGCCGGGCCAAGCGCGGCATCTGCCAAAAATGTTACGGCCGCGATCTCTCGACCCGCCGTCCCATCAATCTAGGCGAAGCGGTCGGCGTCATCGCCGCGCAGTCTATCGGCGAGCCGGGCACCCAGCTGACAATGCGTACCTTCCATACTGGCGGTGTGGATTTGACCAAAGCCGCCGCGGTGAATATCCGGGTTAAGCTGGAAGGCGCGATCGAATTTGACGAGACTGTAAAGCAGACCAAAGTCGAGGACGAGAACGGCGAGAAAATACCGATCACCATACGCGACTGCCGGGTTTATCTGGTGCGTCCCAAAGGCAGCCGCTTGAGCTATGATATTCCGGCCAATGCGGTGATCAAGGTTAGAAACGGCCAGAAGATCAAAGCCGGCGAGGTGCTGGCCGAATATCATCCCAATCTGCATTACATCATCGCGGTCAATGACGGCATTATCAATTTCCACGGTTTTACCGTGCGCGAAAGTGTCGGCAAGACCGGGCGTAAAGAATTTGTCGCTAAAAAAGACGGCGAATTATTCATTCATAATCCAGAAATGTTTAAGGAATATAAGATTGAAGGCGACAAGGAAATTTATGTTGAAAAGGACGAGCGCGTGCACAATGATGATGAGATCGCCACCGGTGTGATGTCCGAATCCGCCGGCCGGGTGCTTGATATTATTGACAATGGCGACCATAAGCTTATCCGGCTGGCTTCCGGTGAAAATTATCCAGTGCTGGCCGGCTCGCGCTTGTATTTCAATGCCGGCGACCGGGTCAAGATGGATGATGTGATTGCTATGGAAACCGCCGCTTCCGAAGGCTCGGCGCGCGATATCGTGGCCGGTCTGCCGCGCGTCGAGGAACTGTTCGAGGCGCGGCATCCTAAACGCTCCGCTGTGCTGTCAGAAATTGCCGGTGTGGCTGACATTTCGGAAAAAGAAGGTATGCGTCATATCACTATCACCGCCGGCAAATCCAGCAAAAAGAGCTATTCTATACCGTTTGGCATCCGCCTCAAAGTTTTTCCCGGCAAGCACGTGCAGAAAGGCGAGGCTCTGACTGAAGGCGTAAAAGACCCGCACGATGTGATCTCTATTCTGGGCAAAGAAGCCGCGCAGTCTTTTATCGTGGACGAGGTTCTGAAAGTATATCTGTCGCAGGGCGTCGGCACCAATGACAAACACGTTGAGGTTATCGTCAAGCAGATGACCAAAAAAGTGCGCATCCGCGAGATTGGCGACAGCCAGTATTTAGTGGATGATTTTGTCGATGTGTTTGAATACGAGGACACGGTCAAAAAACTTAAAAGCGGGGATAAAGAGCCGCCGGTCGGCGATCAAGTGCTCCTGGGTTTGACCAAGGCCTCTTTGAACACCGAGAGTTATATCTCCGCGGCATCATTTCAGGAGACGACATCGGTGCTAACCAGAGCCGCTGTCAACGGCAAGACCGATCCGATGTACGGCCTCAAAGAGAATGTCATCATTGGCAAGCTCGTGCCGGCCGGCACCGGTATGGATGTGTACGATACCATCCGCCTCAAATCCACCGATCCGAGCATCAGCCTCGACCCCGCTCCGGTGGCGCTGGAGGAGGAAGTGTTTAAGATTTAGTTTTCTTTATCAGGCAGAATTGGTAAAGCCCTCTTTATAATAAGGAGGGCTTTTAGCTCTGCTGTTTGGTTTCAGATTAAATTCAATTTTGCGAGGCTGTCCCCAAATTCGATATAATATTTATTATTTTGTTTTTAAGACTTCCTTCGGGCAGATTTTCCCGGATAGCTTTTAGCTCATCCAGATTGGCTTCGGTGGGATTGGCCAAGAGTGTTTTTATTCTGTCATCTAATTTTTGGTTGATTATTTCCTTCAGCCATACGGGCAGGAGCTCTGTATATTTTGTATTGCCGATGTGCAGCATTCTGGCCAGATTCACGCTGCCTGTTTCTTCT
>JAITIS010000049.1 GCA_031279305.1 Candidatus Margulisiibacteriota bacterium | reverse complement strand
CAAACATTACTGCTCCTTCAGGTATTCCGCAAAAAAAAGCATTATATCGCCATCCATAACTTTTTGTACATTGGCGGTTTCAATATTGAAGCGGTGATCTTTAACCAGCGAATAAGGGTGAAAAACATAAGAGCGGATCTGCTGCCCCCAAGCTATATCTTTTTGCTCGCCCTGTATCTCTGATATTTTTTCTTTGTGCTGGGCTTTCTGGAGCGTCAAAAGTCTGGCGCGCAGCACCTGCAGAGCTGTGTCGCGGTTCTGAATCTGCGAGCGGCGGTTCTGACACTGCACCACAATGCCGGTCGGCAGATGCGTGATCCGCACCGCCGAGTCAGTCTTATTGATATGCTGGCCGCCGGCGCCACTGGAACGAAAAGTGTCGATGCGCAGCTCGGCGGGGTTGAGTTTGATATCCTGCTCAAAATTCAGATTGGGCAGCACTTCCACGCCGGCAAAAGAAGTCTGGCGCTTGGCCTGCGCGTTAAAAGGCGAGATGCGCACCAGTCTATGGACGCCTTTTTCGGCCTTGAGATAACCGTAGGCATACTGGCCGGAAACCAGCGCTGTGGCGGATTTTATTCCAGCTTCTTCTCCGGGAGAAACATCGATAATCTCCGCGCTGTAGCCCTGCTGTTCGGCAAAACGCAGGTACATCCGCAAAAGCATTTCCGCCCAGTCCTGCGCGTCAGTGCCTCCGGCGCCGGACTGCACGGTCAGTATAGCGTCAGCTTGATCATATTCGCCAGACAGCTTGAGTTCCAGATCAAATTTATGTATGTCGCCGCGCAAAGCCTCGATCAACTCGGACAGCTCGCCTTCAGCGCTGTAGTCTTGCTCCGCCGCGGCCAGTTCATAGAGAGCGTTGGCGTCGGCATAATTTTTTTCTAATAAATTGAGCCGCTCCAGCAGCCACTGTTTGTTTTTTAAGCGGGCGGCGACAGTCTTGGCTCTGGCCTGATCCCGCCAGAGCGCCGGATCGGCGCTTTCGGCTTCTAATTCTTTGATCTCTTTTTGCAGCTCGGGCAGGTCAAAGATAGCTCCGGACTGCGGTTATTTGACTGGCCAGTTCCTGCAAATCCTGTTTTTGGTCCTGAAGCATTGTTCACCTCGCAAAATTATTTATTCGCCCCGCAACAATTTTTATATTTCCTGCCGGAGCCGCAGGGACAGGGATCATTGCGACCGATTTTATTTTCCGCGCGCGCCGGCTCCTGACGGGCGGCTTCCGCGGAGGGGCGTGACCGGCCGGCTAGGGGCGACTGTAATCCGGCTGACAGATCTCCGCCGCGAAACTGCATATTGCGGAAATTTTCCTCCAGTTGCCCCGGCAGTTCGCGCACGATCTGCACCCGCATTAACATCGCCAGCGTGTCGTCGCCGATTTGGTTTAACATATTCTGAAACATCCGAAAACCTTCTATTTTGTATTCGGTGAGCGGATCCAGCTGGCCGTAAGCCCTGAGACCTATGCCCTCGCGCAATACGTCGAGATTGTGCAGATGATCTATCCATTTGCGATCGATCTCGCGCAGCAAAACCAGCCGTTCGATCTCCCGCATAATTTCCGGCGTAAGCTGGCGTTCTTTTTGCCTATAGGCTTCGTCTGCGGCGGAAAACAGTTTGGCTAATAGCTCCGCGCGTGGGGAGGAGCTATCCAGATCGAGAGCGACAGGCAAGACTTCCGAAATTGTTCTGTTTAACTCCGGCAGATCCCATTGTTCTTTTTTCTCCGGAGCGCAAACGGCAGCCGCGCGCTCGATAAAGCCGCGCAAAAATTCCTGTATTTTTGCGCTGACATTTTTTTCCAGCAGTAATTTCTGGCGTAGAGTATAAATCGTTTCGCGCTGGCGGCTCAAAACATCATCATATTGCAAAACCTGCTTGCGGATCGAAAAATGCCACTGTTCGACTTTTTTCTGGGCGCGCTCGATGGAGGAAGTAATCATACCGTGCTCAATCGGCGTGTCCGGCGGCAGCCCTAGGCGCTCCATCATATTGATGATGCGCTGACCGCCAAAAATACGCATCAAATCATCTTCCAGCGAGATGTAAAAACGGCTCGCGCCTGGATCGCCCTGTCTGCCGCCGCGGCCGCGCAGCTGATTGTCGATGCGGCGGGATTCGTGGCGCTCCGTGCCCAGCACATACAATCCGCCCAGCTCCGTAACGCCCTCTCCCAGCACTATATCCGTGCCGCGTCCAGCCATATTAGTGGCGATAGTCACCGCGCCGCGCCGTCCGGCGTCTTTGATGATTTCCGCCTCGCGGGCGTGCTGTTTGGCGTTCAGCACATTATGGGGGATGTTCTCCCGCCGCAAAAGTTCGGATAAATGCTCGGATATTTCGATCGAGATGGTGCCGACTAACACCGGCTGGCCTTTACTGTGGCGCTCTTTAATGTCTTTAACAATGGCTTTATATTTTTCATATTTAGATTTGTAAATCACATCGGCCTGATCTTTGCGGCACACCGGTTTATTGGTGGGCACCTCCGCTACAGCTAGATTGTAAATCTTGGCAAATTCTGCCTCTTCAGTTTTGGCCGTGCCGGTCATCCCGGCCAATTTTTTATACATTCGAAAATAATTTTGGAACGTGATCGAGGCCAGCGTCTGCGACTCGCTCTGAATGCGCACGTTTTCTTTGGCTTCGATAGCCTGATGCAGACCGTCGCTGTAACGGCGGCCGGTCATTAGACGCCCGGTGAATTCATCAACAATGACCACTTCGTCGTCTTTGATTATGTAATCGACGTCCTTCTTAAAAAGATGCAGGGCTTTCAGACACTGGATGACCATATGCGCGGAATCCATTTCTTGAATGTCAAAAAGCGAGTTAATCCCCAAGAATTTTTCCACCTTGATGATGCCCTGTTCGGTCAAGGCGATGTGCTTGGATTTTTCCTCAATCGTAAAATCCCGGTATTCTTCCGGCTGTTTTTCCTCCTCCGCTTTTTCTTTGGTTTGATGTTTGCCGGGCGCCAGATGTTTGGCGGCCTGCAGAATTTTTTGGTATTTATCCGTACTGTCATCCACTTGCCCGGAAATAATCAGCGGCGTTCTGGCCTCGTCAATCAGAATGCTGTCCACTTCATCCACGATAGCGTAATGCTTGTCACGCTGCACCAGCTGCTCCGGCGCGGTGGCCATATTGTCGCGCAGATAATCGAAGCCAAACTCATTGTTTGTGCCGTAAGTGATGTCCGCGGCATAAGCGGCCTGACGCGCCGCGAAATCCAGATTGGCGATGATGACCCCGACGCTCAAGCCTAAGAATTCATAAATCTGCCCCATCCAAGCCGCGTCGCGTTGGGCCAGATAATCGTTGACGGTGACCACGTGCACCCCCGCGCCGGCCAGCGCGTTCAGGTACACCGGTAAAGTGGCGGCCAGCGTTTTACCTTCGCCGGTTTTCATCTCAGCGATGCGCCCTTCGTGCAGCACGATGCCGCCTAAAAGCTGTACGTCAAAATGCCGCATTTTGAGCGTGCGCCGGGAAACCTCGCGCACCACGGCAAAAGCTTCGGCTAGAATGTCATCAAGCGTCCGGCCGTCTTTTAACAGCTGCTTGAAATAGTCTGTCTTAGCTTTCAGCTCCGCATCGGACAGCGCGCTTATCACCGTCTCCAGAGCGTTGATCTCCCGGACTTTTTCCTGATAGCGCACTAACTTCTTGGCGCGCCAGCCGGCGGTGACTTTTTCTAAAATAGTCGCAAACATCCTACATCGCCGGTTCTATCAGGCCAAAAGACAACGGTTGTTTTTTTTTGTAAATAACTTTGATATGAGCGCTGCCGGTATCCAGAAAAGTCATAAAACGCTTGCTCCGGCTGTTGCCCAGTCTGGCGGCCGCATCCTCTAGCGACATAGGCTTGGCCTCAATATCTTTTATTTTGGTGATTTTCACGCCGCCGCCGTCGTACCGCACATCGGCCGGCAGATTCTTAAATTTTTTTAAGCGCGCGCGGCGCAGATACAGTTTCTTAAAAGTCTGCAGGCCGTAGGTGCCGTTGTGACGGTCATAAACAATGCTGACTTGATGGGCGGCCTTGGCGTTGTTAAAAACATAAAACGACTCGCGGGATTTATTCAGCTGGAGGACAGCCTCCACCGGGTCCATAGGTTTTAAGGCCGCTTTGGGCGTGCGGGTAATCCGCACTTCTGGAATCAGATCGGAAAAATCCTGCGTGATTTTCCGGCGCATCCGGGAAACGAAACCCAGTTTTTTATGATTGTCTTTGAGTTTATCCTGATATTTTTTCAGAGGCGCTTCCAGTTTTAAGCTCAGCTCATCCAGGGAAGCGTACATATCGCCGGTCATCGCCTGCGCGCGCAGGATTATTTTTTGCGGCAGCTGCAGAGTGATCGAAGCCGTGTGGGATTTATCTTTATTTTTGATTTTTTTTACCTCTAGATCCAGATTAACCTGAATCATTTCGGCAAACATCCCTTTGTATTTTCCGATCTTTTTTTCCGCATAATCCCTGATCGCCGGCGTGATTTTCAGATTGTGCCCGCGCACGGTCAATTTCATAAATACCCCTCCATTTTGCGCTATATATACTGCTCAAATTATAGCATAGTGGTTATTTTTCAACAAAAAATTCGTATTTCCGCTAAAAATGTTGGCACAAAAAGTTCAGATATTTTATTGTTTATTGATTGGAATAATTAGGACACAACGGGGGGAGTTTATGAAAAAGAAAATCACCATCATTTTAAGTATAATGACCGCGCTGGCAATATTTCTCTTATCCGGCTGCGGCACCACACTCAGCGATTCGCTGGGCGATCCGCCGCTGGAAGCGGAAAAAGAGCTAAGCGGTTCTCCAACTACCAGTCATTTACGGCTCGTGGATAACGTTGATTATCTAGAAGTAATAGGCGCCGCGGGGTGTGTGGAAAGTGGAGCCAAAGTGATCGTCTCTGACGTCAGTGATGGGCGGGAGCTGAGCATTGTCACGGCCACCGCGGAAGGCAATTTCAAAGCGATTGTACCCAAAGAAAACTTGGAAGGCGTAATGGTGCAAGCTCAGGAGCCGGACAAAGCGGCCAGCATTCCTGCTTATTGTTACTTAATACTGCCTTAATTTTTTTTCCGCCGCGGCAGGCCAAAAGCCCAGAAATACAGCGCGGCGATCAAAACAATTTTGTGCAAATTGTCATCCAAATGATGTATTTGCTTTTCGGTGTAGACACCCAGCCAGACATTCAAGGCTATGTGCACGCTGACGATCCGCAAAATATTGATAATCTGGATTATCGGCAGCACGGCCAAACTTTTCCAGAGCTTGATTTTAAGGCTGGCGTTGGAGTAATAAATAAATAAAATTCCAAACAGCATTTTGGCGGTGAGCGTATACAGACCGGTGCAGCGCTCCACAATATTGGTGCGCACCGCCGGACCCAGCAGCAGCGTGCCTTCTGCGCGCGTAGGAAATCCGCACAAGGCGCTGAGCGCCGCCGCTATTTTGGCCAGCCAGCCGCTAAAAACAGGAACGCTGATAGAGCGCAGAATGTACTCATCCCACGGCAGTTTGAGCAGCAAAAAACCCAGCGGGAAAACAAAATAAGTGAATGTCCGCCAGCCGTAAAAATAAAGCAGCAGCCCGGCTAACAAAATTACCCAAGAGCACATTTCTACAAAATATCCCGGATAAAAACAGGTTAATGTTTTTAGGAGCAAGCCTAATATGATCACTCCTAAACCGCGCCGGTCTGGGGAAATTCTTATTTTATCTTTTCGTAATTTACGGTAATTGAAAAAAGCAATTATCCCGCAGCTAAATGGGATAACAACATCCCAGCCTTCGTAGGGAAATCTGCTTTGCCAAAACAGCCAGCGCAGAAAAGGCAAGTAAGCCAAGACAAGCAGCGCCGCAATAAAACAGAGGCCTGCGCGGTTCTCTGTTTTTTGACGCAGTTTACCAGTAGTTTTTGCGCGCATAAATGACCTGTCTGGCTTTGGATAAGACATTCCGCAGGCGTGTGTAAAAATATTTGAGCACTTTCCTGCCAAAATTGAAAAAGCCCAGCTTTTTTATCTGGCGTTTATAAGCCG
>JAITIS010000045.1 GCA_031279305.1 Candidatus Margulisiibacteriota bacterium | reverse complement strand
ATCTATCTCAATACCCTGGCGGCCAGACCTTACGCGGATAGCGCGCTGGGAAAATTCGCGCCCTGTTTCAATGCTAAACACGTCCGCTACGCCGCTACTTACCCCAAAGCCAAATATGTTTTTGACGATCCGGCGCAGCCCGCCAAGATAACCTGCGAGCAATATTCGCCGGTGCTGCCGCATAATTATAAAGAAACCGGTTATCCAATCGCGGTGTTCGAGCATACGGTGCGCAATAAGTCCGCGGAAAAAATCGAAGTCGCGCTGGCTATAAGCTGGGCCAATATGACCGGCTGGGGATTCGAGGATAAACGGCCGGACGCGCAGGATAACTGGTGCGGTTTCGTCAAAAATAATCAAAATAAGAGACACGTCCTGCGCCGGGATAAAAAATTGACCGCCGTGATAATGGGCAATCTGCCGAACGGCCGGCGGGAAAAAGCCGTGAACGAGCTGGACGGCGAAATCGGCATCGCCGTGCTGGCGGATAGCACAGTCAAAACTTCGGCTCTGAATTATTTTTATCTACAGGGTGACGGCGCGGAATTCAAAAGTTTTGCCAGAAAGGGCACGCTGTCCAGTCTTAACCCGCCGCGTCTGTCGGAGCATCAAAATTACGGCGCGGCAGCAGCCGGCAAGGTTGCGCTTAAAGCCGGTGAAACAAAAAAAATAATTTTTGTGCTGGCTTGGGATCTGCCGGTTATGCATTTCGGTCAAGGCATAAACAGACACAAGCGCTACACGCGTTTTTTTGACCGGAGCGGACGCAATGCCTATGCCCTGCTCCAGGCCGCCGCGCGCCAGCATCGGAGCTGGTCGGAGCAGATCGATAGCTGGCACCAAGACATCATCGACAACAGCCGCGCGGCCAAACAATTAAGCTCAGAGCAAAGCAGACAAAATTATTTCCAAATGCTGATCAATGAGCTGTACTTTCTCGCGGACGGCGGCTCGTGCTGGGATGCGGACACCGGCTCATTCGGCCTGCTGGAATGTTTTGATTATCCATTTTATGAAACGCTGGACGTGCGTTTTTACGGATCTTTTCCCCTGCTTAAATTCTGGCCGCAGATTGAGTTAAAAATAATGCGGGATTTTGCCCAAAATATTTTCGCGGAAGACAAACAAAACATACGCTACCATTTTCACGCGGAAAAGCCGGGCCTGCCTCTGCCCCCAGACCGGAAAGAACGGCTGCTCTGCTATGACCGCAAAAAGGCCGCCGGAGCCTGTCCGCACGATCTGGGCTCGCCCAAAGAAAATCCGTTTTTCAAGCCGGCCGCCTACACCTGGCAGAACACCAACTACTGGAAAGACCTGAATCCCAAATTTATCTTGCTGGTTTACCGGGATTATGTCTATGCGGGCGACCAGAAATTTCTGCGGGAACTATGGCCGGCGCTGCAGACCGCGTTTCAATATCTGCAAAAAATGGATAAAGATAAAGACGGCATACCGGAAAATAGCGGCTATCCCGACCAGACCTATGACAACTGGGCGATGCGCGGCGTGTCGGCCTATTGCGGCAGCCTCTGGCTGGCGTCTTTGCGCGCGCTGAGCAGCGCGGCATCCGCGCTGGGCGAAAAAAAAGCCGCCGCTCAATACGCTGTCCTGCTCAGCAAAGCGCGGAAAACTTTTGACCAAAAACTCTGGAACGGCAAATATTATAATTTTTGCGCCGGCAATACAGACATAATGGCTGACCAGCTAATCGGCCAGTGGTATCTCGATCTGCTGGACGAGGAACCGGCGCTGGACAGAAATAAAGTCCTTTCCGCGTTGAAAACTATTTATCAATACAATTACAAAGGCACGCAAAACGGCCGCTGGGGAATCATTTCCGGCAAGACCGGCCGGAATAAATTGACCGCCGCCGAGCAAGGACGCGATATCTGGGTTGGCGCGAATTTCGCGCTGTGCAGTTTATTTTTCAAATACGGTATGGCCGAAGAAGCAGAAAAAGTTTTGAATACGCTGGCCGATATTATTTACCGCCGCGGCTTTTTTTTCCGCACACCGGAAGGCTGGGACACGGACGGGCATTTCACCGCTACTATGTATATGAGGCCAAACGCAATCTGGGCGCTGGAGTTTTAACTGTGCCGGCAACGGTTACCAGAGCTAGTCCTTCACCGCGCCGCTGGTTAAGCCGGAGACGATTTGTTTTTGCAGCAGGATAAATAAGATCATCACCGGCACGGTGGCCACGGTGGAGGCAGCCATCAGCAGATCGTAGCGGTTTTGAAAATTACCCACAAAAAGCCGGATGCCCACCGGTATGGTCATAGTGTGCGGGCCGGTCAGCACCCAGGCAAAAACCAGCTCATCCCAGGCGGTCAGAAACACATAAATGCCCGTCGCCACAATGCCCGGCATAGACAGCGGCAGAGCGATCTTGTAAAAAATCTGAAACGGCGTGCAGCCGTCCAGCGTGGCCGCCTCTTCCAAAGCCACCGGCACAGACGCAAAAAAGCCGCGCAAAATCCAAATGCTAAAAGGCAAGAAAAACGCCGAGTAAATAAAAATCATACCGCCAAAAGTGCCCTTGAGCGGCAGCCCGGTCAATTCGGTGATTTTGATAAACATAATGTACACGGGTATCAACATCATCGTGCCGGGTATCATCTGCGTGGACAGGATTGTCGTGCTCAAAAATTTACTGCCCGGAAAATCAAAGCGCACCAGCGCGTAAGCGGTAATCGTGGCCAGAATCATCGAAAAAAAGGCGGTTAATCCGCAGATGATAAAAGAATTGCGCACGAAAAGTCCAAAATCAATATTATAAAAAAGGTCAATATAATTGCGCCAGAACAGCGTGTAAAAAGCCGGACGGTCGACTAGATAGGTGCTATCCACCGCTCCGGTTTTGGCATTGTACACCGCGGCACGCCCGTAAGAAGTGGCGACATATATTTTTTGCCCCTGAATATCCGCAAAAGACACGTCAGCGTTCACATAGCGCCCGGGGTTGATGAGCTTGCCTTTTTTATTCACGTCGTCAAAAAGCGGAATATCCACACTTTTGAGCAGGCTGCCGTTTTTATCTATGAGCAAAAAACCGCTGCCGGTGCCCAGCACGATGAACTCCGGACCGGCGGTCATATAACCGATTTGTTCAAAACTCTCCTCGGACACAGTATTGTAGATGTCCCGAAGCTCTCCGTCCCGATAAGCATACACTTTGGAAAACGAATTCATAAACAAACTTCCGCTGGCCTCGTCATAGTCCATATAACGAATGTCCGAATTTTCAAAATCCGGATGCCGGATAATATCCACCAGCTGGAGTTTGTCCGCATCGATGACAGCCACGCCCAGATTGGTCGCCGCATAGAGACGCCCGCCGTTATAAAAAATATTGCCGATAGAAAATTTATCATAAAAATCCGTCAGCTCGTCCAGCAGATTATAGACGGAGGAGAGTTTTAGCGTGTTAGTGTCATACTCCAGAATAAGATCATAATTAAGGTAGCCGAGCGTCAGCCAGAGCCGCGAATTTTCCGGATCGACAGCCAGCAGAGTTTTGGAAATTTTGTTGAAATCCAGCTTGCGGCCGCCCCAGCGGGCTTTTACCCGCTTGGCCGAAAAATTATTTTTAGCGATGCGGATCAAGCCTTTATCCGCGGACGACAGCCAGATATAACGCCCGTCCACGGCAAAATTGGTGTTGCTGGTTCTGAAAGATTTGCGCGCCAGCAACTTGCCAGTCTCGGCGTCCAGATAATTGACCGAACCGTCGCGCGTGCAGACCAAAAGTCTATTGCCGATACGTTCGGTCAAAAGCACATTGTTGGCCGCGCGCTGAAAAAAAATCTTGCCCTGCACGATGTCGTTGTTATTCATAAAAGAATTGAAAAACATCCAGAAGATTGGAAACAGCATCACGGCCAGAGTGCCGTACATCAACACATTGTAAAAACGGTCCATCACTTTTTTCTTAATGTGATAGGGCATTTTAAGAAAATCCCGGATAAATCCCAGCATCGGCTAACCCTCTTCCGCGGAGCGGTAAAATCTGTACCAAAAGCTGACCGCGATCAGCATCAGCGTCATCAGGATCAGGGACAAAGCCGCTCCGGCGCCAAAATTCCAACTCTGAAAAGAATTGCGGAAAATATTGACCATCATCAGATCCCCCCAGTCGCCGGGAAAACCCGCGCCGTTGCCGAACATCATATACACGATATTGAAAGCGTACACATTAAAAATCAGGCCGAATAAAAGCAGGATCGCCCAGACCGGTTTGAGCAGCGGAAAAGTAATATACCAAAATTTGCGCCAGCCGTTGGCGCCGTCGATGTCCGCCGCCTCAAAATAATCATTGGAGATGCCCTGCAGTCCGGCCAAAAGCATTAACATCGGATGCGGCCAGCCGCGCCAGATAGTCGGAACAATGATCGCCGCCAGAGTAAGCGGATCGCCCATCAGCCAAAAAGGTTTTTCCGCCGCGACGCCAAACCAGCCCAGCAAAACATTAAGATGCAGAATATCGTAGAGAATAATATTGATAATGCCGTTTTCTTTCTGCCACATAAAGCCCCAGAGCATACCAACCACGAAAGTCGGGACTATCCAGGGAAAAAGAAAAAGCCCGCGCAGGATATTACGCCCCTTGAAAGCGCGGTTGAGCATCTGCGCCACAATCATACCGAGCCCCAGCGTGCCAAAAGTGACGATCAGCGCGTAAAAAAACGTGTTGCGCAGGGCTTTCAAAAAGCCAAAGCCGACCGGGGACTCCGGATTAAAAAGACCCAGCACAATATCTTTGTAATTGCTCAAACCTATAAATGGCGCGCCCAGATACTGGCTGAAAGTAAACTGATCGAGCTTGAGCATCGACATCCAGACGCCCTGCAACAGCGGCAGAAAATGCAGGAGAATCAGGCAGAACACCGCGGGAGAAATAAATATATAGGCTAGTTTATTTTCGCGGAAAGATTGATAGCGGCTCAAAAAACGATCCAGCGTGCCGACCAGCAACACGGCCAGAAAAAGATCAGCCAGCGCGCAGGCTAAACCCAGCGTAATTTTTAAGATAATCCCCGGCGTGTCCCGTCCGAGCAACCCGCCCAGCCATAACCCCAGAGCGCTGACCAGCGCGATGCAGGCCAGATAAGCTAACATCAGGAAAAACTGAATGATCGGCTTGTAAATCCGGCGGTTTTTCGCGTAATAGTCGCGCACCTGCTGCGAAAACTGCCGCTTGATGCTGAATTTAATCTTATGTTTCAGTTTGTCGAAGTTGGCAAAGATGCTTAACTCTATGTTTAATATGCCTTTGCTGGCCTCGATCAGTTCTTCTCTAAATTTTTTATCTGCCATTCGTTTATTTTCTTTCCAGCATTATATCCATTTCTTGTTTGGCCGCATCCAGATGGGATTTGAGCTTTAACTGGCTGAATCCTTCTGGATCCTTGACCACGTCGCTCCACATCAGGCCAAAACGCCTGGTCAAAACCACCGTTTCAATCGGCCCCCAAGCCGGAATGCAGGGATAGGCTTTGGAGACTTTCACCGCGTCGGAAAAAACTTTGCGGAAGGGATCATTGGTGAAATACGGATTATCAAAAGACGTGCGCTTGGCCGGCAAAAATCCAGTCAGCTGGGAATAAGCCACCTGCGCGCGGTCATCCGTGGTCAGGTACTGCACGACTTTCCACGCCGCTTCTTTGTTTTTTGAAGATTTGAAAATCGCCAGATTGCTGCCGCCGCAAAAAGCGAAACGGCCAGCCGGCCCGGCTGGATAGGGAGCCACGGCAAAATTTTTAGCCACAAAAGTGCCGCCGCCGCCGCCGCGTTCCGGCGGAGTGGTCATTCCTTTGAGCTGATACGGACCGTCAAAAATGATGGCGTAATGACCGTTGTTGAAATCCGAGGATATCTGGCTGCTGTTTTGCTCCAGACACTGTATCGGCACAAAGCCCTTTTTGATAAGATCGATGTAAAACAGCAAGCCTCTTTGCGCGCCCGAGCCGTTAATCGCGCTGGCGCTGTGGTCGCCGTTTAACAGCTCGCCGCCGCCGGACCAAATCCAAGGCACTAGATTATGAATAACGTTCCAGTCGTTTTTGCCGGTAATGCCGAGCGGTTCGATTTTTTTATTGTCGATGAACAGCCGGGCGGCCTTAATTTTGGCTAACGCCGCCTCAAAATCTCTCCAAGTCGCCACGTCTTTGGCGGTCAATCCCAGCCGGCGGAAAACATCCGTGCGGTAAAACATCACGCGCACATCCACAATCCACGGCACAGCGATAACCTCCGGGGAGCCGATAATGCCGGAGGTCGCCCAAGCGGAATCCACAAACAGATTTTTGCCGCCGCCGGCTGCCGCGATGTTGGCGGAAACATCATACATAGCGCCCATTGAAGCAATCGCGCCCACCCAAGTCGAGCCAAGCTGCACAATATCCGGAGCGTCTTTGGACGTGGCGGCGGTGGTGATTTTCTGCCAAGCTGAACCCCAATCCAGCGATACGACTTCCACTTCGATGTCAGGATTTTTATTAAGAAAAGGCCGCAAAATCTGCTGGAGATCGTTCACCGGCTCCTGTGAATTGGGCATAATCCACATCACCAGTTTGGTTTTGCCGCTGTCTCCGCCGCCGCAGCCCCAAAGCGTCAGGCACAGCAAAACACTTACGAAAACCGTAAAAAACTTTTTCATCGTGAAAACTCCTTCCGGAATAATCTTAATAAATAAGACAAAATAGTTTAACATTAGATTTAAGTTAAATACAATAATTTTTTAGTTAAAATTTGAATTGTTTTTAACTGGCGTATCCGGCACGAGACTCCGCGCTGGCGCGCTCGAACAGGCCAGAACTTGTTGTCCGTCACACAAACAGCAATTGATTGCGCTATGCTTGGCGTCCCCGACACGAGTCGAACGTGCGACCTAGCGCTTAGGAGGCGCTCGCTCTATCCAGCTGAGCTACGGGGACACACAATCAATACTAACATAAACCCGCAAAAATAAGTCGGAGCGATTGCTACAGCGCTTTTACTTTAGGCCGGATTATTAAAATTATTCATATACGTAAAACAGTGGCCGGAGTGATTTAATTATAACTGTGATTATTCAAACGATCAGAAATCAACAAGGCCGAATTAGTTAGCCAATTTTGCCTAAAAAATCGCAACATTTTTTATTTTCTTGCGAGTATAATAAAGACTATGCTGGCCAAAATTATTTCCGATAAAAAAGAACAAACCAGCTGGAAAAAACTTTCTCTGACAGAGAAACTGCGCGCGGCGGAAGAATTCACCCGCGCCGCGGAGGGTTTTCCCCGCTACTATGACGACGACCACAATAAAACCAGCCAGTCTGAACGCAATTTCTGGATACTGCTCAAAGATATCAAGACCGGCAAAATAGAGCTGAACACTGCGGAACAAGAAATATATGACCGCATCAGCGCCGAAACTCCGAGCTACATAGAGAAACAAAACGCCGCGCTGCTGCGGGAATTTCAGGATTTTGTGCGGGTTTACGGTTACAAGCCGCGCGTGCTGTACAAGCAAAATATAACGACGGAAGAGGAAGCCGAGAGCGCGCTGGCCAAACGTATCGAGGCATTGAATAGGTACAAAACTCCTAAATTTAAAACCGCCAAACAACTGGAGCTCTGGCAGAGCCTCCTGCATAACACGCCGTCGCATACGGAAATATACGGCGCGGATCTGATCAAAGCCGCGCAGGATTTTATCGACCGGCACGGCTATGCGCCGGACTACAGCGAAACCGACCCTGACGAATACGCGCTGGCCTGGGAAATAAATTACATCGATTTTCACGACGGAGAAAAATTTGCCTCGGCGGAATTGCAGGCGGCATTTGATATCCTAAAGCGCACGCCAACTCTGCGGCAAAAAGAGGCGGCGGAAAAATACGCCAGAGAAAAAGCGCTGGCTGAATTAGACGCCGCGCCGGTCAGGCCGCGCCGGAGACATCTGGACACGCGCAAAGCGACTATGGAACAGGAAAAACCGGCGGCGCAAAAACCACGGCGCATTATTCAGCACCGGGATTATCTGCGGCTGGGCGCCAGCCTGTTAGGCGGTTTTCAAACTGATCCGACCAACGGGTTCAACTTAGACGGCTACAATGCCCCGGACAGAGCGCCTAAACATAGCAAAATAAAAGAAAATAATTTTACCGCCGCGGAAAAACAGGCCGCCGTTGAGCACACCCTTTACTGGAATATACTCGATCTCTCCACTCTGCTCAAAAAGCAGACTAATTTTGGCCGCCGCAAAACCCCGCCACGCGTTCCCAAAGATCCGGAGGAACAGCACAGCCGGGTCAAACTGCGCACGCTGGCGGAGGCCGGAGACATAATTCTCCGGCTGGCCATACAGACGGACGACAAACAAGAGCTGTTAGCCGCCTACATCGCCGCGCTGGAAAATCCCGCCGATCTGGGCAAAGCCGTGGTTCTGCAAAAACTGCTGCAGGAACTGCAGGCGGAATATATCCAAAATACTTTTATCTGGTACTGTCTGGAGTTTTCCGCGCGCTACGCAGAAATAAAAAACCTGCTGATGCATACCAGACTCACGCCGGAAAACCGCCCGCTGATAAACGACGCGCTAGTCGCCCTGGCTTTTATCAAAACCGACGCGGCGCGGGATCTGCCCGCGTTATACAGAGAAATTGGCGCGCGTTGGTGGTATGCGCCGTTAGCCTACAGACGCAATGTGATCCGCGTCCTGCGCAAAGCTCTGCGCGATATTTCACCGGAAACCCAAAAATTGCTGCAGGAAATCAGTCAAAAGGCGGAACAAGAACTGACCGGCGGTTATATTTCCGTATAGTCTTATCGTCTTGCCGGCCGGCAGCGGCGCAGGCGCAGAGCGTTAGCCACAACAGACAGCGAACTAAAACTCATTGCCGCCGCCGCCAGCGCCGGTGTCAGCAGCGGGCCGCCCCAGATATGCAGCAGTCCAGCGGCGGCAGGCAGGCCAAGCATATTGTAGCCAAAAGCCCAGCAGAGATTTTGCTTGATATTGCGCATAGTCCGCCGGCTCAAATCCAGCGCGGCCGGCGCGCCCCAAAGCTCGCCGCGCATCAGGACAACATCCGCCGACTCTACCGCCACATCCGTGCCGGTGCCTATGGCCACGCCTACATCGGCCTGCGCCAGAGCGGGAGCATCATTGATACCGTCGCCCACCATAGCCACCCGGCGGCCGGCGGACTGGAGTTTTTTTATTTCCGCGGCTTTGTCCTGCGGCAGGACGCCGGCCAAAACATCGGTGATGCCGGCCTGAGCCGCCACCGCGGCGGCGGTGCGGGCATTGTCACCGGTGAGCATCACGACATTTACGCCGGCTTTTTGTAGATACTCCACAGCTGGCCGGCTATCCGGTTTTAATTCATCCGCTAGGGCGATGATCCCGGCATATTTGCCATTCACCGCCGCGAATACCGGCGTCCGGCCTGCCGCGGCCAATTTCGCGGCGCGCGCGGCGCCGCCGGGCTTGATCCCGCGTTTCTCCAGCAAATCCCGGCTGCCGAGCAGAACAGACACAGTGTAAACTTTGGCTTCCACGCCGCTGCCGGCCAGCGCGGCAAAATCCGCCGCAGCCAGCGGCGGCAGTTTTTTTTGTTCTGCATAGCGCGCCACAGCCTGTCCGAGCGGATGCTCTGAATTTTTTTCCGCCGCCGCAGCCAGCTGCAGGAGCTGATCTGGCTCGACGCCCTCTGCCGGCCAGATGCCTGTCACTGCTGGACGACCTGAGGTCAGCGTGCCTGTCTTATCCAAAACCACCGTGTCCACCGCGCTCAAGGCCTCCAGCGCCGCGCCGCTTTTGATCAGTATGCCGCACTCCGCGCCTCTGCCAGAGGCCGCCAGCACCGCCATAGGAGTAGCCAGACCGAGCGCGCAGGGACAGGCAATGACCAGCACAGAGATAAATATAGTGAGCGCAAACTCCAGACCGGCTCCGGCGGCATACCAGCCGATCCCGGCCAGCGCGGCGATCAGGCAGACTGCCGGCACAAAATAGCCGGAAACCGTGTCCGCCAGTCTGGCAATAGGCGCGCGTGAACTTTGCGCCTCTTCGACTAGTCTAATAATCTGCGCCAGAGCCGTGCCGGCGCCGATTTTTTCCGCGCGGAAGCGCAAGACTCCGTAAGTGTTCAAAGTGGCGGCATAAACCGGATCGCCCGCTTTTTTATCCGCCGGCGCGCTTTCGCCGGTGAGCATAGATTCGTCCACCGCGGTTTGTCCATCCAGCACCGTGCCGTCCACCGGGATTTTCGCGCCGGGTTTGACAACCAGAATATCGCCTATTTTTACCTCCGCCAGCGGCAGGGTAATTTCCGTATCATCGCGCCAAACCAACGCTGTCGCGGGAGCTAGCTGCAGCAGGGTTTTCAGCGCCGCGCCGGCGCGCTTTTTGGAAAACGTCTCCAGGGCCTTGCCCAAAAGCACCAGCGTGATGATCAGAGCCGCCGTCTCAAAATACAGTGAATGCGCCGCGTGATAACCACCCTGCAAAACTACATATACATTGTATAAGCTGTAGATCAGCGCCGCGGAAGTGCCCACGGCAATCAGGGAATCCATATTGGGACTGAAGACCAGCAGCGCCCGAAAACCACCGGTGTAAAAACGGCGCCCGGCCAGCACTACCGGCAGGGTCAGCGCCAGCTCCAGCAGAGCGTAAGTCCGGGCGCGCCCGACCGGATCGAGCAGCGCGGGCAGGGGCAGACCGAGCATCGGCGCCATTGCGATATAGAAAAGAGGCAGGGTAAAAAACGCCGCGGCCAAAAAGTCCGGCCAGAGCGGAAACAAATTTTTACCGTCCGCGTCTTTTGCCGCATCTGCCCGATAGCCGGCCTGACTGACTGCGGCGGCGATTCGCGCGGCGTCCAAACGATTTTCGTCATAAACAACCGTGGCCTGTTCCGCAGCCAGATTGACAAAAACGCTCGCCACGCCGGACAACCGACCGATAGCTTTTTCGATATGTCTGGCGCAGGCCGCGCAGGACATACCGCCGATCTGAAATACAGCGCGCATAGACCTATTTTAATGTTATGGCAAAACATCTGCAACACCGCCGTCAGATCTGCGATATATTTATTAGAGAGGCGGAAGGATGGCCATACGCAGTTATCAAGAAAAAACCAGCGACACCCAGCAGGTTTGTCTGGACGAGTTGGAAGACAGGCTGCGCGGGTACAAATACCCCGCCGAATATCTGCCGACGCTAAAACGGATATTCTGGCACGCCCTGCAAGAGGGCGATGATCCTTTTGCGCTCAAGCTGCTGGCCAATAACGACAAAACCAATGACATTGACGATTATCGGGATTATGTCTGCCGGATCATCTGCGCGGAGTCGGTGACCGGAGAGAGCTGGCGGAAACTGCAAAAAGAGTTTTTTGTTGAGTCCGAAAAAACCCGCAAACAGCACAGCGACTATCTGGGTTCACTTTTCAGCATTGCGCAGGAAATCACCAGCACCGCGCAAAAAAAAGAAAAGTTTAATAAACAGCGGATAGCACGGGATCGATATATTTACGGGCTGGACTTCAATGAAGCCAAAGAAGCCGCGCAGGATATAAACAGTCCATTTTCCCAATATTTTATCGGAGACTCGCCGTCCAATTCCGTCCGGAATATCAAAAATCATCTGGTGGTCATCGAAATGATATTAAGAGAGTTGGCGGACAAAGTGGCGCGTTATTACTATGTTTATACGCCCGGCCGGCTATCGGATAAAGCACGCACCCAGTTAGAAAAAATAGCAGACATCGATCCGACCAGAAAAGGCGTCGGCTTGCACTTTCATCCTGAAACAAATTTGACTGATCTCAAAAATACGCTGCTGGATTTACAGCGCATTTTGCCTGTCGACCAGTACAATGACCTGATCCTGAATGACATACGCAGAAATTTCTTTTTGTTCAAAACTCTCCAAAACAGAATCAGTCCAGTTATAGACAATCCTCGCGCCAAAACTTTATACAGCCTGCTGAAAAAAATGAATCATTATGAGGAAAAATACGGGCGTAAAATATATGTCGGCGATATTCCGGACATCAGCGGCGCGCGGATCAGCGGCGCGGATTATTTTTTTCTAGAAAATCTCAAGAACGCCATTATGTGCATTTATCCGGAAGATATGATTCTGGAAGAAGAAAATTTGTATCTGCACAATCCGCCAAAGGCTTACCGCGATCTAAAACTGTTGACTTTGATCAATAAAAACGGTGAAGCCCAGAGCGATAATACATACTATGAGAATCAGGGCAAACCATACGACAGCAGCATATTTCAAAATCTGGAGCATATTTTGTACAAACCTAACGCTATCCCTGAAGACTTGAAAGAACAGATGCGGCATATTCTCCTAGTGCCGTTGTTGAATCTGGAATTAAAACATCTGCGGGAATACAACAGGATCAATAAGCTGTACTTAAAATGGATTGACGATATTCAGTTTTAGCGGTTCCTCCGCCTGCAGCCGCCAGACCCAGTTGCGTCCCGCGCCGCTGGTGCCGGGAAAATTCAGCCGCGCCGCGCTGCCCAACCCCAGAATATCCTGCGCCGGGAAAATCACTGTGTCCGCCGGCGAAGAGAGCCAGTAGCGCAGATAATTTTCCGGACGCGGCTCGCCGATCTCGCGGTGAAAATACTCTCTGGCCTCCGGCGGAGCCGTGGCATACCAGCCTAGCACCGTGTCAAAATCGTGCGTCGTGGAATACAATATGCTGTCCGGCGCGTGCTGTTTGATATTGTGCTCGCTCTGTCCGCGCAGTCTGGGATAATCAATAAAATCCAGCAATCCAACCCGCATACCGGGCAGACCGAAATCCGCGCGCAGCCGGCGGACTTCCGGCGTGATCACACCCAAATCTTCCGCGATCAGCGGCATTTGCGGAAAATCTTTTTTGACCGCGGCCAAAAGCTCCGCGCCGGGAGTTTTGACCCAGCGGCCGTTCAACCCGTGCGGATCGCCGCCCGGTATTTCATAGCAGGCTTCTAAACCCCGAAAATGATCCAGCCGGAGCAGATCGTATTTTTGCAGGGCTGACCAGATGCGGGAGCGCCACCAAGAAAAATCATCCTCTTGCAGCGCGTCCCAGTTGTAGAGCGGCAGCTGCCAGACCTGCCCCTGCGCGTTAAAATAATCCGGCGGCACGCCGGCGGTAACCGCCATTGATTTGTCCGAACGCAATTTGAAATAGCGCGGGAAAGCCCAGACATCCGCGCTGTTGTGCGCCGTGAAAAGCGGCAGATCGCCAATTATTTTTATTCCTTTATTATTCGCGTACTGTTTTAAGGTCTGCCACTGGGCAAAAAGAATATACTGCACAAACATCTCGTATTCGACCAGCGCGCGGTCTGGTTTATCTGTCCGCCATTGAGTCCACGGCCGGCCTGCGGCGCGGCGCAGAGCCTGAAATTCTGCATAGGCCTCCAGCCAGAAAGACTGTTCCTGCCTGAAACGGTCATAATCCGCATCCGGGCGGAAACGCGCGTAAGCTCGGCGCAGCAGATCATTTTTCAGTTTTTCCGCCTGCGGATAGTCTGCCGCGACGGATGGACAAGGAGCGGCCTCTTCCGGCGTAAGCAATTCCCGCTCCACCAGCAGCTCCAGGCTGGCGTACAGCTCACCCAGAGCAAAAGAGGAAAACATCGTGTAAGGAGAATAAAAATATTCCGGATCGGCCGGGCCCAGCGGCAGCAGCTGCCAGTATTTAATTTTTTGTTCCGCGAGAATATCTGCCAGAGCGTAGGCGGTCGGGCCAAAATCCCCTACCGGATAAACGCCGGGCAAAGAAGAAATATGCAGCAGGACGCCTGTGTTTTTGGTCATCGCGCTTTAAGTATATATTTTTTTATTTTTAATTGCCAATGAATGCTGTAGAATAAAACTTATGTTCTGGCTCGCCAAAATATTCACCTATACTTTTCTTTCGCCCGGATTATTTTTAGCGCTGCTTATTCTAGCGCTCATCGCTATATTCCGCGATTACCGCCGCGGCAGTATTTTTCTGGTGACGCTGGCGGTTTGTTCTATTTATCTGCTCTCGTTCAAGCCGGCGCGGGATATTATTATTTATCCGCTGGAAAACCGCTATCGCTCAAATCCAGCCGCAGAGATCGACGCGCTGATCGTGCTGGGCGGAGGGCTCAGGCACAATACGCGCGACGCTCCCGGCGGGGCGGCTCCTTCGGACTCCACCCTGCGCAGGCTTCATCACGCCTACCGCATTTACCGGCAAAAAAACATATCTATCATTGTCTGCGGCGGCGCTCCGCTGGGCCGGGCGGTGAATGAAGGCGCTGTTATGGCTAGGACGCTGGAACAGCTGGGCGTGCCGTCCGTTAAAATCCATCAGGAAAATCTCAGCCGCAACACCAAAGAAAATCTGCTGAATGTCAAAACTTATCTGCAAAAACAGGGTTACCGCCGTCCCGGAATAGTGACCAGCGCCGCACATATTCCGCGCGCTATGCGCACCGCCGCCAGCTTTGGCATCAATGCCGTGCCGCTGGCCTGCGATTATAAATATGAAAGCGGCGGTTACCGCTGGCACGATATTTTTCCGGACAGCAGTTATCTGCGCGATAGTTTTTTAGGATTAAAAGAATATATCGGCCTGCTCTATTACCAAAAACTACTGCTCAAACGGCGGTAAATCTGGACAGTAAGCCGTGGTTTGCAATAAGTTAATTTTCTTGTAAAATCTCTACCGTTGCCCAGATAGCTCAGTTGGTAGAGCAGAGGACTGAAAATCCTTGTGTCCGTGGTTCAATTCCGCGTCTGGGCACTCTAAAATCCGCCGGTGTAGCTCAGTTGGTAGAGCAGCTGATTTGTAATCAGCGGGTCGTGGGTTCAAATCCTATCGCCGGCTCCACGATCTGATGCCACCGTTCAACGCCGATATTCTCCAGAAAACTCCGGTCGTGCGAGATGATAAGCAGCGCGCCGGGATACTCGCGCAAAACAGCGGCCAGCTGATCTTTGGTTTCCAGATCGATGTTATTCGTGGCCTCGTCCAGCAGAAGCAACCGCGGCGTTTTGACAGCGATTTTGGCCAGAGACAGGCGCGCTTTTTCACCGCCGGACAGCACGGAGACTTTTTTCTCCACCTCCTCATTCGCGCGGAACAAAAAAACGCTGAGCAGAGAACGTATGGCGCGCGGCGGCAGATCCGGACGCAATACGGCCAGCGTGTCATAGACCGTCCGCTCCTTGTCGAGCATCGCGTAATGCTGGTCCAGATAGCCGATGTCTGCCGCGCGGGGCGCATCCCAGTCTCCGGATTTCACTATCTCCGGCAAATCCAGTATCGCCCTGAATAAAGTCGTCTTGCCCGCGCCGTTATCGCCTGTCACAGCCAGCCGCTCGCCGCCGCCCAAAACTAAATTTATATTACTCAAAACTATCCTGCCCGCGTAGCCCGCGCTGGCGCGGCTGATGGAGAGAATACTGCGCCTGCCTATATCCTGCGCGGAGAGCGAAAATACAGGACGAATAATTTTAGGCAGGTATAAATCCGCCAGCTGACCGCGCAAAGTGGTTCTTTTTTCGGCAATAGCTTTTTGTTTCTGGCCGGCGGAGCGTTCGGCGCAGGATTTTTTTTGATCAGCCAGCGCGGGCAGCCAGCGTTTTTCCCTGACCATTTTTTTCCCGTACGCCCTGCTCTTTTTCGCTCTTTGCTGTTCGCGCAGCAAGGCTTTCTGATTTTCTTTTTGTTCTTTTTTCAGTCGGAAAATTTGTTCTCCTATACTCTGCCGCTTGGCCTGCAGAGCATTTTGATAGTCCGCGTACCTCCCACGGAATACGCTCACCTTTGCATTATTTATGTGCCAGAGCGTGTCGGCAAAACTTTGCAGGAATTCCTCGTCGTGCGAAACGATCACCAGCGTGCCGGCATAAGAATCCAGCATTTTTTGCAGAGACCGGCGGTTAAGGGCGTCCAGATGATTGGTCGGCTCATCCAGCAGCAACAAATCAGGATGCTTGGCCAGCTCGCCGCTCAAGGCCTTGTTAAATCTCCCGGCGCCGCTCAAGTCCGCAAAATCAGTAATCAGCTGCGGAACATAACCAAAAGAAACTTTTTGTTTATTCTCCACAATTCCGGTCGTCGGCTCCAGCAAACCCTGAATAATTTTAAGAAGCGCTGTTTTGCCGCTGCCGTTGTTGCCGATAATAAAAATCCGGCGGCTAGGCTGAATACCCGCGGAAAAATCCGTAAAACAAATTTTGCCGGGAAACTCAAGCGTAATATTTTTTAAGAAAAGCGGAGCGTGCATATAATACCTCTTTTTTGTTTAAGTATAAAAACAGGCATTACAGGCTCACGTCTTAAAAACACTCCTTAAAAATAACCATTTAATTATACAGTATATTTTAGCGCGTTCAACTGTTATAATGAGACAATGCAGAAAGAGATAAAAATTCTGCGGGATTATATTGTCAAAAACTCCCTGCGCAATACGCACCAGCGTTATGATGTGCTGGAGGTTTTCCTCAATGCCGAAGGGCATTTTTCCATAGAAGAACTGCACGATCTGGTGAAGAAAAAACATCCTAAAGTCAGCTACTCCTCCACTTTCCGCACGATGCAGATCATCGAAAAAGCAGGCTTGGCCGCGCGCATCCACGGATTGGACGGCGTGTTTCGTTTTGAACACGCGTACCGGCATCAAAACCACGGCCACCTGATCTGCACCAAATGCGGGCTGATCATCGAGTATGACAACAGCGAGATCATCAGACTGCAAAAAAAACTGGCGGCCAAACATAAATTTAAGCCGGTGCGTTTCGGCGCCAAAGTGCGCGGACTGTGCCGAGACTGCCAGAAAACGACGTTTTAATCCTTGAATTATTCTCCCAGTTTTTCTGCGCCGGCCAGCGCGCAAAAATCTATTGACATATAATTTCAATTAGCGTATTATACCTGCCGCAATTGGCAAGCAGTTGCAATAGTTTAGTTATGAAGGGAGAAGTTATGTCAGAATACACGCCTAATATTACCACGATGCCTAATTTTGTACTCAACCGGGAGGAGCCTCGTATGGCTAAATCCGTGGTCATCGACAATCCGCAGCTAGAACTGCAGCTTTTACGTGAACTTGTGGCGCTCAACGGAGACAATCCCGACAATTTTGAAGATAATAGAGTCAAAGCCAGTATAGAAGATTATAGTGCCAATCGAGAGAGAGCAACAGCTATTCTTAATTCCCTGCAAGGCAGGCATATATATAAGAATGACAACTGTCCGTGGCACGCCGATTTGGTCTTTTTTTACGACTTGACCGCCGCTTACAGAATGCTGTCCAGCATAAAAGCGAGGATAGGCGCGGCTAATTTTAGCAATTGCAAAATTGTTCTTGAAGAATTGTTGTTAGGCGTTGATTTTACTAAAATAGAGGAGTTTAAAAATATAAGATTTGCCGCCAATGAGCCGCCGCATCACGTTATCACCAGAGCTTATAACATTCCTAAAAACGGTTCTTTTCAGGCCAATCCCAGTCTGAGCAGCCTATCCCGTAAAACTCAGGAGACTTTGTATAATTTGCAGCTTTACAACCGGACTAACGTCCTGTTTTCTTGGGTTATCGAAAATCCAGACCGGGAACTGCGTCTCCTGCGGGAGATTGCCGGCACGGATGGCAATGCGGCATCCATCTCCGAAGCGGATATGCGCTCCGCCAGTTTCCAGGCCAAACTCCGCCAGTTGGAAGGCTACCGCCTCTACACCAACGATCACGGGCAGGACGCCACGCAGTCTGATCTGAACTCCGCTTACACCCTGTTAGACACGCTGGCCGGACAATATGATCTGGCGCACAGCGATGTTCTGCTCAGCGAAAAAATGCGGCCGGACAATGAGCGCCGGGTGATCACCGACGCGCAGATCATTCTTAATGAGGTTGCCGGAAATTTTGTCAGGATTAGAAATTTTGGCCAATAAACAGGAGCGTTGTCACAAATGAGCACAGAGCTTAAAGAAAATACGGAGAATAGCCAGAGCGCTTTGAATAAAATCATCGAACAGCTCAAGGATCAACTCAAATCTCTGGATGCCATCCGCAAAAATGAAAAACTGTGGAGCAGGATCGATCATATCAATCTGCAGGTCGAGCAGACCAAGGAAATCAATGAAAAATACAGCAAACTGCTGGCCAAAGATCCCAATTCTTTTGAGACGGTCTATCACGCTTTGGCGATCTTGTCCAAAAATACGGATATCTTTAACGACAAAGTAGAAATACTGGAAACATTTCTCGACGAGATGGACAAAAAAATCACGCTCTTGCGCGACGCGCAGGTCAAAACACTGGCTATAGTGGAAAAAATGCCAGCCTATATCCGCAAACTAAACCAGAATAAAATTATCCTCAAAGAGGAGACTGTACAATGACCAGCAAAGTAATCGCCCTGTCCGCCGAGCCGATAAGACCGTTGAATCCTCTCACAGACATATATCAGCGCATTATTGCCGAGGCGTATCAATTTATAAGCGCCGCAGGAGGTCAGCCTTGATTAACGGTATTAATTCAGTAGCGCCGACCTATAACAGTTACAGTTCTAGCGGAGTAAATAACTCCACGAATTATTATTCCGCGCAGCCTACCGCCGGCTCTGTAGGCAGCAGCACGGGCGGGCATCCGCCGGGCTGCCAATGTCCCATCTGCACCGGCCAGATGGCGCTCACTATTGAAACTCCGGGATCATCCAGCAGTTCTGTCAGCTATAGCAGTTCCGTCACTTACGCTTACAACAGCGCAGCCGCTTATGACGCCGGCGGTGCGCCGGCAAATGCCCCAGTTCAACCGCAGTCCGCCGCGGTCAACCGACAGACCAGCGCGCCCTCTCCCGGCGCAGGCACGGCCAGAGCGGTGACCGTCGCTGCTCCGGCAGGCAATGCGCGCGCGGCAGAAACAACAAACAGTGTCAGAAGCAACGGCAATAACAATGAAGGCCAAAAAGAACCGGTTATGGCCAAAAGCGTAAGTATTCCTACTCCTGAACGCGCGGCGGGCAAAGCGGAAATAAGAAACGAGCAGAACAACTACGCTCTGAACAACACCCTGCTTAGCAAACCCAAAGCTCAAGACGAAGGCCAAAACAATCTATCCGTCAATCAGGCCAAATCTGCGGACAAATCCGGAACTAATACTGTCTTGGCGGCGCAAAAGCAAAGCCTAGCGCAAAGTTCTGACGGTCACTCTACCGCCAGCGCAGGCAAAGGAGCGTCCTCGACCAACACCGGTCACAGCTCAGCCGCCAGGACAGACACCGGTGCCAGCAGTTCATTGTCCAATTCAAGCAATGTTTCTTCAGCCGCGCAGCAGCCTGCCAGCGCTGTATCTTATTCTGCCTTGACCGGGGGGACAACGGCGGTCAACAACGCCTCCGCGGCGCAATCCGCCTCGGGACAAACGGCTGCGGCTGGAACAAGCGGCTCTCCAGTTATGACGCAAACCGCGCCTGCCGCTCCAGCCATAGCCGCCGGCTCACAGGCTGCGCTGTCCGGCGCTCTGTCCCTAGCCAGCAGCGGCAAAGAATTGACTGCCGGGCTTATGAATATTATCCAAGGTCAAAATTCCAAAGCAATGCCTCAGGCCGCTCCCGCAGCCCCGAACATCGGCGGCGGGGAAAAAATTATGCAAAAACCCGCGCAAATCCAGCTGGCTTTTTCCACGCTATCCGGTGAAAAAACCACGCTGACCGGAAAGAACGGCGAAAAAATGGTGTTCGGCGATATTAAGAGCGACGGCAAAACCGAGCGCAGCCAGCCGATCATTTCTTTTTCGGTGTTGAGCCGGATCGCCCACGAGCGCGATGTGCAAAAAGAAAATCTCAGCAAGCTGCTCGGTCTGCTTTTTGGCCGCTATAAAAAACTAGAAGAAACCGACGAGGATTTAGAAGGGTTGTACGGCGTCTGGAGCGACTATATCAAGCAGCAGAAGGAAAAACAGGAACAGCAAAAAAGAGGACAGCAGCGCCAAAAAGAAAAAAAAGAAGAAACAAAAGAAGAAGAATTAGTGACAGCTTAATATTTTGAAAGCAACGGTTATGTCTTTTACCCGCCCACTTTTTTCAAATTTAACAGTTCAGACTATTGACAATCGTTTTCATTTAATGTACACTTTATTGCAATTGAATAACAATTTCAATAAATATATGGGAGGAAAGCATGCATCTTAAAGTCATAGCATCCAGCGACACGCTCCAGTCCAAAGCCAAAATTCTAAAAACAATTAAGACTGCCGGCGCCGTGGCGGGAATCGGCTACGCGGCGTTTATGTTTTCCCTGCCGCTGCTGATCCATTATGGCTCCGGCGCCCTCGGCGGAAACACGTCTGAAATATTGGACGATATTGACCTCGCAACCCTGCCAGACTTAGAGCAGACCGTGTCCTTATTCAAATTTCACTCCGCCGGCATACGAGGGCTAATACACACTATTGGTCTGTCTGCGCTCAGTCTTTACGGTTTTCCTCTGATCAGAGAGTCTGTGCAAAAACTGCTGCTGCCGCGCTACACTTTGGCCGAACTACAGGCTAAATTTCCAGAATTAAACAGCACGGACAAAAAACTTTTTGCCCTGCGCGCCGGTGTGCAGGACGCGGATCTGCTGGAGCGGGTATTTGATCTGCTGCAAGCACAAGAGGTGCTCGTTCCGTCCGGCGCAGGCGCGTACACAGTCAACGCGCAAAATTACAATGAGGATATTTACTCCGCGCTTTTTGAGCTGGGGCTGACTATCGGCCAGACCGATGCGGTCAGCGCTTATCTGCGCGATACGATCAGCCAGAATGCCGAGCTTTTTTTTAAGCACACGCTGTTCGGCACGCAGAAATTCATCGCCAGAGCCAGTAAGCTGACCTTGGATAAACAGCGCCTGCTGGCGCAGGCGGTTTTTCGGAAACAGCTCACGCCGGAGCGCGAGGAGGCCTTTTTGCAGTTCCTGAGCGGCGCCCGCCGGAGAACGGTATCGATAGACACTCAGATCGCGCTCTCGATCACCCTGCCGTTTTTCGTATCTATTTACAATCTGCTCAGCGGCAATTATATACCCTGCTGTCCGATACACGCGTCTGCTATTGAGGAGTGTCTGGGGCAACCGCTGCAAAACTACGCCGGCGCCCTGCCGGGACTGGCCGAGTCCGCTTTTTTGGCGGTTATGCACGGCTATATCAGCCACCTAATGGAGGAACACGCCGAAAATAAAGCCAAAAAGAATCTGGCCGAAGTAATGAGCAATTCTCAGCTGGCCAAAGAATATTTGATACTGCGGGAAGGCCGGCAGATATTGACGCCGCCGGAACAAATCGCCTCGCAGTCTCTGCTCATCCTAAAACAAGGCCAGCAGCTGCCCGTGGACGCGGAGGCTCTCCAGCAAATGACCGTGTTCGAATCGCATATCACCGGCGAGTCCGTGCCCGTGCTGAAAATGCCCGGCCAAACTGTGCTGGCTGGTGCTATTGTTCAGAACGACACAGCGCCTGTGCAGGTAATTAGAAACTATGAGGACTCCGCGCTGGCGCAGATGGAAAAACAGATCAAGCAGGCGGTGGAAAACAAAAGCATAGCGGAAGGCGCGGTCGAACAGTTCAGTAAATGGTGGTCCCCGCTGGCGTGTTTAGGCGCCAGTAGTTATTTTATGTACGGCGTGCTTTCCAATAATATGTTCGCGATCAAAAACGCGCTGACTATGCTGGTCGCCACCACGCCCTGCGCGCTACAGACATCTATCCCCATAGCCAAGCTGGCGGTCATCTATAGTTTTGCCAAAGACAAAATTATTCTGCGTGATCCCAAAGCGCTGACCGGCGCCGCTAAAACCCGAATCGTGGTTTTTGACAAGACCGACACGCTGACCGACAGCGCGCAGCTCTCCATTCGCGGCCTGCATTACACAGCGGACGGCGCGCCGGAGCAGGATCTGCCGCTGTTACACGCGCTGGAGCTGCTGGCCACTCATCCCATAGCCGAGGAAATACGCGAGTACATCGGTCCGCAGGCGCAAAGTCCGGAAATCCAGAATTTTCAGGATTTGGGCAAAGCGGCGCGCGGCGAGTATATGCAAAACGGACAACGGCATACAGTCACAGCCGGTTCGCTAAAATATCTGCGCGAAAACAGCTTGCTGGATATGGCGGAAACCGCCGGGATCAGCGATGACGCCGTGGTTATGGCCGTAGACGGTCAGCCGCGGCTTTATCTGGAGTACGCGGAAACCCTGCGCGCGGACGCCGCGGACGCCATCATCGCCTTGCAAAAATCCGGCAAAGAAATAGTCATCGCTTCGGGCGACAGCCATCAGAGGGTTTACGCCGCGGTGAATTTGCTCAATAAAGAATTGCGCGCGCGCGGCGCCAAACCGCTGGAAAATGTGCATTCCAATCTAAAACCGGAGGAAAAGACCGCGCTCATCCGCGAATTGCAAAAAGGCCCTGACGGCGCCAAACGATACGTGACTATGATCGGCGATGGCAATAACGACAGCGGCGCGCTGGCCGCGGCGGACTTTGGCATCAGCTGGAACGCCAAAGGCTTGGCCCGCAACGCCGCGCACGCGCTGGTTACGGACGGCAGTCATTTAATGAAAGTGACGGAAATATTCCAGACGGCCAAGAGGTATTCCCGTAAAATCATACAAAATATTGTATTTCCCACACTGTTTAATATATTGATTATTCACGGTGTAGTTACAGACCGTTTTGGCGTCGCGCTGAATTTCGCGGGAAATCTGATTAGCAACAGCGTCGGGCGGGCTTGGCGCAGCGTGGATATGCTAATCGCGCTAATCGCGCACGAAAGCCTGACCTTGATAGCCTCATTCAATTCCGCGCTGCTAGGCAAGAAAAAAGAAGAAAAGAAAACGCAAGAAGCGAGAGCCGGGAACAGGAATTGAACCTGCGTTTCGGTCGCTATTGTGCCGCCTTAGCGGCACGCTCCCTCTCTGCGGTGTCGCGCTCTCGCGGTTTCGCTTCTGCAAAACGCGCTCCGAGCTTTCAATTCCTCTCCGCAATATGCCGCCGGCATATTGCTTGCTAGGATGAAAACAATGATACATTTATTGAAATAACAGAGAGCCGGGAACAGGAATTGAACCTGCGACCCGCGCATTACGAATGCGCTGCTCTACCAGCTGAGCTATCCCGGCGCCGCAAAGGCCAGTTATTTTAACTCACAATACTACAATCGTCACGCCGGGATTGGCAAAACGGTAATCTTGTTCTCTGGACAGTTCCGGGCACAGCGCGACTGCCGCCCGACCCTCAGCCGACCACATATTAAATTGATCACCCGGGCAAAAAAACCGGACTGAGCCGAGCAGCAATTCCGGCAAAAAATCTTTTAGGGCGGTGCCGCGGCGGTGGCCGTGAATTATTTTGAGCGCCTTAAAACCATTTTTCTTGCAGTAATTTATTTTATTTAATATCAGCTCGCCGGCGCGCTCCACTGTGCAGGAATGAACATCAATAACGGTAATCATTGAAAAATACTAACAAAAGATAAACAAAAAGGACAGATGTTGCTTGTACTTATTATATGCAAAACGTAACTATAAATTATACAATAGTTTTTTTCTCGCCCAGAATAGAAGGAGGCATACCCTCAGAAAACCAATTGGTCCCAAGCCTTTCATCTGCCCTCTTACACATCTCTTTATAACCATTTGTAACTAGACACTGCATTTTTCGATAATCTCCTTGTTCAGTTTTCATATTGCTAATAAAAGGACTAAATTCGAAACCCATAAACCCCTCCCCGCACAATTTTCACCGTGACAATATACTGTGTGACAATATACTGTCGATACTTTTAAGCAATATCTTGTATCGGTATTTTGTGTTGTATATTATAATTTTATTATGCCTAAAATTTTGGTCACCGGCAGCGCGGGGTTTATTGGTTTTCACACCGCGCTCCGCCTGCTCAAAGACGGCTGGCAGGTGGCCGGCGTTGACAATCTCAACCGCTACTATGACCCGGCCTTAAAAAAAGCCCGCAATAAAATACTGCGCCGGAATAAAAATTATAAATTTTACAGATGTGACATCGCGGATTATAAAAAATTAGAAAAAGTTTTCCAAAAAGAAAAATTCACCAAAATCTGCCATCTAGCCGCGCAGGCCGGCGTACGCTATTCGCTGGCCAATCCTTTTGCCTATATTCACAGCAATATTGACGGCTTCTTAAATATTTTGGAGCTGGCCAAAAAATACCGGATAAAAGACATCGTATACGCCTCATCGTCTTCGGTTTACGGCGGCAATGCTAAACTGCCTTTTGCCGAGAGTGACCGCGCGGACACTCCGGTGTCGCTTTACGCCGCCACCAAGAAAAGCAATGAGCTTATGGCGCAGGCATACCACAAGCTGTACAGATTAAATCTGGTTGGTTTAAGATTTTTCACGGTGTACGGCCCGTGGGGGCGCCCGGATATGGCGCTGTTCAAATTCACCAGAAACATACTAGCCGGCCAGCCTGTCGATATCTATAACCGCGGCCGGCTGGCCAGAGATTTCACTTATATAGATGATCTGGCGGACGGCATAATCAGCGCGCTAAACAAAACTAAAAATTTAGGCCGCGCCGTATTTAATCTGGGCGGAGGCAAACCGGAGCGGCTGACCGTTCTTCTCAAAACACTGGAAAAAGTTTTGGGGCAAAAAGCCCGCCTCAAGCTTCTGCCTATGCAGGCCGGCGACATACCCAGAACTTACGCCGACATCCGCCGGGCTAGAAAAGTTTTAGGCTATGCGCCAAAATGCACTTTGGAAACCGGCATAAGAAATTTTGTGGAATGGTACAAAGGCTATTATAAAATTTAATCCGGCCAAAAATCATCCCTAGTGTAATGGCCGCGCATATATTTTTTGTATTCATTGACAATAATGGCCACTGTCGCTTCGCTGAGGTGCTCGGTGCGGGCTATGGCGCCGCAGGAGATTGTGGCTTTTGTTCCGGACCTTAGCGGCTCGTGTCTTAGATTGAAATAATTATACAGGATGCGGTTATTCCGCTCGGCGTTGCCCCTGTATCTCCGCATTGAAAAATCTTTGATGGTGCTGGCTATCTCTTCGTCCAGCGCGGCAGCGGCGCGGTAGCTGCGCTCGTCCGGCGCATTGTCCAGCGGATCGAGAGGTTTGTCTCCCGGCTCGGCGGACTCCCCGCCGGAGAGAATAAGCGGCCACATATTCCGCGCTTGGTTTTTGACACGGTGTATTTCCTCCGGCGCCAAATTCAAATGCGCCGCAATTTCGTTATCTTTTGGCTGTCTGCCCAGCAGGCCGATCAGCCATTCTTCTGTTTCATTGATATGCCGTATATTGTCCAGCACATAGCGCGGAATATGCCCGACACTCGTGCCGTATCTGCGCACCTCGTCGATCATCCCGCCGTAAAGACGAGGCAGAATATATGTAATAAACAGCGTGCCTTTGTCCGGATCGTATTGTTTCAGATTCCGCAGCAAAGCGGTGTTGCCGGCGGCGACTAGATCAGAATATTCCAGAGCGGTGGCAAAGCGTCTTTTTATTTTACCGGCGGTGTTTCTCACCAGCGGCTGAATGCGCTTTACCAGCAGATCGCGCGCGCCGCGGTCTTTGCGCGCCAGATATTCCTCGACCAGAGCCTGAATAGCTGACTGGGTTTTGCGTGGAAAATTCTCCGCAGGCGAGGCTTTGATATTGGCAAGCAGGCGCAACATACATTATCTAATCGCAAGAAATTACCAAACCGCGCAGATTATCCGGTTTGAAAATAATTTAAGTCCGGTTCTTTGACCGCTTTCACTTCATCAGGTCTGCCGACGATGGCATTATGCGGGGCGGACTTCACCAATTCCGGCGCAGTTTTTATTTCCTCCGCTATTTTGAGCAGCGCCTCGCAGAAAGCATCCAGAGATTCTTTGCTCTCCGTCTCGGTTGGCTCGATCATCAGGCATTCGCTTACGATGAGCGGAAAATACACGGTCGGCGGATGATAGCCGTAATCCATCAAACGCTTGGCAATATCCAGAGCAGTCACGCCGTGCTGTTTCTTAAAATTTTTCGCGCTGATGACAAACTCGTGCTGACAAACTTGCGGATAAGGAAAATCATAAGCGTCCTGCAGGCGGGCTTTGATATAATTGGCGTTTAAGACAGCCAGCTCGGAAGCGCGCTTCAGGCCGGATGAGCCTTGTATTTTCAGATAAGCGTACGCTTTGAGAATCACGCCGACATTGCCGTAAAAAGAATGAACTTTGCCGATAGATTTTGGCAGATTGTCATTCAGAAAATATTTATCATCTCTCCGGTCAATCACCGGGCGCGGCAGATACGGCGCGAGCTTTTCAACCACGCCGACAGGCCCAGAACCGGGGCCGCCGCCGCCGTGCGGCGCGGAAAAAGTTTTGTGCAGATTAAGATGGCAGACATCAAAACCCATATCCGCCGGGCGGGCAATGCCCATAGTCGCGTTGGCGTTCGCGCCGTCATAGTACAGCAGTCCGCCGGCCTGGTGCACCAGTTCCGCAATTTCCAGAATATTTTTTTCAAACAGGCCCAGTGTATTAGGATTGGTCAGCATCAGGCCGGCGACATTATCATCTAGGTGTTGCTTCAAATCCTCCAAATCCACTCCACCGCCGGACAGAGATTTGATCGTCACAGACTGGAAGCCAGCCAGCGCGCAGGAGGCCGGATTAGTGCCGTGCGCCGCATCCGGCACGAGAATTTTAAGTCGTTTAACGCCCCCTCTATCCAGATGATAGGCGCGGATGAGCAAAAGGCCGGTGAACTCGCCGTGCGCGCCAGCCGCCGGCTGCAGCGTAAATCTGGCGTAGCCGAAAATCTGGCAGAGCATCCGTTCCGTATCATAAAGTATTTTCAATAAAGCCCGCGGGTTTTCCGCCGGATGCGCGCCGGTAAAATCAGCCAGCGCGGCAATTTGTTCGTTAATTTTAGGATTGTATTTCATCGTACAAGAACCCAGCGGATAAAACCCGCTGTCAATACCGTAATTCTGCCGGGAAAGTCCGGTGTAATGCCTCGCCACATCGATTTCAGACACTTCCGGCAGGCACAAAGACTTTCTTGCCGGCAGGCCAAATTTCACCGGCGGCGCTACCGGCAGAGTATGCGCTTTTCGGCCTTTCCGCGAATATTCAAAAATTAGTTTTTCCACTTTGCCAAAACTCCCGCTAAATAATCAATTTGCGCCGGAGTGTTTTTTTCCGTAACGCTTAGCAGCAAACGTCTGTCGTCTAGCGCCATTCCCGCTCCCGCGGCATTGCAAATTTCCTGAGCGCTGGACGGGCAGCGCAGAACAAAATCCCGAAAATGCTCGCCCTGCTCCGCCGAAAAGCCCGGCAGACTGCCTAGCTTTTGTTTGGCGTAATCCGTGTTAGCCTTGCAGAGTCTGGCCACTGTCTGCAGGCCGTCCGCGCCCATATAAGACATATATATGGCAGCCTGCAGCGCGCAGAGCGCCTCGTTGGAGCAGATATTGGACGTCGCTTTCTCCCGGCGGATATGCTGTTCGCGCGTCTGCATAGTCAGAACAAAAGGCCGTCCGCCGCGGTTATCCTCTGTTCGTCCGACTATACGTCCCGGCATCTGGCGTAAAAATTCTTTGCGCGCGGTGAGATAACCCAGCGCCGGACCGCCAAAATTTTGCGGCAAACCCAGCGACTGGGCTTCACCGGCAATAATATCAGCCTGCGGCGGCTCGATGACGGAGAGTAACAGCGGATCCGCGCAGGCTATAAACAGCGCGCCGTGCATACGGGCTTTTTGCAAATACTCTATCCAATCGCTTAGGAGGCCGTGATAATCCGGCAGCACAAATATTACCGCCGCGGTACGCGGCGTGATCTCTTTTTGTTCTGTGATACTCCTCGGCATAAGATGCGTTTTCAGGACTTCCCGGTAATTGGGGTGCAGAGGATTGGCCACGATGTATTCCCGGCGGCCGGTCACAGACACAGCCATACCGATTGCTTCAGCCAAAGCCGTTGCGCCGTCATACAGCGAAGCATTGGCAATATCCAGCCCCGTCAACGCGCAGATCATCGACTGAAATTCGTAAATCGCCGTGAGCGTGCCCTGGCTGATTTCCGGCTGGTAGGGCGTGTAAGCCGTGTAAAATTCCGAGCGGCCGGCCAGCTGCGGCACAATCGCCGGAATATAATGATCGTAACGCCCCGCGCCTAAAAAAGAATGTTCAGAATTTTCCGGCGCGCGTCTTATCTCATCAATCTCGGCCAGCAGTTCCAGCTCGGACACCGGCGCAAATTCCGGAATTTTTACGGATCTTAATTTTTCCGGCACAGCGGCAAACAGCTCAGCGATGCTTTTTAGTCCAATAGTTTGGAGCATCGCTTCAATGTCCGTTTCCGTGTGCGGAAAATAAGCCATTTATTTTTTATTCGCCGATTTCTTTTTTGTACTGTTCAGCGCTCAGGAGGGCGTTTAATTCTTGAGCGTCAAAACCCTGTATTTTGATAATCCAGCCCGCGCCGTAAGGGTCTTTGTTGACCAGCTCAGAAGCGGAATTAAGCGCTTCATTCACGGCGGACACTGCGCCAGACAGAGGCGAATACAGGCTGGAGACAGTTTTCACTGATTCAACGACGCCAAAATCGCCGTGCTGGGAAAGGCTGGCGCCTACTGCCGGCATTTCCACAAAAACTATATCGCCCAGCTCCGCCTGCGCGTGATCGGTAATGCCGACTATGGCAATGCCGCCCTCGATTTTCACCCATTCGTGTTCTTTGGTGTATTTAAGCTCCGCCGGAATATTGGACATCGGACACTCCCATAAAAAATATGTGTGGGATTATAAAGCCCGCCGCGGGAGGTTGACAAGCGATTTTACGGAAATTAAAATATGGCTACTTCTAATTGGGGGATATATGGAAGGCGCTGTGTCTGAGCCCGAAAATAAAATTTCCAGCATATATATAGGAAACGTGCCGTGGAAGGCTTCGCCAGATGACATCTCGATGTTATTAAGCTCGCAGGCCAACGTGCAGGTCAAGGATGTGCGCATAGTCAAAGAAAAAAACACCGGACGCTCCAAGGGCTACGCTTTCGTCGACATAGTCAATAAAGACCCGGAAATTTTCATCAAGACCGCCCCGGAGCTGGTGTTACAGGGGCGCACTCTGACGGTGAAATACGCTAATGCCCGCAAGTCCAGCCTGACGGATGAAAACGACCAGCCTAAAACCGCGGCTTAAACGCCGCCTCTCGCCTAAACGTTACAATCATTCCCTGCGCGTGGCTGTCTGGGCTGCGGAAATAGCCGGCCTTTGCGGCGCCAATCCTGACGACGCTTATTTAGCCGGGTTGCTGCACGACTGCGAGCGGGAAAATACCGAGGCCGAATTACTGGCCAAAGCCCGAAATAATCATCTCCGTTTAACGAAAAAATATAAAGCCGCTCCGGCGCTTTTGCACTGTCTGCTGGGGGCGCGCGCGGCGCAAAACGAGTTTGGCATCCAAAACAAGGATGTGTTAAACGCTATCAAAAATCACGCCGCCGGGCGCGCGCGGATGAGCAGACTGGAAAAAATAATTTATGTAGCGGACTACACGGAACCGGGGCGGACGTATCCTAAGGCCGCAGAGATACGCAGGCAGCTTAGGCGGGATAAAAATATAGACCGGGCTGTCTTGAGCAAAGCGCGGTCTGTGTTAAAATACTTAAAAAACAAAAGGCTTAAAAGTTGTTCACCGGCGCGCAAAAGAAAATCCTGCTCACCATCGCGGTCATTTCTATAATATCGGCGTTAGTCGGCCTGTTTTTTTCAACCAATATTCAAAATTTTGGCACCGTGCTAAAAATATTCACTATGTCTCTGCCCCAGCGGCAGTTCACCAGCAACACCAATATTCTGGTAATGGGCATCGACGGCGGAGCGCAGGATAATATTCATCGCGCCGACAGCATAATGGTCGTTAATATCAACCCTTACACCAAATATATCGGCGTGCTGTCTATACCCCGCGACTGCCGTCTGCCGGTGCCGGGCCGCGGCCAGATCAAGATAAATCACGCTTACGCTTACGGCGGAGCCAAACTAATGCGCGAAGCCTTGTCTAATTATCTGCAAATCCCGATCCCATACTATGTCGAAATGGATATGTCCGGCGTGGCAGAGCTGGTCGACCAGATAGGCGGCATTCCGCTCAACGTGGAAAGAAGAATGCATTATGTTGACCGCGCCGGCGATCTCTACATCGATCTGTATCCGGGTTATCAGGTGTTAGACGGCGGCAAAGCCCTGCAGTATGTGCGTTTTCGCAGCGACGCGCGCGCCGACCTCGGCCGCATTGACAGGCAGCAAAAATTCCTGCGGGCAGTGGGCAGCAAGATAATGAGTGTCGGGGTGATTTTCAAAGCGCCGACGATGATTTTCAAAATGGCCAAATATGCCAAAACCAATATCCCTGCCTCGCAGTTCGTTGATCTGGCCTCCCGGGTCAGAGCAGCCTATCAGCTCGGCCATCTGGATATAGTCACCCTGCCCAGCGAGCCGGTTTATATCGACGGCATCGCCTATATGCAGCCCAACTGGGAACGCGCACAGGAACTGGTCAGACGGGTTATTCACGGCTACGAGTTTTACACCCCGGTTCTGCCTCCGGTCAAAAAACCGCCGGAGCTGTCCGTCGAGGTTTTGAACGGCAGCGGCCGCAGCGGTTTTGGCCGTAATGCCGCGCGCAAACTTAAACAGCTGGGCTACCAAGTCTGGGCAACCAAAGACGCCAGCCGTTTTGATTATAAAGAAACCGTGCTTATTAACTGGCACGGCGAAAAACTAGAAGATGAGGCTTATATTCTAGCGCGTAAGCTTTATCTAAATCCGGACAACATAATAGCGCGCCCGCAAAACAGCAATCAGATCAGTTTTTCGCTGATCATCGGGCACGACTGGCCGCCGGAACGTTAGTTTTATGCCGGCGCAGCTGCAAATATCCGGGGAAGCCACACCAATGATGCGCCAGTATCTGGACATCAAAAAAAAACATCAAGACGCTATTTTATTTTTTCGGCTGGGGGATTTTTATGAAATGTTTTACAGGGACGCCGAAACAGCAGCCCGCGAGCTGGAATTAACTCTGACCGGCCGCGGCCCCAAGGACACGGATAGGCGGATGCCGATGTGCGGAGTGCCCTATCACGCGGCGGAAAACTATATTTCGCGTCTGCTAAGCAAAGGCTATAAAGTGGCTATCTGCGAGCAGGTCGAGGACCCGGCGCTGGCTAAAGGCTTGACTAAACGCGAAGTCACCAAAATCATCACGCCCGGCACATTGATCGATGAAAAACTGCTGTTAGACGGCGCGGCCAATTATCTGGCGGCGGTAGTGCAGGGCGAAACAGAAACCTTCGGTCTGGCTTTCGCGGATATTTCCACCGGAGTATTTAAAACCACCGAACTGCACGGGCTGGACAATCTGCGCGCGGAGTTGCTGCGCATCGATCCGGCGGAGATCATTTACACCGGCGAGCGCGATCTTTCCGGCTCCGCGGCGCCCGCCACCCGCGTGGATCTGCCGGGTCTGCGCGCGGCGCAAAATATGCTCAAACATTTTCCGGCGGACAATCCGCGTGATTTTGAGCTGGCCGGCAAACCGCTGGCCTTGCAGGCCGCCGCCGCGGTTTTTAATTATTTCAAAGCCGCGCAGAAAACCGAGCTAAAACAGCTGACCAGACTGACTATCTATCTGCCGCAGAATTATATGTATTTAGACAGCGCCTCGCGGAAAAATCTGGAGCTTACTGAAACTATCCGCTCCGGCAACAAGTCCGGCTCGCTCTACGGACTGCTCGACTGCACCAAAACCGCGCCGGGCAGCCGCCTGCTCAAAGAATGGCTCTGCTATCCCCTGCTCTCGCCCCAAGCCATCGCAGAGCGTTATGAAGCGATCGCGGAACTGCTGGCGGATCTGGTCTCCCGCGCTGAATTGGCGGAATTATTAAAAGATGTTTACGATATCGAAAGGCTCATCGGCCGAATCACCAACGGCAATGCCAACGCGCGCGATCTGGTCTGCCTCAAAGAGTCCCTGCGGGCAATCCAAAATCTGCTGCCGCTGCTGGCGCAGTTTTCCGCGCCGCCGCTGCTGGCTCTGCGCGAACCGGAATATCAAACGGTTAGCCAAAAGATCTGTGCGCTTATTAAGCAGGCTATTGTCGAAAACCCGCCGCTGCAGCTTAAAGAAGGCAACATTTTCCGCGACGGCTATAACGCCGAACTAGATGAACTGCGCCGCATAACCCGTCTAGGCAAAGACTGGCTGGCTAAACTGGAGAACAAAGAAAAAGAACGCACCGGGATTAAATCACTTAAAATCGGCTACAATTCGGTGTTCGGCTACTATATAGAAATTTCTAACGCCAATAAAAATCTGGTGCCGGCGGATTATATACGCAAACAGACTTTGACGGGCGCCGAGCGTTACATCACGCCGGAACTCAAAACCAAAGAAGAAGCGATGCTCAATGCCGGAGCAAAAACCGAAAAATTAGAATATACTTTGTTCGCCTCGCTGCGCCAGAGCATAGCGGAGCACACGCCAGTCATTCAAAAGATCGCCGGAGCCGCGGCGGAGCTGGATGTTCTGCTGGCGCTGGCGGAAACCGCCGCGGCCAGACATTTTGTCCGGCCGGTCATACTGGAAAACACCGGCGGAAAATTAGAAATACGCAAAGGCCGGCATCCGGCCGTGGAACAGTCGCTCGGCGCGGAACAATTCATCCCCAACGACCTGTTATTGTCGCCGGAAACCACCCGTCTGATGCTGCTTTTTGGACCCAATATGTCCGGCAAGTCCACCTATATGCGGCAAACTGCCTTGCTGGCGTTAATGGCGCAGGCCGGCTCCTATGTGCCCGCGGAAAAAATGGAGTTTGAGCTGATCGACAGATTGTTTACCAGAGTTGGCGCGACCGATGATCTTTTTGCCGGCAAATCCACTTTTATGGTCGAAATGGCCGAGACCGCTAATATCGTGCGCAACGCGACTAAAAATTCCCTGATCATTCTGGATGAAGTTGGCCGCGGCACCAGTACTTATGACGGGATGGCCATAGCTTGGGCGCTCTCGGAGTATATTTATCTGCGTCTGGGCGCCAAGACGATTTTCGCCACGCATTACCACGAGCTGTCCCAGCTGGCCGGCCAGTATCCGCATATTCACAACTACAATGTCTCGGTGGCAGAGCAGGGACAGGATATTGTTTTTCTGCACAAAGTAGCGCCGGGAACAGCCGGCGGCAGTTACGGCATCTATGTCGCCAGACTGGCCGGTTTGCCGGAAGAGATCACCAAACGCGCCGAGTTGCTGCTGGCTATGCTAGAAAAACCCGCTGGGGCCGGCCAGCTTGAGCTGTTTTAGAAGTAGAGGTTATTGTATAATTTGAGTGGCTGCGTCAATGAAAAAAATTTTTTTATTTTTGCTGGCATTTTTGACTCTTAGTCTGTCTGGCTGTGGTCAGACCAATGCGCTGCAATGGGCTACGCCCAAACCGAATATCAGCAACACGGAAGCGGCTAGACAAGCGCTCGACGAAGCTAAATATGACAAGGCGCTGTCTCTGGTCAAAGATGACCGGAGCGTGGAAGGCCGGATTATCTATGCCGAGGCTTTGCTAGGCAAAGCGGATCTTGATTTGGCTTCTATCTTGGAGGCGTTAGATGACGACACTCTGCCGGACAACGCGATCATCAGACTAGATAAGCTAATGCATCGCAAAAATAATACCGGACTGATCATCGAAGCTGGAGATATTTTTCTGAACATAACCCCGGATAACAAGTCTGATCAGCTGATCGGCGCGCTGGCTGTGCTGGCCGCGCATACCGCCAATCTCAAACAGGCATTTGATCCCAGCGATGACGGCCTGCAGGCTGTGATCGCCAGCCTCAATATTTTGGATGATGTTTCCAGCGAATATAAAGCCGTCTGCGGCGGCAGCGACAATGTCACTGAAGCAATACGTTATGTGAACCGCGCCGGCGAATTGCTGGCGCTGGCCACCAATAACAAAGATCTCACCAAAGCATTTCGGGAGATGCAGAAAACTATGACAGATGTAAATTATGCAATAACCGTAGCCGGAGGCATAAGTCCGGCCACCACTTGGGGCATTGTGCAGGCAATTTTTGGCTTGTAAAGAGAAAATAATCTATGAAAAAGTTTTTAATGGTTTTGTTTATGTTATGCACGATAGGCAGCACTGCCGCCCGGCCGGCGGTGCATTGCAGCCCGGCGCGAATGGCTATGGGCGGGGCCGGCAGCGCCGTGGTCAATAAAGAAGATTCCTATTTCTACAATCCCGCGCACGCCGTAAAAATAAAACACTCGCTTACCCTGCCGCCGTTTATTATTTTCCCCAACAGCATTTATTACGGCGCAGAAACTCCGGGCGCTTTGCGCAAATTAAATGAGGGCGAGGAGAAGGAAAGCGCTGTGGAAGCCTACCGCCGGATAATTCCGACCGCGCTGGGACTGGGCGGCAATTGGTCCAGCGGGATAGTATTCGACGCGGAGGAAATCGGAGCTTTGGCCATCGGAGCCTACGCCGGCGGACAGCTCGACTCCAAAGTTTTGAACCGCCTCTCGCCGCGTTTTGAGGCCTCCGGTTATTTTGATCTGGTGTTTCCCTCGCTGACTTGGGCGGATGAAGTCGATCTGGCTAATTATGTTGCCAATCCAGAGGATTTTTTCCTGCGCAATCTTCAGATCGGTTTCACTCTCAAAAAAATAAATCGTTACGCGCTTTACAATGCCGAAGACGGCGGTGAGACGCTGGAAGTAGAAGCGATCGATTTATTAGACGAAGATTCACCCAGTGGATTAAATGTCCGCGCGGGCAGCGGCGTGGGACTGGATATTGGAGTACTGGGCGAGGCGGAGACTTTTTTAGGCGCGACCAAGATTGGCATTGTGGCGCATAATTTATTCACCCGCTTAAACGGCATTTCTTATGACAATATTAACTCTGAAAAACTTCAGGAAGAATACCCTTATACCCAGCAGATTCCACTGACTATGACCGCCGGTCTGGCTGTGCAGGCTTCGCCTTTTAAGCAAGGCTGGTTGGCGTTTCTGCATTATATTCTGCCCGACGCGGTGTACGCCGCGGATTGGGATATCATTCATCCGGACAACTCGCTGTACAAAAGACTGCATTTCGGCTTGGAGCAAAACTACGGGCTGTGCGGCTGGCGGATGGGGCTAAATCAAGGTTATCCCACGCTGGGCTTTAATTTCAATCTGGGCTGGTACCGCGCCGGCCTAGTTTATTACACGGAGGAGCTGGGTGACGAAGTAGGCCGCCAGCCACAGTCTTACTACGTCCTGCACAGCAGTTTTGTTTTTTAGAAGCGTATAAAATGCAGGTTTTTTTGAGCGAACCACGCGGATTTTGCAACGGGGTGCAGAATGCGCTGAACCTGCTGGACGAGGCGCTGGCCAAAAAGCTAAAGCTGTCCGTTTTGAACGAGATTGTCCACAACAAAACGATCATTAAAAATTATCAGGACAAAGGCGTCGTTTTTGTCAAAGACTTAAAAGCCGTTCCGAATGGCGGCCATATTGTTTTCAGCGCGCACGGCGTCGCTCCGGATATCCGCCGTCAGGCCGCGGAACGCAATCTGCAAATCATCGACGCGACCTGTCCGCTGGTTAAGAAAGTGCACCGGGAAGCGCTGGGATTTACCAAACACGGAGTATATATTATTTATATCGGCCACCACAAACACGAGGAAGCCGCCGGGGTCTACGGCGAAGCTCCGCAAAACATTACGATTATTGAGAACAGCGCGGATATTCCGCTCATCCCCAGAGACAAAAAACAGTACGCGGCGCTGACCCAAACCACGCTGAATATTACGGAAACCGCCGGCTTGATCGCGCAAATAAAAAAGATTTTCCCCGGATTGATCGAACCGGCGCAGAAAGATATTTGTTATGCGACCGCGGCCAGACAGGAGGCAGCGCGCAATATCGCGGCCAAAACCGAAGCGGTGGTTATCATCGGCTCGCGCAACAGCTCTAACTCCGCGCGTTTGAAAGAAGTGGTTGAGGCGCAGGGACGTCCGGCTTATCTGGTGGACAATTACCGGGAACTGCCGGCGGAGATAAAACAGTACAGCAAAGTCGGACTTACGGCGGGAGCTTCCGCGCCGGAATATCTGGTGCGGGAATGCTTGGCTTTTTTACAAAACGCTATGTTATAATCCATCTATATACTATGGCTAAATATTTTCACCATACCTATACTTTTAAGTTTGGCCTGCTGGTATTTTTAATCATCCTGCTTCAGATACCCGCCTCTATGATTCGGGGGCTGGTCTATGAGCGCGGCAACACCGCCAAAGAAGCAGAAGCCAATATAATGGAAGCTTGGGGTAAACAGTTGAGCGCCGCCGGTCCGATTATTGTTATACCGGGAGTGCGCACCACCGAAGCGCGCGTCAAGACTGAAAAAGAAGGCGAAAAAGTCGAGATCAAACACACGCCGATCACGCTGGCCATCGCGCCGCAAAAACTGGGGATCAGCGCGGACTTTAAGACCGAGGTGCGCAAGCGCGGTATTTTTGCCGTGCCGTTGTTTTACGGCGAGATGACCTTGACCGGCAATTTCGCTCCGGCAATGGCGCTGGCCGCGCTGGAACCCAACGAGCGGCTTTTTTTCAATCAAGCGGCGCTGGTCATCTCGCTGTCTGGACAAAAAGGCATACGCAAAATAAACACCGCTAGGTTTAATTATCAGGAGCTTTTCTTTCAGCCTGGCAGCCTGAATAATAAATTGTTCCGGCGCGGCAGTTCGGGCATTTACGCCAAAATACCTAATTTTACCAATCAAAAAGCGGATTTTGCCATCAGCATTGCCATTCAGGGCGGCCAGCTAATGGAAATCCTGCCGATTGGACAGGACAATCATATAGACATCACCGCTGACTGGCGCTCTCCTTCGTTTCAGGGCTCGTTTCTGCCGAATAAATCCCATATCACAGACAAAGGATTTACCGCGCAGTGGGATATCAGTTACCTCAGCCGGAATATTCCGCTTTTCTGGCGGGAAGGATACACCGCTGTTTTTGACGATTCTTTATTCGGCGTGAATTTTCTGCGGGTGCTGGATACCTACGCTATCAATACCCGCGCGGTTAAATACGCGGTGCTTTTCTTGGCGGCGCCGTTTTTTACGCTGTTCCTGTTAGAGATTTTCGCCAAAAAACATATTCATCCGGTTTCCTATGTGCTCGCCGGCATTGAAAATATTATTTTCTATTTGCTGTTGCTGTCTCTTTCGGAACAGATCAATTTTTTTGCCGCGTATTTTGCTTCGGCTCTGGCGGTGACTATTACCCTGACGCTTTATGTCCGATCTCTGCTGCCGGACTGGCGGAAAAACTGGTATATGGGCATAGTTGTGGCTATTATGTATATTTTCCTTTATGCGGTGCTCAACGCTGAATCTTACGCTCTGCTGATCGGTTCTATCTCCGCTTTTATAGTCGTAGCGCTAGTGATGTATCTGACCCGCCGGTTCAACTGGGAAGAGCTGGAAAATATCTGGCCGAAACCCAAGCCCCGCCGCTGGTAACTAAATATCCCGGCGCATCGCCTGAACGCGGTCTGGTCCTGTCGAGACCAACGTAATTTTGACATCAAGCAAATCCTGAAGTTTAGCAATATATTTTAAGGCTCCGGCCGGCAGATCGGAAAAAGAGCGGCAGCCGGTCGTGTTCTTTTGCCAGCCGTCCAATTCTGTGTAAACCGGTCTGGCTTTGGTGAAAAGTTCCAGATCCGTGGGCAAATCCGTGATTGTCCTGCCGTCTATTTCATAGGCGGCACAGATTTTTATCCGGGGTAGTTTATCCAGCACATCCAGCTTGGTGATCACCAGATCGGTCAGGCCATTGACCCGGACAGCGTGTTTGACCACCACGGCATCGAACCAGCCGCAGCGCCGCGCGCGCCCGGTAGTCGTGCCATACTCACCGCCTGCCGCGCGCAAATATTCACCGTCTTTATCAAACAGCTCCGTGGGAAAAGGCCCTTCGCCCACTCTGGTCGAATAAGCTTTGACCACGCCCCAGACCTCGTCGATTTTCGTCGGGCCGATACCGGAACCGGTGCAGGCGCCGCCGGCTGTCGGATTGGACGAGGTAACAAAAGGATATGTCCCGTGATCGACGTCGAGCATTGTGCCCTGCGCTCCCTCCAATAAAATATTTTTACCCCGCGTCAGAGCTTCATCGAGATATTTTATACTGTCGATAATATACGGCTTTAACTCCGCCTGAAATTTCCGCAATTCCGCCGGCGGTTCAGCGCGCAGAAAAACTTCCATACGGATGCCGGAGCGGTCGATTTTGGCCGTATAAGCCGGACCGATGCCGCGGCCGGTGGTGCCAATTTTTTTCTCCCGGCCGGCTTCCTGCTGCAAATCTTTAGTTTTATACGCGGCCAGTATGATATGCGCCGCCGAGGAGATTTTGAGATTGTCCGGCGTGATTTTTACGCCGCGGCCGCGCAGCATATTTATTTCCGCGAGCAGCGCTTCTGGATCGACGACCACGCCGTTGCCAATGACACAGACTGTATCTGGAAAAAGAATGCCTGAAGGTATCAAATGCAGCTTGAAAACCTCGCTTCTGGCAATAACTGTATGGCCAGCATTGTTGCCGCCCTGATAACGCACGACTATATCGGCATTCTCCGCCAGAATATCTGTAATCTTGCCTTTGCCTTCATCGCCCCACTGCGTGCCGACTATCACCCGCGCTGTCATAATTTTCCGCTCCAAACACTCAAAATACGGGTTATTTTACTTGCTTTTGGCCAAATGGTAAACCTTTTCCCGCATCCGGGCAGCGGCCGCCGTCATATTGCGCAGGCTGGCAATCGCCTCGTTTTCTGTTCTGGTCTTCAGCCCGCAGTCCGGGTTTACCCAGAGTTTCGCGGCGTCCAATTTGGAGCACATTTTTTCCAAAATACTAACCAGTTCATCAACCGAGGGCACCCGCGGCGAATGAATGTCATAAATACCCGGCCCGACATATCCGCCGTAATCAACCAGACTGGCCAGCAAAGTCAAATCGGAGCGGGCCGCTTCGACGGTCAGCACATCAGCGTCCAGCGCCTTGAGCGCCTCGATGATGTCCTCAAATTCACTGTAACACATATGCGTATGAATCTGGGTTTCCGGTTTCACCAGATAATGCGTCAGCCGAAAGGCTTTGATCGCCCAATCCAAATAATCCTGCCAGTCCGCCCGGCGCAGGGGCAGTTTTTCCCGCAAAGCGGCTTCATCGATCTGGATAATTTTTATGCCGTTTTTTTCTAAGTCCAGCACTTCGGCTTGTATGGCCAGAGCGATCTGATAAGCAATCTGGGATAACGGAATATCCTCTCTGGGAAAAGACCAATTAAGAATAGTGACGGGGCCGGTCAGCATGCCTTTGACCGGTTTGGCGGTTAGAGACTGGGCGTATTTTATCCATTCCACGGTAAAAGACTCCGGACGCGCCACATCGCCAAAAATAAGCGGTGGCTTTACCCCTCTGGTGCCGTAAGATTGCACCCAGCCGTTTTCGGTAAAAATAAAACCCTGCAAATGCTCGCCGAAATATTCCACCATATCATTGCGTTCGTACTCGCCGTGCACCAGCACGTCCAGATCAAGTTCTTCCTGCAGGGCAATGAGCGTTTTTATTTTATCCTTAATGCGGTCTTTATATTCCGCCGCGGACAGCCGTCCCTGTTTATAGTCTCTGCGCCAGCCGCGCACCTCCGGCGTCTGCGGAAAAGAACCGATCGTGGTTGCGGGCAGGAGAGGCAGATTTAGTACACCTTGCTGTTTAATCTGGCGCCCGGCAAATCCGGGCCGGCGGACAATCTCCGCGGCGGCCTGCCGCGCCTGCTCTCTGACTCCGGCGTTTAGAAAATCCGGATCATTCTGTCTGGCCAGTATGATTTCCTGATTGCGCCGCAGTATCTCTGCATCGGGATTTTTCGCCAGAGTTTTCAGAATGCGTAGTTCTTCTAATTTTTCTTCCGCAAAAGCCAGCTGCTCTTTATATTTTTCCGCCAGTTTATGTTCATAGCGCACAGAATACGGTACGTGCAGCAGGGAACACGACGTGGTCAGCACCAGCTGTTCCCGCGCGACAGTTTTAGCCAGCCTGCCTATAACCGCCAGACTTTTTTGATAATCATTCAGCCAGATATTTTTACCGCTGATCAATCCGGCATACAGTTTTTGAGCGCCGGGAAAACCATATTGCTCCAGCAGCTCCAAATTGCGTCCGCCTTCGACTAGATCCAGCCCGATAGCGTCAAAATCCAGAAGTCTAACTTTAGCGTATATGTCCCGTATATCGCCGAAATAAGTCTGCAAAAGAATTTTTTTACCGTGTTTGTCTGCCAGCAGCGGCAGATAAATCCGCTCAAAAAGGGCCGCGTCCTCCGCAGTCAAATCCAGAGCCAGAGCCGGTTCATCCAGCTGAATATACTCACAGCGATAGGCAGCCAGACTGGAAAACACCGCGCCGTAAGCCGCGGCCAGTTCAGCGGCCAGAACAGCCAGACTTTTACCGGATTTATTGAGGCTAAGCCGCAAAAAAGTATAAGGGCCGATCAGCGCCGGACGATAAGACAGCCCCAGTTTTTCCGCCGCCGCACATTCCTGAAATAATTTATCCGGCTGAATTTCAGGTTTAACGCCGGTTTCAATTTCCGGAACTAAATAATGATAATTGGTGTTAAACCATTTGCGCATTTTCAAAGCCCGCACATCCTGTCCGTCCCGCTGATAACCTCTGGCCATAGCAAAATAAACGTCCAGCGCCGGCAAGTCTAGTCTTTGGTAGCGTTCCGGGGTTATATTCAATAACCAAGCCGTATCCAGCATATTATCGTAAAAAGAAAAATCATTGACTGGAGAAATATCCAAGCCTTTTTCCCGCTGCCGCAGCCACTGCGCTTCTTTTAATTTTTCCGCGGAACCCAGCAGCTCAGCCTGCGTTATTTCCCCGCGAAAATACCGCTCAGTATATTTTTTCAACTCCCTCTGCGCGCCAAGACGCGGATAGCCTACTATTGTAGTCTGCATTTTTCCTCCTAAAATTTTTGTCAGTGAAAACTAAGACATAAAATTTATCCGCATAATGGCAGCTCCTCGACCAGAATTCTTTCCCTGCAAGCGTTCCGGTTATACGGCTGCGGGTCAACGAGGGAATTGCGCCCTGCTTTCCTTGCTTCGAAAGTGGCGCTAGTTTAACAGAGAATAAAGCGCGTGGCAATAAAATTCCGTCCGGCTTGCACTTGTTTAAGCTATTCTGTTATCCTTAAATAATGGATTGCCTGCTCGGCATCGAGACCTCTTGCGATGAGACCGCCGCCGCGGTAGTCGGCACAGACGGCGTCATTCACAGTAATATTATTGCCACGCAGATCAACACGCACAAAGACTATGGCGGAGTTATCCCGGAAATAGCAGCGCGTATGCACGTCGAGGCGGTTAATTTGGTCATCGCAGAGGCGCTGCAAAAAGCCGGACAGCCAGCGCGGGATATTGCCGCTGTAGCCGTCACGCAGGGGCCGGGACTTCTCGGCGCGCTGCTCGTCGGACTGCAGGCCGCCAAAACGCTCGCCTATATTCACCAAAAACCGCTGATCGCCGTCAATCATCTGGAAGGTCATATTTTCGCCAATTTTGTTGCCTTAGACGCACCGTCTAAACTAGAGGCGCCATATCCTTTTCTCTGCCTCATCGTCAGCGGCGGGCACACGCAGATAGTTCTGTCGCCGGCTGCCGGAGTTTACCGGACAGTTGGACGCACTATTGATGACGCGGCGGGCGAGGCCTATGACAAAGCAGCCAGAATACTCAAACTCGGCTACCCCGGCGGACCGGCTGTAGACCAAGCCGCGCAAAACGGCAATGCGGAAAAAATAAAATTTACCCGCGCCAAAATCCGCGCGCCGGAGAATAAATTCGACTTCAGTTTTAGCGGCTTAAAAACCGGCGCGCTTAATTACCGCCGCGCTCATCCTGAGGCTAGAATGGAGGACATCTGCGCGGCTTTTCAGCAAACAGCCGTGGAAATGCTCGTCACCAACACGCTGGCCGCGGCTCAGGAATATCAGATCAGCAACATCTATCTGGCCGGCGGCGTGGCGGCTAATCAAACTCTGCGCCGCGCGCTCAAATCCGCTGGAGAAATGCGGGGCTTGCAGGTGCATATACCGGACTTGCGGCTCTGCACAGACAACGCGGCGATGATCGCCGGCGCGGCCATTCGCTCGTACAAGACTGGGCATTTTGCCGAATTAAATATACAGGCTAAACCAAATTGGGAGCTAGCCTAAATGAAGCCGCAGGGCTATCCCGGATTATTCTGTTCTTCCGGCGCGATATTTAGAATTCGCACCGCTTCCCCTGTCTTCAAATAATCCAGAAGCGCTCTGTAAATATCCTCAATAGATTTAACCGCAAAAATATTTTTTTGGCCGCTCTGCGCATAGGGAACTGTCCGGTCTAGATCCTCTTTTTCCTGTGTATAAAAAAATACTACGGCAGTTTTAATCAGGAAAAATCTAGTTAAAACAGTAATATCTGTAAATAGTTCACCATTTTTAGCCATTTTTTCATTCAAAATCGCGCCCACATCGCCGTTCCAAGCAAAATGAAATAGATAGCTGTTTACATAACCAAAAAGAGGCGCCTGATTGGAATTGTTCCGTATCTGCCGCAGAAAAGACTCTTTAACCTCAGCAAAATAGTTTAGAGCTATTTGTTCAAACAAGGGATAATACACATTATATGCTTGCTGTCTGAGAGAGTAATTCATTATGAATTGATTGGTCACCATATCCGCCCAGTCTTCCAAAGTGTTAATCTCGTGGCCTTCTACCAGCATAGAATGCAGCATTTTCTGTAAACGTTGAATATCATACCAGCTTAAAAATCCGTCTCCGGCCGCATTGGCCACAGAGGCTTTATCCAGCGCGACAAAACAAACCAGTATATCTAAAAATTCATCCAGCGGAAGGTTCCGCGCCAGCGCATAATCTTTTTTAAGCTGCTGCACCACGCCTAAGTTGCCCTCAAAAGAAATCCCGCCAATGCCGTGGTAATAAATCAACAAACCCATAATATATCTGGTTTCTTGATCCATAGCGGACAAATACGGATATATATCTGTGCCCATCAGCTCGTGAAAGTCACTTGCGCATAAATCCTGAAATTTCCGCAAAGAGATAGCTGGATGATCGGCGTCCGCAATGAACTTGCCTAAATCGTGCAAAATCGTGGCCGCCGTCAGAAAATCCTCATGCCGCGCAAAAACAAGCCGGGTCTTTGCCAGATATTTCAGGCCATCCTCAATAGCCGCTTCATTGAATATCTTAAAAATTCCCCGGCGGGATTCTCGCAAAGAATCTGCCGTGTAATCTTTTAAGCAAACAATATTTTCCCAAAACAAATCATAATGCTTTAACATTCTATTCAGCTGGGCCGGATTATTGTCACGCAATTGCGCCCGCTCTAGGCTGTACAATCTGTCAAACACCTGCTCACACATATCGCGCAGAGTCTGTCCATAATCCTGCAGAGTTGCTGGAATAAAAATAATCTTTTTATACATAATCATCCTGTTAATTATACTAACTGTTTATCAGCCGCGGCAGAGGGCTTACGGTGCTGTGTTATATTCTGGAGCCAGTCGCGCCATAGAGTATAAAACGCCTACTCTTATATTTTATCAATTCGCAAAAATCCTGCCCGGTAAAATACTCTGATACGGCTTAAACCAAGCACACCAATATATCGTTCAGTTGTGTTTTCCGTTGCAATATTTTCACAGTCCAGACATTCCGTCCGCAGTCCCTTTTCAATGCCTGGAATAATCTCTTTGGCCCGCGGCGCCAGAGCCTGCGGACAGAGCAAAATGCCGTTTTCCGTATCCACCACTAGCGCGTCCCGCAGGCCGGAAATCTGTATCCGGTCTGGAGTATAATTGATAATCAAATTGCCGGCGGCATCCTGCGGATAATATTTTTTCAGAGCGATCCAGCCACCAACATCGTTCCAGTCCAGCGTCGCCGGGGCGGGAATAAGCAGCATATTTTTCGCTTCTTTTTCCATCACGGCATAGTCAATCGAGATATTTTGTTTTTTATCTTTAATTTTCTGATATTGTCTGGCGATCTCCGCGGACAAATCTTTCGCAAAATCAATGCCGCGCAGCTCCGCGTAAATCTCCGGCGCGTCGCGGCGCAGCGCGTCCAGAGCCACCCCGGTCTGCATTGCAAATATGCCGGCGTTCCAAAAATAATTACCTGCCGCCAGATACTTTTGGGCAGTCGGCAGATCCGGTTTTTCCACGAAAGATAATACAGGCAATACGGGGCCAGAGCCGGCTGTCTGGATATAGCCGTAGCCAGTATCCGGCCTGTCCGGCGTGACGCCGATAGTGACAATTTTGCCGGTTTTGGCCTGCGCCAGCGCCCGCGCAAACAACCGCGCAAAAATTTGTTTATCCATAATATGATCCGCCGGCAGAAAAAATAACAAGGTGTCGAGGCTGCCAGTTTCCCGCAAAGCATACAGAGCGCACAAGCCCGCCGCCGCCGCGGTGTTACAGCCAAAAGGCTCGGCCAATACCTGCACGTCTCCCCCGCATTGCTCACGCACCGCCGGCGCGTAACGTTCTTCCGGCACCACTATTAGACGCCCCTTGGGAATACGGTCAAGGGTCTGCCGCAACATTGTCCGCTCGCCGACCAGCGGCAGAAACTGCTTGGGCAGTCTGCCAGCCATAGTCAGAGACAGCGGCGCCAGTCTGGTGCCGGAGCCGCCGGCCAAAATAAAAACAAAAAGCTCAGCCATAAGCGAATTATAATACAGATAATTTAACGCTGGTATCGTCGCCCAAAGAATAAGTCAGTTTGACAGCCTGTTTGGTTTGCTCGTTGATGCTGAGCACGGCCAGTTTTTTTTGCTCGTGATCGATATGGTAATAACAGCACGCGCGGTACAGCCATAGATTTTCTTTGCGCAGTTTTTTTAACGCGCCGATAAACTCCAAATAAGCCGGATCGGCAGTCCAGCTGGCGATATTGGCCAGCGCAAAAACCATTTGATTAAAAGCCAGACAGAGAACCGCCAGCATTTCGTTATTGCTGATCCAGACCTGCACATTACGACGGCACTGGGCGGGATCACCGCGGCAGGGCGCCACTTCCGCCCGCCAGAGATGATGAATGAAATTATAAAATTCCTGCGCGGTCTGGAAATCTTGAAAATAAGGATGCAGCGCGGTCATCCGCGGCCAAAGCTCAGCCGGATAATGGCGGATCGCTCCGCTTTTTTCCGCCGTAACCAGCACCAGCTGCACATCATCGCGGTAATTGCAGAAAAAATGAAACCAGCCAAAAGCATACCAGCTCATCTCGATGCCGTTCGCCAGCGCGGCCAGCGCCGGAGTCAGTTTGTCTAAAACCGGACGGGCGTCGTTATTGCCCTGCTCATCGTGCGAATTGGCAAAGATTACTCGGCGCTCGGCGGAGGTGATTTTAGCCAAAAGCTCCGGCAAAACAGCAAAATTGCCCGCGCGGATTTTTTGCAGATCGTGCACCGCCGGAAAAGACCAGCAGGCCAAAGCACCCGCGCCGTCCGAGTCAGTCAGCCATTTTTTTTGCCGCTCATCCTCCAGAATCACCGGCAGATCCGGCAGCAGATGACAGATCTCCGCGATGAAATCATCATCGCCATAACGCGAGCTCATATCCAGCCGCAGATAATCCGGCCGGTACAGGAGACAAAATTCTTTTAATTTACCCAGCAATAAGCGTCGGACATAATTGTTCCGGAAATTTGGCCGCGCCCCCCATTCTGTCTGCTCCGGCGAAATGTATTCCGGAAAATAATAATTCTGATACACTCCTTCCGGGCCAAAATGATTAAGCTGTATGTCAAACCCGATTTTGATCCCGCGCATCCGCGCCGTATCGACCAGCGCTTTTAACTGGCCGGGCAGGCCGTAAGCCTCGGAAACGCTCAAGATAAAAGCCGGGCCGCCGTCATAACCCCAGTTGATCGGCTTTTGTTCCGACGTCTTGACTGCCAAAAGCTGATTTTCATTTAATTCCAGCCGCCAGCCGCAGCGTCCGGGAAAGGCGCCCAGCGGCAGAAATTCCAGACTGTCCACCGCCGCAAAATATTTATTTTCCATAATTTCTTTTTGCAGGCCGGCAAAATCTCCGCTGGGCGAGGCGATGCCGACGTGCAGTTTGGTGATCGAGATTGGCGTCGAGCCGCCGGATTTTTCCGAGCGCCAGAGATAATCTTGGTCAATGACCGCTGACGGCCCGTCCACGCCAAAAGGCTGGTAAAAAGCATAAATATCCGGAACCAGAGGCTGTTCAGGAAAAGTATAGAAATACAAAGCGCCCTGTCCGGGGGCGCTAAAAGGCTCTATATTTTTCAGCGCCAGCAGAAAAAAATCTCTGCCCGCTTTCAGAGCAGAATCAAGGCGCGGCATATCATATTTGAACAGCGTATAGGCGCCCGGAGCATCCGCCGGCACAGCAATATTCAAAATCAACTTTTGTCCGGCGGCCAGACGCGGAGACCAGACGCCAAAAGAGGCCGAACCGCCAAGCCGGTCGTAATAACAACCGCTCAGGGCGATAATTTCCGTAAACAACGCCTCTTCCGTAGCGGCGGCGGTCAGACGAGACAGCAAAGCCGCGGTTTTTTCTGAATCTATCACTGGAAACATCGGCTCCCCCTCGCGGATATTATATCACTTGCCTTGCCACTTCCGGCCGGTCAGGCTAAAATTTTCGCGCGATGCGTAAATTTTTAATCCTATTAGTTCTAGGCAGTTTTTCTTTCGCTATCTTTAATTTTACCCGCCAAACAGCCGAAAATACATCCCGACGCCCCGGCAAGCTGTGCGGCATTTACCTAAGCATCTGGACAATGAATTACCCGGAACGCTGTCTGCCGCTCCTACAGCAAGCCAGAGCGGTCAGCCTAAACACCGTGATCTGCGATTTCGACGGCGTCAATTCAATCTACTTAAAAAATTTTCAAGAAGCTGGAAAGCTGGGGTTTTACCGCATCGCGCGCATTGTGGTTTTTGCAGACGGCGCCACCTACCAAACCGCTGAGGATCCGGCTAACCGGCAGAAAAAATTAGCGTTGTCCAGAGAAGCGGAAAGTTTAGGCTTCGCGGAAATACAGTACGATTATATACGGTTTTCCGACCGCGGCTCGCCGGACCCGCGCAAAAAAGAAATCATTGAAAAATTTCTTGCAGACGCGCGGGCCACTCTGAATATTCCGGTCGGCGCGGATGTGTTCGGTTCTGTGGCTTATCAGCCGCACCATATTATCGGACAGGATTTGATCAGAATGGCTCCATATCTCGACGTGGTCAGTCCGATGTTATATCCCTCGCATTTTTACGGCGACCGCTTGCGAATGGGCAATCCTTACCGCACCGTGCTGGAGGGATCCACTCTGGCCAGACAAAAACTGGCCGGCACGCCGGCGCGGATGATCCCCTACATTCAAGGTTTTGCTATGAATTTAAGCTACGCCGATATGCCGTTAGCCAAATATATCCGGGAACAGATCCGCGCCTGCGAGGATGCCGGCACAGACGGATTTTTTATCTGGCATTCCAGCAATGACTACGCCGCCGCGTTTGATGTACTCCGCAATTACGGCGCGCTGTACCAAAATCCGCCTAGGGCAGAGACGGATATTTACGCTTATCTCGGCATCACGGCCAATATGCTTCTGTATTGATGATATAATATTTTCTTATGAGCCAGCGCGGAAAACGGCCGGAGCTTTTGGCGCCTGCCGGCAATCTGGAAAAACTCCAGACAGCCGTGCGTTTCGGCGCGGACGCAGTGTATGCCGGCGGCGGTTACTCCCTGCGCGCGGACGGGGGTTTTTCCAGTCCAGCCGAGCTCGGTGAAGGCGTGCGTTTTGCTCACGAGCACGGTTGCAAATTTTATCTGGCCTTAAATATCTATGCTTTTGACAATGATTTAGATTTGATCCGCGCCTATTTTCTGGAGGCGGAAAAAATCGGCATAGACGCGGTGATCATCGCCGATCCCGGTCTGCTTCAGCTCATCCGTTCTTTAAGCGCCAGCGTAAAAATACACCTCAGCACGCAGGCTAATACGACCAACGCGGCGGCTGTAAAATTCTGGCTCAATAA